>DATHRO010000037.1:0-3345 GCA_035465135.1 Candidatus Deferrimicrobiaceae bacterium
GTTGTTGCAGAGTGGGATCTTGACGACCGTGTTCCAGGTCCACGGCGTGCCGGTGTCGGTCGGGTTGGGGGCGTTCGTCCCGTTGCAGTTGATGACGTTGACCGGGAAGGCGACCGGCAGCAGGGCGCCGTAGACGCCCTCGCTCGCGTCGCAGAAGCCCTGGAGGTAGCCGGTCACCGCGGTCGCTCGCGTCGAGATCGTGAACGTCGGCATCCCGATCGCTCGGGCCACGTACGCATCGATCTCGGTCTCGGCGACGACGAGCACGCCGGCCACCGGGCCGACCTGGCGGTTGGGGCAGTCGGGTGTTGTGGCGGCGCCGCCGGGCATGAGGTTGCCGGTGTTGCCGACCTCGAGCGCGGACGCCAGATCCTCGCGCCCGTCAGCATCGAGCGCGGCCGTCCCGTCGGCCTTGAGTGGGATGCCGCAGATGTCGGTGTAGTAGGCGACGCCGACGGTCATGTTGTTGGCCGTCGCGGTCTCCTTGAGCTTCGCCGCGATGTTCGCGTCCCAGCCCCCGGCCGGCTCGGTCGCTCCGGCCAGGCGATGGGCCAGCAGGATGGCCCCGGACTCGGACGTGGCGTCGGCGCCGGCTTGGGATACTCGCTGGTGGGCCAGGACGTTGCCGCCGTCGATGATCAGGGCCAGCACGGCCACCGCGGCCAGGATCGCCGCCAGCATGACGGCGATGGCCTGGCCGGCCTGGCGCCCGCCCGCCCCGCGGCTGCGCGCGGCCGTCGCCGGTCTGTTCACGGGAACACCCGTTCAATCGGCATCTGCGACGTCGAGGTCATCGAGATCGGGCCGATGACGACGCTCACCAGCGGCGTGATCGGCTGGAACGAGTAGTCGACCGTCACGCTGGCGATGCAGCCGATCCGGAGGGTCGGGGAGCAACTCAGCGTCGTGCCCGGTGGGGCCGCGAACGAGAGGCTGACGGCACTCGCGTCGATGCCCAGCGTCGAGCCGGCGGCGACGGCGCAGCCGACGACCGACCAGTGGGCGTCGGCCGGATCCTCGATCGGGCGGCTGGTGTCGCACTCAGTCGCGTAGCCGATCTGGTTCACGACCGCGACCCGGGCGCCCTGGCGGGCGGCGTTCGTCAACGTCGTGTAGGCATGGACGGCCCGCCCGATCTCCACGAACGCGACGAGCACGAAGATCATGATCGGGAAGACGATCGCGAACTCCGCCAGCGACTGGCCGTTCGATCGCCGGCTTGGCGCCGCGCCGCGCCGCCTCATGGCGTCACCGTCATCGTCGAGTCGCACGGGGCGCTCGTGTAGGCGGTCAGGGTCTGCGTCCCGATCACGTAGTGCGGCGGCACGAGCGGGCTGAAGATCAGATTGGCCGCCGTGAAGCCGTTGTCGGTCCAGCCCTTGACCGCGTTGCGGGTGTTGCCGCTCAGGTTCGGGACCGTGCAGATCGGAATCGGCGTCGGCGTCGGTGACGACGACGGTCCGGGGCTCGGCGACGGTGTGGGCGTCGGCGCCGGCGTCGGGGTTGCGTCGTCGTCAGGGCTCGACGTCGGTGACGGGCTGGGCGACGGCGACGCGCTGGGCAGCGTCGACGCGAGCGGCACACCGGTGATCGTGCCGGTGCGAATCGGGAACGCCGACGAGGCGGTCACCGAGACCTGGCTGCCGAGGAGCAGGCTGACGACCGGCGTGATGACCGAGAAGCGACAGGTGATCGTGACGACTGCCGGTGAGCCGATGCCGGGGCCGCTCGGGAACGTCGGCGCGGGGACCGTCGCCGGGAGCGTGCAGTTGACCCCGGTGGTCTCGGCAACGATCAGCTGCCGGTACTCGGCCTGGGCGACAAGGTTGGGTGTGGTGCCCCAGGCCGTCGGATTCACGGCCGCGTAGTTCGCGCCCTCGCGGACCGCGTTGGTGAGCGTCACCCAGCCGAGGAACACCCGTCCGAAGTCGACCCCGAAGAGCACGATCAGGAGGACGAGCGGCAGGGTCAGGGCGAACTCCGCCAGGCTCTGCCCGGCGCGCCGGTCGGGCGTTCGCGGGCGTGCCCGACCGGGCAGGCGGAGACGAGGTCTGGCCATCACGCATCGAGCATTCCCCAATCTCCTTGCCGACGGACTTTCTCCGTGGTCACGGTCGGCCGGTCAATTGGTACTAGCCGGAGCGCAGCCCCGGTCGAAGGTGGGGCGTCCGGGCACCACCAAGCAAGGCGGCCGGTGGCGGATGTGCCGCCGTCGCGAGCTACAGCTCGGTCGTCGGTGCCTCGCCGGGCAGGATCACCGAGAACGCGCTGCCGGTTTCGGTGCCCCGGCCGCCGTCGGGCTCGAGGACGAGATCTCCGCCCATCGCCCGGCACAGCGATCGCGACACGTACAGGCCCAGCCCGGTGCCCTCGACCTGCCCGGATGCCCCACCCCGGCCGTAGCGCTCGAAGATCCGCCCCCGGTCCTCGTCGGGGATCCCGGGACCAGCGTCGCGGATCGTCGCGACGACCTGGCCCTCGGCCGGCCGGACGGTGACGGTCACCGCGACCGGAGTCCCGCGGCCGTGGCGGACCGCGTTGTCGAGCAGCGCCCACAGCACCTGGTCGAGCTGGTCGGGATCGGCGATCGCCAGCCAGCCCGCTGCGTCGTCGGCCACCTCGAACGGGACCTCGGTCGCCCCGAGAGCCTCCCAGGCGCGACGAACGCGGCCGGCCAGCCCCAGCACCTCCGTCTGCGGCCGGAGCGTGCCGGCCTCGAGGCGTGACACGGCGAGGAGCTGCCGGACGATGCGGTGGAGCCGCTCCGACTGCTCGACGATGATCGACAGGCGGCGGTCGGGTCGCTCGGCCGCGACCGCGTCGGCATAGGCCCGGATGCTCGTCAGCGGCGTCTGCAGGTTGTGGCTGATGCCCCGCAGGAAGTCGTCCTTGGCGGCGTCGAGCTCGCGCAGCCGGCGCGCCTGCTCCTCGACCTGGTCGAACAGCTGGACGTTGCGGATTGCCACCGCGACCTCGCTGGCGTAGAGCTCGAGGAGGTCCTGATCGGCCGCGTCCCAGGTCCGGGTCGCGGGCAGCCGGCCGGTGAGGACGCCGAGACGCTCGTCGGGCAGGGCCAGGATCGCGCGAACGGGGCGCGATTCGCCGGGCACGACCTCCTCCTCGGCCACGTCGCCCGGGTCGCCGAGGTGGATCCAGGCGTCGATCATGTCGAACGCCGACTTCGCGCTCGCGGTCGCCTCGTTGACGAGCCGGTCGAGGCCATCGCGCGGCGAGGTCCGACCGATCGCAACGAGGATCCGCCCGAGCTCGACGTTCCGCCGCTCCAGCTTGGCCGCCAGCCGAGTGTGGCTCTCGACGAGCCGTGCCAGCTCGTCTTCGCCGGCG
>DATHRO010000038.1:0-6838 GCA_035465135.1 Candidatus Deferrimicrobiaceae bacterium
CGCGGACTTTGGCGCCTGGGTCCCTGGCGACTTCGGCCGGCAGCGTGATGCGGAGGTCGACCGCCGACTCACGCGTGTACGGCTGTGCCGGCCCGGTGATCAGCGGCGAGTCTGTCGGCAGGACGTCGCTCGGCGTCGGAACGGGCGTCGCGGTGAGTCGATCGATGGCCGCGCTGACGCCCGAACCGAGCGTCGAGAGGATCGGGTCGATGCCGCCCCGCGCGGCGACGAAGGCCGCGCCGGCGAGGATCACGACGGACAGGGTCAGCAGGGCCCGCAAGATGAGCGGCGCCCGGCGCCGTCGCCCCGACATGCCCTTGTGCTGGCGAACGCGCCGCCGATCGGGCGCCTCGACGCGCGCGGTCGTGGCGGGGCGGCCGGTGGACGGTGGTCGCCGTCGGACGTGGTCCGGTCGACCTCGGCGCGTGGTCATGCGCGTCTATCGTCGCATGGCGACCGCCCGGCCGGCAGGTAGCGAGCGGAGGTGTCGCCCTGCACCGGCCAATCGTCCGGGCGGTGTACGCTGGCAACCTGCGGCCGCCGACACGGGTCGCGGAGGAGAGGGAGGTCGTGCAGCCAGGCGGTCCGAAGACCACGCGCGGGCCTCGAGCGCCCGGACGCCCGCCGTTCGGCCTGGGCCCGATCGCGCGGGTAATGACCGTCTCGACGTCGACCGACGACGGCCAGATCGTGGGTCCCGTGGACCGCGTCGTGTCCGCCGAGCCGGGCCGCGCCGAGCGTCGGCTGGGCATCCCCGTCGGCCGGCCCGGCACCGACCCGGCCCGAACCCGGGCCTTCGGCCTGCCGCACCTGCGGCGCAACGTCTGTCCGCACTTCTACGTGACCGGCAGCCGCGGGGCCCTGCCGATCCACGCTCCGCACCTGCTCAAGGGCATCGTCCGCCAGGACAGCATCATCTCGCGCTGCCAGCTCCGCGGCGGCGTTCACCTCGAGCAGAGCTACGTCAACGACGTCTGCCTCTCGCCGCGCTTCAACCAGTGCGTCTTCTACGAGGAGGAGCTGAGCGGCGATTGAGGCCCGCCGGAGCTCGCCCGACCGGGTCGCGTGACGCCGCCGAGGCGGCCGCATACCACGCCGCGGTGCGCGCCCTAGGCGAGCGCGGGCGATTCGGGATCCGTCTGGGGCTGGCTCGGACACGGGCCCTCCTGCGCGAGATGGGCGACCCGCAGCTCGGGCTGCGCGGCGCCCTCGTTGCCGGCACCAACGGCAAGGGCAGCGTCCTCGCCCTCGCCGAGCGCGCCCTGCGGGCCGCCGGCGTGCGCGTCGGAGCGACGCCCAAGCCGCACCTGGTGACCTACCGGGAACGGCTCCAGATCGACGGGCGACCGGTCGATGCCGTGACGTTCGCCCGCCTCGTCGGCGATGTCCTCGGGGCGGCCGAGCGCATCGAGCGGCGTCACGGCCCGGCGACAGAGTTCGAGCTGTTGACAGCGATGGCCTTCCGCCACTTCGCCGACACGGAGGTCGGGGTTGCGCTCGTCGAGGTCGGCCTCGGCGGGCGGCTCGACGCGACGCACACCTGGGATGGCGGCGTCGCCGTGATCACGAACGTCAGCCTCGACCACACCGACCGCCTCGGTGCCACCGTCACCGCGATCGCGCGGGAGAAGGCGGCGATCATCAGCCGCGGCGACGTCGCCGTGACCGGCGCCACAGGTCAGGCGCTGGCGGTCGTTCGACGGCGTGCCCGGCGCGTCGGTGCGCCGCTGACCGAGGTTGACGCGGCGTCACTGCTGGGACTCGACCGCGACGGCATCGTCGTCGATATCGCCGGCCTGGGACCCACGCGTATCGGCCTGCGGGGTCGCCATCAGGCCGCCAACGCCGCGGTCGCGCATGCCACGCTCGATGCCCTGGAGCAGGCTGGGATCGTCGCGGCCGCGACGGCCGCGCGGCGTGAGGGCTTCGCCGCCGCCGCCTGGCCGGGCCGGCTCGAGCTGCTGAGCGTCGGAGGGCGGGACGTCCTGCTTGACGGCGCCCACAACCCGGCCGGCGCGACAACCCTCGCCGCGGCCCTCGACGACCTGCGGCCGTTCCTCGCGCCCGGCCGGGTGACGCTCGTCCAGGCCTCGATGGCCGATCACGACGCCAGCGGCGTGATCGGCGAGCTCGCGGCTTCAGCGGTCCTCGAGGGCGCGCGTATCATCACGACCCAGCTCGCCTCGCCGCGGGCGACGCCCGCGGGGGTGCTGGCGGCCGCGTGGCGCGACCACGGACGTGGCGTCTCGCTCGAGGTCCAGCCCGACGCCGGTCGCGCGCTGGCGACGGCGGTCGAGACCGGCGACGGACCGATCCTCGTTGCGGGGTCGCTGTACCTCGTCGGTGAGGCGCGCAGCCGCTGGTTGGACGATCCGCTGCTCCGCGATCCGGAGGTGCCCGAGACGTGACGTTCCGAGACGACCCGCCGTCCGTGCCGCGCGACCTCGGCGAGACCCGCATTGGGCCGCGGACATTCCGCTGGGGCGAGCGGACGTTCGTGATGGGCATCGTCAACGTCACGCCCGACTCGTTCTCCGGGGACGGACTGCTCGCGGGGAGCGATGGCAGCCCGGCAGCGGTCGCGGGGGCGGCCGTCCGACAGGCCCGGGCGATGGTCGACGAGGGCGCCGACCTGCTCGACGTCGGTGGTGAGTCGACCCGGCCGGGGCACGTCGAGGTCGATGCCGCCGAGGAGGCGGCCCGCGTCGTGCCGGTCCTGCGAGCGCTTCGAGCGGCCCTGCCGTCGACGCCGTTCACGATCGACACCACGAAGCCGGCCGTCGCGGCCGCGGCGCTCGACGCGGGCGCGGACGCGATCAACGACGTCTGGGGCGTCGCGCCGGACGATGCCCTGGCGCGCGTCGCCGCCGAGCGTGAGGTGCCGCTGCTGCTCATGCACAACCGGGCCGAGCCGCACTACACGAACCTGTTGTCCGAGATCGTCGGCGACCTGCAGGCCGCGATCGAGCGGGCCCTGCGTGCCGGCGTCGCCCGGTCGGCGATCCTCGTCGATCCCGGCTTCGGGTTCGGAAAGACGCCGGAACAGAACCTCGCCCTCCTGGGCGGGCTGGCGAGCCTGCGTATCCTGGGCCGGCCGATCGTGCTCGGCACCTCGCGCAAGTCGACGCTCGGGCGGGTCCTCGACCTGCCGCCCGACGAGCGCCTCGAGGCGACGCTCGCGACCACGGCCCTCGGGATCGCGGCCGGGGTCGACGTCGTGCGCGTCCATGACGTCAGGGCGAACGTCCGTGCGGCGCGCATCTCGGACGCCGTCGTGCGCGGCCGGCCGGGCGGATCGAACCAGGCCAGGGGCGAGCCCGGATGAGCGATCGGATCATGCTCGCCGGGATGCGCTTCGAGGCGACGCACGGCGTCCATCCCCACGAGAAGGTCGAGCCGCAGCGCTTCGAGGTCGACGTCGAGCTGTGGCTGGACCTCGCGCCAGCCGGGGCGGCCGACGCGCTCGAGTTGACAGTCGACTACGGGGCCGTCTACGACACGACCCGGCGGATCGTCGAGTCGACCAGCCACGACCTCATCGAGGCGCTCGCCGAGGCCATCGCCGGGGCCGTCCTGGGGGAGCACCCGGGCGTCGACGAGATCGTGGTCCGCGTCCGGAAGCCCGACGTCCGGCTCGCGGGGCCGCTGGCGTACGCCGGGGTCGAGATCCGGCGGCGGCGCTAGGGGACGAGATCCGGCGGCCGGACGCCGAGCGTCACCTTGACTTGAAGCTTCGTGCTGCCGCGGAGGACCTCCATCCGGACGGTCTGGCCGGGCGCGTAGCTGGTCAGGACCGCATCGAGCGGGTGTTCGGCGTCGATCATCTGGCTCTCGATCCTGACGATGATGTCGCCGTCCCGCAGGCCGGCGGCCTCCGCCGGGCTGCCGGCCGTGATGGCCGGGAGCTCCTCGCCCGCGGCATTCGTCGCCGGCCCGATCAGCGCGCCATGGTCGACCGGCAGGCTCTCCTCCTGCGCGAGCTGGTAGTCGATCGAGCGGAAGCGGATGCCGATGTACGGGCGCTCGAGCGGCCGCCCGGCGAGGGCCTGCATCATGATCGGCCGGGCGATGTCGATCGGGATCGCGAAGCCGATGCCGCTCGAGCCCTGGGCGATCGCGGTGTTGATGCCGATCACCCGGCCGGCCGCGTCGAGAAGCGGGCCGCCGCTGTTGCCGGGGTTGATCGCCGCGTCGGTCTGGATGAGGTTGTTGAGGCGCACGCCGCCCTGCACGACGACCGTTCGACCAGTCGCCGAGATGATCCCGCTGGTCACGCTGTTGGAGTACGTGCCGAGGGGGCTGCCGATGGCGATCGCGAGCTGGCCGACGCGCACGTCGGCCGAGCTGCCGACCGGTGCGGCCTGCAGGTCGTCGGCCTCGATTCGGACGATCGCAAGGTCGGTCAGCGTGTCGACGCCGTAGACGCTGCCCTCGAACGTCCGACCGTCCTTGAGCTCGACGTCGAGCTGGTCGGCGATCGTGTCCTGCTCGGTCTCGACGACGTGCCGGTTCGTGAGGATCCAGCCTGCCGCGTCGTAGATGACGCCCGAGCCGACGCCCTGCTGCGGGATTGTCCCGCCGAAGATGTCGGTCACGACGCCTCGGGCGGTGATGCGGACGACGGCCGGGCTGACGGCGGCCGCCGCCTCGATGATCGCGGACGACTCGTCGATCGCCACCGGCACCCCGGTGCCGGCCGGGCCGGCGAGGGTCGGGAGCGGCCGCGTCCCGGCATCGAGGGCGCCGCTCGCCTGGAGCACGACGACCGTTCCGCTGGACGCGAGAACGGCCGATAGCAACGAGGCAGCGAGGATCGGGCCGAGCGGGGTGCGGGGGCGCCGTTCGACCGGCGGCTCGGGCCCGGGTGTCGGGGCGCTGCCCGGCGACCAGGAGCCGCTGGGCCACTCCGGCCGCGGGGATGGCGGCGGCGAGTAGGCGATCGTCTCGGGCTGCTCCGCGGGCGGTCGGTCGACAGGATCGGTCATACGGCTCGGCTCATGGGTTCCTCTAGGGTGCGGGCTGCGGGTTGAGGTTCTTGGCGCCTGAGGGTGAAGTTTCCGCCATCCGGGTCGGCTGGACCTCCGGCGTGAGGCGCGGCTGGGCCGGGAGCGTGACCCGGAACGTCGACCCCTGCCCGAGCCGGCTCTCGACGGTGACGTTCCCGCCATGCATCTCCACGATGCTGCGCACGATCGCCAGGCCCAGGCCGCTGCCCGACCCCCGGGCCTCGCTGGCCCGCGAGCCACGGTAGAAGCGATCGAAGATGCGCGGCAGCTCGGCCGGGTCGATCCCGATGCCCGTGTCCGAGACCTCGATCGTGGCGCCGCCGTCCGCGCCGGCCCGCGTCGTGACGCGCACGGACCCGCCGCGCGGCGTGAACTTCACGGCGTTGCCAACGAGGTTCGAGACGACCTGGCTGATCCGGACGGGGTCGTGGCGGATCACGACCGGCGAGCCCGGAAGCTCGAGCGTCAGGTCGACCCCGCGTCGGCGGGCGGTCGTCATCGAGCCGTCGACTGCCTGCTCGACCGACGAGCGCAGGTCGTCGCGCCGGAGGTCGAGCAGGACCAGCCCGGAGTCGAGCTTCGACAGCTCCAGCAGATTCTGGGCCAGCCAGTCGAGCCGTTCCAGCTGGGCCCGGCTGGCCTCGAGGAACTCCAGGCGCGTGGCGGGATCGTCGGCCGCGCCCTCGACGAGCAGCTCGTTGAACGTCCGCAGCGCGGCGATCGGCGTGCGCAGCTCGTGCGACACGTCGGCCAGGAACTCGCGGCCGCGATCCCGGTCGCGGCGAATGATCTCGACGCTCTCCTGAAGGCGGGCGGCCATGGCGTTGAACTGCAGGCCCAGCTCGGACAGCTCGGTCGCGCCGGCCTGGAGCGCCTCGTCCGGGACGCGTCGCGCGAGGTCGCCCTCGCCGAGATCGCGGCTCGCCTCGGTCAGCCGCCGGAGCGGCGTCGTGAAGCGCCGGGCCAGGGCCGCGGCGATCACGACCGCCACCGCCAGCGCGATCAGGCCGATGACCGCCAGCAGGCCGGTGACATTGGCGATCGCCGCACCCCGGTACGTGTACGGGTTCGAGAGCACGACCTCGACGGCAAAGCCGCGCGGCCCGTTGGCGACGACGTACGGCTGGCTTGTCAGCCGCTCCCGCGCCTGACCTGGCGCCGGCGCGACCCGCCCCTCGTCAAGGACCGCCGCGAAGGTGCCGTTCGAGGCGGCCACGAATCGCTCGTCTGTCGGATCGCCGGCCAGCCAGCCGAGCTGGACCTGAACGTCGGCCTGGGCCAGCGTGTTGGCCAGGAGGTCCCGATGGCTGCCCCGCTGCAACTCGCCGACGACGAGCTGGTTGACCGTGGCCTTGTCGGTCAGGATTGGTCGCAGCGGACTGGCGTTCTCGGTGACCACGAGCACGTACTGGGCGACGGCCGCGGCGCGACTGTTGAGGTCGTCCCGCTGCTGCTGGTCGAAGTACGCGCCAAGCCGGTTCAGGACGATCGCCCCGACGAGCCCCAGCGTGATCGCGACGACGGCGACGAAGCCGAGTGTCAGGCGGCCCTGAAAGGTCCGCGGCGCGAGGCCGTCCCGGTGGGTTGGCCCGCCCCGCGTCGGTCCGACCCAGCCCGGCAGGTCGTCACGCTCGGGGCCCGGCTCCAGCATCGCGCGGTCAGCGCTCGGCGAAGGCGTAGCCAACACCGCGGACGGTCTGGACGAAGGCTGGATTGCCCGGATCGTCCTCGAGCTTGTCACGCAGGTGGCTCACGTGGACGTTGCTGGTCTTCTCGTCCTGGTCGAGCGCCTCGTAGTCGCGGAGCAGGTCGAGCAGCTCGGCCCGGGTGTA
>DATHRO010000039.1:0-6105 GCA_035465135.1 Candidatus Deferrimicrobiaceae bacterium
CACCTCGGTCGCCCGCGACGACCTGCGCGACGGCGGAGCCCACGTCTTCGCCGCGACGATCCGCGAGCTTCGCAAGCGCATCCCGGGCATGGGCGTCGAGGTCCTGATCCCGGACTTCAACGGCGAGGCGGCGCCGCTGCGCGAGGTGATGGCCGCGGCGCCGGACATCCTCAACCACAATCTCGAGACGGTCCGCCGCCTCCAGAAGCCCGTGCGTAAGCGGGCCCGCTGGGATCGAACGCTGGCGGTCCTGGAGCGGGCCAAGGCGTATGCCGCCGAATTCGGCTACGCCGTCCATACCAAGAGCTCGCTGATGGTCGGCCTCGGCGAGACGCGGCCCGAGCTCACCGAAGCCTTCGAGGCCCTGCGAGCCGTGGACTGCGACATCCTGACCGTCGGCCAGTACCTTCGGCCGTCGACGCAGCACTTGCCGGTGGAGCGCTACTACCACCCCGACGAGTTCGCCGAGATGAAGGCCGAGGCGCTGTCCTTGGGGTTCCGGCACGTGGAATCGGGGCCCCTGGTTCGATCCAGCTACCACGCCCGCGACCAGGTGCCGGGCGCGGAGCTGAAGGCCCTGCGACGCCGCCAGGCGACGCTCGACGCCCAGGGCCGCGTCGTCCCGCTCGCCGGCTGAAGGGGCGCGGTCAGGGCGGTCGGGTATCCTTGCCGGCCACATGGCGCGCCAGCTTCCGCGGACGGTCCCCCTCGCCGAGCTCCACTGTCACCTCGGCGCGGCGGTCACGCCGTCGATCATGTGGGGCATCGCCCACGCCCAGGGGATCAAGCTCCCGACGAAGGACTACTGGGAGTTCCGCAACCTCATCACGGTCGGCCCGAAGGGTTCGAAGTCGTTCGACGGCTACCTCCAGCTGTTCCACTGGACGGAGCTGATCCAGAGCTCGCCACTGGCCGTCGAGCGGGCGGTCTACGAGGTCGTCGGCGGGGCCTACCGCAAGAATAACATCACGACGATGGAGCTGCGCTTCAACCCGATGAAGCGGAACCGCGGCGGCGAGCAGGACCTCGACCACATCATCGCCGCTGCCGCCCGCGGCCTGGACCGGGCGGCCCTCGAGTACCCCGTCAGGCCGGGCCTCATCTTCTGCCTCGACCGGGCCTTCCCCTACGAGCTCAACGAGATCATCGCCGAGAAGGCGATCGCGTGGCGCGACCGCGGCATCGTCGGCGTCGACATCGCCGGGCCAGAGTCGGCCACCTTCCGGGTCGCCGACTACCGGCGGCTGATGCGCCGCGTCAGGCGGTACGGGCTCGGCGTCACGATCCACACCGGCGAGAGCGGACCGGTCGAGGAGGTCGCCCGAGTCATCGAGCTGCTCGAGCCGGACCGGATCGGCCATGGTGTCAAGGCAGCCTACGATCCGCGGGCGATGGCGATGCTCGAGGAGCGCGGCATCGTCCTCGAGATCTGCCCGACCTCGAACCTCAACACCCGGGTCGTGTCCGGCTGGGACGAGTTCCGCTGGATCTTCGATCAGTTCCGACGCAGCGGCGTGCGGTTCACGATCAGCACCGACGGCCCGGAGATGCTCCAGACCTACATTCGCGACGAGCTCGCGACGCTGGGCCGGCTGGGCATCCTCAGCGTCGAGGAGCAGGAGCGCGTCGCCTCGACCGCGATGGCGGCGTCGTTCGTGCCGAACGTCTCCGACGTGCCCCTGCCACAGCGCCGGCCCGCGACCCGCGTGGTCGTCGAGCGCGAGGAAGCCTGAGCCCCTGCGCCGGACGGTCAGTTGGCCGGGGGCGCGATCCGGTAGCTGCAGCAGCGGTCGCCGGCGGCGATGTGGGTCTCGCGCACGACGTCCGCCCCGAGGACCTCGCGGAACAGCTCGAGCTCGGCCTCGCACGCGGCGTGGTTGCCGCGGGCGATGTGGTAGATCGCGCAGTTGTGTTCGTGCAGCCGGATCACGCCGTCCTCGCCGACGACGGCCTCGGCGAGGTAGCCGCCCTCGTCCTGGATCACGGCCAGTGCTCGGACACGGTCGTCGAGCGATGAGGACGCCCCGCCCTCGGCGGCCAGCTGGGCGCGGATCCGGTCGCCGGCCTGGCGGCGGCGCGCCTCGAAGACCTCCTCGATCAGATCGCCGCCACCGAGCGATTCGACGGCCGCGAGGATGCTCGCCGCGAAGCCCGCGTAATCGGCCGGAAAGAGTTCCTGGGCGTCGGGCGTGACGTCGTACAGGTGGCGCGGTCGCCCGACGCCGTGCTTCTCGCGAGCGTGGTTGACGAGCCCCGCCTCCTCGAGCGCGTGGAGCTGCTGCAGGACGCCGGTCCGGCTGGCCCCGAGTGCTGCGGCGAGTCCGTCCGGCGAGGTGGGGCCAGACTGGCGGAGGAACAGCAGGAGCGCCCTCCGAAGGGCCGACGGCGTTGCCAGCCCGTTGGGTCCGCGGCCATTGGCGGCTCCGTTGGCTGGACTCCCGTTCGGTGAGGCAGCTGGCTCGCGGACGTCCGATGAGGGCGCGCGAGCGGCCGTCGGACCGGTCGGCTCGGACATGGACCGACGCTAGCACAGAAGCCCGTGGCTGGCCCTCGCGCTGGTACGCTCCTCGGCGATGGACCTCGACCTTTCGCCGGAGCACGGGCTGCTCCGATCGACGATCCGCGACTTCATGGTCAACGAGGTCGGGCCGGTCGTCGACGAGCACGAGCAGGCGCACCGCTTCCCGGTCGAGGTCGTCCGTCGGCTCGGCGAGATGGGCTGGCTCGGCATCCCGATCCCGGAGGACGAGGGCGGCGCCGGACTCGACACGCTGGCCTATGCCATCGCGATCGAGGAGATCGGGCGCGTGTGGGGCTCGCTGGGTCTCATCGTGGCGGCTCACACGAGCCTCGGCTGTGGCCCGCTCCACCTGGCCGGCACAAAGGACCAGAAGGACCGCTACCTCGTCCCGATGGCGTCGGGCCAGGTCATCGGCGCCTACGGCCTGACCGAGCCGGGCGCGGGCTCGGACGCCGGCGGCACGCGCACGACGGCCCGCCTCGAGGGCGCGGACGCCGGCGGCGGCGGCGGCGAGTGGGTCATCGACGGCAGCAAGCGCTTCCTCACCAACGCCGGCCAGGCCGGGACCTACATCATCACCGCCAGGACCGGCGCGCGGGACGACGGCAACGCCGAGATCAGCGCCTTCATCCTGCCGGCCGACACGCCGGGCTTCCGGGTGGCCCGAATCGAGGACAAGCTCGGCCTGCACGCCTCGGCCACCGGCGAGCTCGCCTTCGACCACTGCCGGATCCCGGCGGACAACCTGCTTGGGGAGCGCGGCGACGGCTTTCGAACATTCCTGAAGATCCTCGACGGCGGCCGGATCAGCATCGGGGCGCTGGCCGTTGGGCTGGCCCAGGCGGCTCTCGACGCCGCGGTCCCGTATGCCCAGACGCGCGAGCAGTTCGGGCGTCCGATCGGCAGCTTCCAGGGGGTGGCCTTCATGGTCGCCGACATGGCGACCGAGATCGAGGCGGCCCGCGCGCTCGTCTGGAAGGCGGCCTGGCTGAAGGATCAGGGCCGCGACTACGCGCTCACTGCGGCCCAGGCCAAGCTCTTCGCGTCGGAGGTCAGCTCACGGGCGACGAACGCGGCGATCCAGATCCACGGCGGCTACGGCTACGTGACCGAGTACCCGGTGGAGCGCTTCCTGCGCGACGCGAAGCTGACGGAGATCGGCGAGGGCACCAGCCAGGTCCAGCGGCTGGTGATCGCTCGCAAGATCCTGGGCCTGCGAATCCTGTAGGCGACCGCCCGGCGGCCCGAGGTCGAGCCGACGGCTACAGGTAGGCGACCGCGACGAGGCGAACGTTCAGCCGGAACTCATCGTTCTTCCCGACGCACGTCTGGAGCGTCATGCTCGGCACCGGCTGGTCGGCGATCGCCCAGTGGGACTCCTCGGGCCGGACGACCCGCCACTCGGTGATCCGGTACTTGGTGACCTTGCCGTTCGCGTTCGCGTACCAGGCCGCCATGCCGACCCGCAGTCGACCCTTCACGTAGGCGTCGTGGAGCGGCTTGAAGACGGTTGCGGCGTGGCCCAGCAGGTAGACGTTGTTGTGGCCGGCGCACCACCAGCGGTACACGTAGTTGTCCGGCGGCCGCTTGCGCGGGCACGGGTAGTCATGCACCCGCTTGCTGATCCCGAGCGCCGGCATCCAGAAGTGATCCGTCCCGACGAACTCTCGCGGCGCGCTGGGCGCGCTCTGCGTGACCTTCTTCGCCACCGGCTGGCTGGCGACCGCCGAGTCCGGACGCTCCGGCGCTGCCAGGGTCGGAGCCGGGAGGACCGCCATCGGCCACGCGGCGCGCGCGTCGGGCACCTCGTCGGACCACGCCCCGGCCGCGTCCGCAGGTACGAAGGACGTCGGCTCTGGGAGGGGCGCACCCTGCTCGGAGAGGACCTCCTGGCGTGCCTGGAGGGCCGCTGTCGGCGCCGTGTCCGGAGCGGACGTGAGCTGGAGGCCGGCCAGGCCGGTCGAGCCGCCGGCGACGACGGCGACGACGAGCAGCGGGATGGCGAGGAGGGTTCGGAGGCGGTGGGGAAGCGGGACCTGCATGCCTTGCAGGCTCGGTTCCGGAACGCACCACCGCCGTCACCCGGTGGTCCCGAATCGTCGTGGTCAAACCGGCCGGGTCCGGTCCGGGTCCCATGGCCGGTACCGGAGGAATGTCTCAGTTGCCTGCGCGCACCACCACCGACCCGCCCGCCTCCTCGTCTCCGGAGGCGCCGTCAGCCGCCGCTGCCGGAGGCTTCGTCGAGCGCCTTGCGCACGGCGGCCTCGAACTCGGCCGGCCACGGCCCCGGGCCCGTCAGCACGTACGGCGAGGGGTCGACGAACTCGAAGGTCGCCGGCTCGGCGGCCCACTCGGCGATGCAGGCATCGACGTCTGCCCGGCGTCGATCCCAGGTCTCGCGATTTCGGAAGATATAGATGCGCAGCGGGACCGCCGTCGCCTGGTCGAGGCCGGACGCTTCGAATCGGATCGCCGTCGGGCCGAGCGTTGCGTCCGAGCAACCCGAGTCACCCGCGACCCAGTTCTCGGCAACCACGCCGAAGCGGCCAAGCTGGCTGACGATCTCGGGGAACGATTCGGGCGCGTGTGGCGGCGCAGACGACTGGATCGTCCCGCAGGCGGCAAGAACCGCGGCCACGGCCACGGCGGCAAGCGCGACCAGGCCGCCCGGCCGACTCACCGTCGCGCGGCCTCCGCCCGCCGCCGCCGGGCCAGCGACTCGAACGGCTCGAGCGAAGCCGGATCGGCCAGGGCGTCCCGCGACGCCGTCTGTTCAGCCGGCACGCCGGACAGGATGCGCTTGACCGGCACCTCGAGCTTCTTGCCGGACAGCGTCCGCGGGATCGTCGCCACGCCGATGATCTGGTCGGGCACGTGGCGTGGCGACAGCTCGTCGCGGAGCTCGCCCCGGATCCGCGTCCGGAGCGCGTCGTCGAGCGACCGGCCAGCGCGAGTTGCAACGAACAGCAGGAGCTCCCCGGGTCCTCCGGCCTCGTCCTCGAGGTGCACCACCAGCGAGTCTGCAACCTCCGGCAGCGACTCGACGACGCCGTAGAACTCGGCCGTGCCGATCCGCACGCCGCCGCGCTTGAGCGTCGCGTCGCTGCGGCCGCTGATGACGCATGAGCCGCGCTCGGTGACGGTCAGCCAGTCACCGTGCCGCCAGACGCCGGGCCAGGACGAGAAGTAAGCCTCACGCAGGCGCGAGCCGTCGGCGTCGTCCCACAGCCCAACCGGCATCGACGGCATCGGTGCCGTGATCACCAGCTCGCCCTCTTGCCCGATGACCGGCCGGCCGCCCTCATCGAACGCCTCGACCCTGGCGCCGAGCATCCGGCAGCTGATCTCGCCGGCCCAGACGGGCACGATGGGGCACGGTCCCAGGAAGCCTGTGCACAGGTCGGTGCCACCGGACAGCGAGCCCAGTGGGACGGCGTCAGAGACCGCATCGTGGACCCACTGGAAGCCCGTGGTGGGCAGCGGCGCACCCGTCGAGCCGACCCCGCGCAATGCCGAGAGGTCGAACTCGCTTCCAGGCTCGAGGCCGGCCTTGCGGCAGGCCATCAGGAACGGCGCGCTGCCTC
>DATHRO010000040.1:0-5412 GCA_035465135.1 Candidatus Deferrimicrobiaceae bacterium
CTCGTACGGCCGGTCAGGCGAGCCGCCGACGACGTTGCCGGCCTCCAGGCCGACCAGCAGCAGCTCGCGGCCCTCGGGCCGGAAGTAGACCTCCGCGCCGTGGTCGATGACGATCGGCAGGTCGGCGGTCCGGCCCTCCGGCAGCCCGAAGTAGGCAGTGTCGTGGCGCCACGCCTGGACGGGCAGCTCGACGCCCGCGGTCGCGCCCAGCGTGGTCGCCCAGGCGCCGGCAGCGATGACGACCCGGTCGCCCTCGAACCGGCCGCGATCCGAATCGATCCCGACGACCCGCCCGTCCTCCACGACGATCCGGCTCACGCGACAGCCGCCGAGATAGGTCGCGCCCGCCGCGCGCGCCGCGGCGACGAAGCCGGCCGCGGTCCCCGTCGGATCGGCGTAGCCGGAGTCCGGCTCGTATGCGCCGATGGCGAGCCCCTCGCGTTCGACGTCCGGCACGAGCCGGGCGATCTCGTCGGGACCGACGACCGAGGTCCGAATCCCGATCCGGCGATGGGTCTCGACGTTGGCCCGCAGGGCGTCGCTGAACGCCTCCGGGACGAGCTGCAGGAAGCCGGTCTGAACGAAGCCCGGGTCGCCGTGGCCGACCCGCGCCTCCCAATCCGTGAAGTACGGCAGGGAGGCGTGGGCGAGCCGCGACTCGACCTCGAGGTCGTAGTGCATCCGCACGAAGCCCGACGATCGGCCGGTCGCGCCGCCCGCGATCGCCCCGCTCTCGACCACGAGGACCGTCGCGCCGCGACGGGCCAGGTGGAAGGCCAGGCTGGCGCCGTGGACGCCGGCACCGACCACGATGACGTCAGGGGCAGGCCCGCTCATGCCCAGATGGTTACGCTTCGGGCCGCGGCCTGCATCGTCGATCCGGCCGGCAGGCGCGTCGTCAGACCGAGATCTCCTGGATCGGCGCCGTGCGCCGCGCCGGGCCGCGGACCGGCCACATGACCACGGCCGCGGCGATGAACGTCGCGGCCATGAGCACGAATACGGCTCGCAGCCCGTCGACGTCGCCGAGCTGATCGATGATCGCGCCGTAGACGGCGATCCACAGCGAGCCGACGCCGAAGGCGAGCGTGAAGTAGAAGGCGAAGGCGACGTCGCGGACCGCCGTCGGCACGATGTCGGCGAGGAGCGCCTGGAGCTGCGGGCTCTCCGCGAACGAGAAGAGCCCGATGACGACCAGCCCGAGCCACAGCCCGAGGAGGCTCGAGCCGACCGCGCCGAAGACGAGGAAGCCGAGGGCGCCGCCGACGTACGCGCCCACGATCGTCGGTCGGCGTCCCACCCGATCCGAGAGCCAGCCGGCGAGGAGGGGCATCGGCACCGACAGGACGATCAGCACCCCGTACATGAGGTCGGTCGTTCCGCCCGGGAGCCCGATCGCCTCCGTCAGGTAGAGGAGCACGAACAGGTTCGCCACGGCCAGCCCGCGGCCGCCACCGCCGAGCACGGCGGCGGCGTAGATCCGCCGAACGGTCGCGTCGGCCACGACCCGTCGGACCGCGGCTCCGACGCTGCCAGCCGAGATCGCATCCCGACGGTCCGAGCCCGTCTCGGTGACCCAGCGCCAGATGGCCAGCCCGACGACCGCCGCCGGGATGCCGAACAGGATCGACGCGCCCCGCCAGCCGACCGCGGCCAGGATCGCTGGTCCCAGCAGAGCGACGACCACGGTTCCCACGTTGCCGCCCGAGATGTGGGCGCTGATCGCGAAGCCGCGCCGCTCCGGCGGGAACTGCTCGGCCAGCAGGCCGTTGCCGACCGGGTGCTGGGGTGCGCCGCCGATCCGTGACGCGACGTTGGTCACGGCGAATGCCCCGAAGCTCTGGGCCAGGGCTTGCGCGGCGAACCCGAGCCCGAACAGCAGGCCGCCCATGCCCATCAGGCTTCGCCGGGAGACGCGCCGCGTCAGGTAGGCGAAGGTGGCCTGGACCAGGCCCGAGCTGAAGGCTCCGATCGCGGCGACGAACGAGACGACCTCCAGGCCCACGCCGAACTCGTCGATGATCCGGACGAAGAACAGCGGCAGCAGGACCGCCTGGGCATGGTTGACGGCATGACCGACGGCCAGCAGCGTTAGGGTCCGCTGGGGGTGGATCTCGACCGCGCCGGCGGTGGGCTCGTCCCGAGCGGGCGTGGACACGGGCAACCTCCTGCACGGCGACCACGCCGACGCCGGGGATCGGGCCGTGGTGCGGCCATGCTATCGGGCTGGCTCGTCAGGCTGTGGGGAACGACGACTCCCGGACCCCGAAGGGCGCCGGGAGTCGTTATTCGCGGGGCGGCCCGCCGCGCCGGCGGCCGCGTCGTTCTAGAACTGCTCGAGGTAGCGATCGAGCTCCCAGTCGGAGACCTGCGACCGGTACTCGTCCCACTCCGCTCGCTTGGCGTCGACGTAGTGGTTGAAGACGTGGTCGCCGAGAGCCTCGCGGATGACGTCGTCCTTCTCCAGCTCGTCGAGCGCCTCGCCGAGCGTCCCCGGCAGCTCCCTGATCGACTTCGCCGCGATCGTCGCGGCGTCCATCTCGAACAGCGACTCCTCGACCGGCTCGCCGAGCTCGAGGCCCTTCTCGACGCCGTCGAGGCCGGCCGCGATCATCGCCGCGAAGGCGAGGTAGGTGTTGGACGACGGGTCAGGGCAGCGGACCTCGACGCGCGTCCCCTCGACCGACTTGCCGGGCGAGACCATCGGCACGCGGATGAGGGCCGAGCGATTCGTCCGGCCCCAGGTCAGGTAGGTCGGCGCCTCATAGCCGGGAACCAGCCGCTTGTAGCTGTTCACGAGCGGTGCGAGGACCGAGATCATCCCGCGGGCATGGGCCAGGATGCCGGCCATGTACGACTTCGCGATCGGCGACAGGCCGTACGCGGCGTCGCCGTCGGCGAAAGCGTTCTTCGACTCGGCGATCGAGTAGAGGCTCTGGTGGGTGTGCATGCCCGAGCCGTTGATGCCGTGGATCGGCTTCGGCATGAACGTCGCGTACAGGCCGTGCTGCTGCGCGATCGCCTTGAGCGTGAACTTGAAGGTGACTGCGTTGTCGGCGGTCTGGAGCGCGTCGGCGTACTCGAAGTCGATCTCGTGCTGGCCGGCGGCGACCTCGTGGTGGGCCGCCTCAACCCGGATGCCGAACGACTCGAGCGCGTCGACCATGTCGTGGCGGATCGTGCCCGCCAGATCGGTCGAGAAGTCGAAGTAGCCGGCCTGGTCGTGGGGCAGCGGCTCGATCGCCCCGTCGTCCGCCCGCCGGAACAGGAAGAACTCGAGCTCGGGGCCCATGTTGACGATGTAGCCGAGCTTCTGGGCGCGCTCGACCTGGCGCCGCAGAACGTAGCGCGGGTCGCCCGCGAACGGCTCGCCCCGCGGCGTGTAGACGTCGCAGATGACCCGCGCGGCCGTGCCGCGCGACCACGGGATCTCCGAGAAGGTCCGCATGTCGGGCATGAGGTACTGGTCGCTCTCGGCGATCCGGGTGAAGCCCTCGACCGATGAGCCGTCGAACCAGGTCCCGTGTCGGACCGAGCCCTCCAGCTGGTGGACCGGGATCGTCACCGCCTTGACCACGCCCATGATGTCGGTGAACTGGAGCTGAATGAAGCGGATCCCCTTGGCCTTGGCGGCCTCGATCTGCTCCGTCCCGGACACCGCTTCGTACGGGGCCACCACCGATGCTGCCTCCTGCCCCTCGCGGGGTCGCTCGATGACCGCCGGTCTTGTGCAACGCGCACGAGCCGCCGGCGGCCTGGATCTCTCGGGACTTGAGCGTAGCACCCTGCGAGGCCCGTGCCGACCCCGCTGACCCACGCGCTCGGCGCGAGCCTTTAGTCTTCTTGCACAAGTCTCAAGGCGACCGACAGCGGCAGTCGAAGCTCCGGGTCGCCGAGCTGCCAGCCGGTCGCCTTCTCGATCGCACGAAGGCGATAGGCAACCGTGTTGCGATGGACGCCAAGCGCGGCAGCGGCCTCGCCCACGCCGCCGTGATCGAGCAGCGCGCGCAGCGTCTGGAGCCGCTGACGCGCCACGGCAGGCCGTCCGCCGAGCAGGGGTTCGAGCACGGCCAGGGCGAGCCGGGGGCCGTCGGGGACGTTGTGCACGGCGCCCAGCATCCGGTAGAACGGCAGCCGGGCCGCCCGCGCGACGCTCGGCGGCGACTCCAGCGCCAGGGCGGCCTCGAGCGTCGAGCGCGCCTCCGCCTCCGCGGCGGGCCGCTCGCCCGGCGAGTCGAACGGCCGCGAGATCGCCACCGCCCGCCCAAGGAGCAGCGCGGTCCGCTCGGCAAGCTCGCGGGCGGCAGCCTCGCCGCCGGCCACGATCGCCCTGATCTCGAGGCTGTCGGCATCTCCGCGCAGCGTCATCCGTCGCGCCGGCGCGAGCAGTCGAACCTCGCGGCGAAGCGCCTCGCGGGCCTCCCGGGCCGACCGGCTGTCGTCGTCGATGCCGACCTCCCGCTGGCGCGTCAGAAGGACCGACCACGGCGGACCGTCCGACGGCATCGGCTCGGCGCGACGGGCCCGATCGGCCGCCCGCCGGACCGCCTCGTCACGGGCCAGCTCGAGCGCGAGCAGGCCGGCGACCCGGGGCAGGGCGACCCTCGCCAGCTCGCTGGCCGGCTCCGCGCCGAGGACCGCCAGCCGCCCGGCCGGTCCCGTCGCCGAGGGCAGCTCGATGCGCAGGGCCGGCTCGAGGCCGGCCACCCCATGAAGCCGGTAGCGGGCCGCCTCGGCGGCGGCCGCCGGCGCCTCCGCCGGCGCGTGGACGACGATTGCCTCTCCGCGGGCGCTCTCGAGCACGACGGCCCGGCCCAGGAAGGCCGCCACCGTGGCCACGAGCTCCTGCGCCCCGCCACCTTCGAGGGCGCGTCGCTCCAGCTCCTGCTCCAGCAGCCCGGTCTGTCGCTCCAGCTCGCCGCCGCGGCCCACGATGAACCCGATGACGGCGCGCTCCAGCGTCGCGACATCGGCTCGAGCCATGCGCAGGCCGGGCAGGCCTGCGGTCTCGAGGGCCCGTCCGAGCTGGTCCAGCGCCGCCGTACCGGCGCCTGATTCGGCCTCGAGCAGCAGGGCGCCCGAGATCGGGGCGGCGGCCAGGCCGCCGACGAGCGCCTCGACCTCGGGCGCCGCCGGAGCCACCGCGACGAGCGCCGGGGCCGGCACGATGACGAGGTCGCCGGGCTCGAGCGCGTCGAATGCCGGCACGCGTCCGCGCATGACTCGCACCCAGGCGATCTGGCGATCGCCGCCCGTCGCCCGTCCAACCCGACGCGCGCCGGGCAGGAGCTCGGCGCCGAGCTCGGCGAGCGTGCTCACGACGCCGCCGTCCCGCTTCGCGTCACGGCCGGATCCAGCGGCGGTCGGCGTCCCGCGGCGACGATGTCAGTCAGCAGGCGGCCGAACTCGCGC
>DATHRO010000041.1:0-8177 GCA_035465135.1 Candidatus Deferrimicrobiaceae bacterium
CACCGCGCCGGCCGGCGTTTCGGACGCGGTCCGTCCAGGCCTCGAGTCGCGGGACGGTCCAGCGGTCGGCGAGCGGCGCCCGCGGCGCGTAGGCGAACGACCACGGCAGCGGCGGAACCTGCCGCTGCAGGACCTGCGCGCCGACGATCCCACCATCCATCGTGCCGGCCACGACGAGGCTCGGCCGCCAGCCCGTCCCGAGCTTGTGACGGGCCCAGGCGCTCGTCTGGAGGTACGTCGCCGACGCGTGTCGGCGGACGTACGCGTCCCACGCGGCGGGCGTGTCGGGCGTGCCGGACGCGCCCGGGTTCGCCGTCGTGGGAGACGGGTCAGCGGACAAGCGAGGCCAGCCTTCCGAGAGCCCTGCCGGCGGCGTGCCGCAGCGGGCGCATCCGGCGCTCGTGGGCGCCGGTCAGCTCGATCCACCGCCCGCCGAATGACGCCTTGAACTGGTACTTGCCGTACGTCTCGTCATTCGGGCCGGGGCGCTCCCGGGCCCCCCGGACATCGACGCCGCCGAGGTCCATCCTCGCCCGACCCTCGCGCAGCGCGATCTGGATGCCGCGCCACAGCAGCAGGCGAACTGCGCCCGGGTGCGTCCGGCGAAGCTCGGCCCGATCGCCGGCCAGCGAGTAGGTCAGCCGGTCGCCGTGGCGGTAGAAGCTCGCCCCGGCGACGGGCTCGGCATCGGCGTCGATCGCCTGGAGGTAGAGCAGGTGCCCGGCCGCGAGGGCCCGCTTCGACCAGTCGAGGAAGGCCGCCTCCGAGGCGAGCGCGAAGCCCACCCTCCGGGCGGTCGCGTCGAGCATGTCGTGGAACGTCGTGAACAGCCGGGTCGGGTCGGCTGCGTCCTCCGGCGACGGTGCCTCGAACTCCTCTTCGGGCGACCACGTTCGGGCGTCGAGCCGGACGACCCGGAGGCCCTTTCGCTCGGCCTGCCGGATGAGGTTACGGGTCGTGGCCGCGAACGAGCGAAGCACCGTGTCGTCGTCTGTCCGGGGCGGCAGCTCGAGGTCCATCCGGTGGCGAGACGGCTGGAGCTCGTCGATCGGGCCGAAGCCGCGCTCGCGGAACAGCTCAGCGAGGCCTGCCGAGGCCGGCGTTTCGCCATCGACGATCAGCGCGTCCATGCCCTCTGCGGCGAGGTGATCGGCCGCCGCGCCCGCACGGGCAGCCGTGAGCGCCGGGTCCACCTCGGGAATCGGGCCACGCGTCGCGTAGGCCCAGCCGCCGCCGATGACGGGCCGGGCGCGGCCGACCGCGAGCAACCCGAAGCCATCCTCGAAGGCCAGGTGCCACGTCCGCCAGCCGTGCGCGGCGCGGTACTCGGCCCAGGCCCGCGACTGGAGAACGTGGCCGTCGGGATGGTCGACGGTCCGAGCGTCCCACGTTGCCAGCTCGTCGTCGTCGGCCGGGTGGAGACGGGTCGCCCCGACCCCCGCCCCGACCGCTGCGTCGGCCGCGACCCCGGCCGTCACGCCGGCCGGATGCGCGACAGCGTGTCGGACATGAGCCGCATGATGAGGCCAACCTCCGGCAGCCGCAAAAGGCGCGTCACGAGCAGGTAGGCGAGGCCGCCGAGCCCGCCGGCGATCGCCAGCTCGAGCGCGGCGCCAACGTGAACCTGGATGACGCCGAGAGGCCCGGCGAGCCACGACTGGAAGCCGTAGGCGACGCCGCCGGCCACGAGGCTGGCGAACCCGACCTGGAGGCCCAGCCTCGCCAGTCGTCCGGCGTCGAACGCACCGAAGCGGCGCTGCAGGATCGCGACGAGCAGGATCGCCTCGACCGACGACCCGACCGCGATTCCCGCGCCGATGCCGGCCAGCCCCCAGCCGAGCGAGGTCACGGCGAGTACCGTGATCGAGATGCTGATCGTCATCGCCAGCAGTGCCGCCGCGGCCGGGGTTCGCGTGTCGCGATCGGCGTAGAAGGCTCGGACGAGGATCGTGATCAGCGCTTCGGCCGGCAGGGCCAGCAGGAGCAGGAGCAGGGTCGCGGCGACGAGCGCCACGCCGGCCTGGTCGAAGCGGCCGTGGTTGAACAGCAGCGTGACGGCCGGCTCGCGCAGCACGATCCCGAGAGCCACGATCGGCGCGACGACGAACAGGATCAGGCGCAGCGAACGGTCGACGAGCCCCACGAACTCGGCGACCGCGCCGCGGGCCAGATCGCGCGACAGTGTCGGGAGAGTCACGATGCCCATCGGCACGCCGACGACGGACAGCGGGATCGACATCAGGGTGAACGCGAACGTGAAGGCCGTCACCGAGCCGGGCTCGAGGCCGGTCGCGAGCGAGACCGCGACGACGATCGTGATCTGCCCTGCGCCGAGGGCCACGGCGCGCGGAACCATGAGCCGCAGCGCCTGACTGACGTCGCGGTCCTTCACGTCGAGGCTCGGCGCGAAGCGGAAGCCGGCGCGGCGGAGGGCCGGCAGCTGGACGAGGAGGTGGCCCGCCGCGCCGGCGACGACCCCGATCGCGAGCGCCGCGACGCCGAGGCTCGGCGTGAGCAGCACGGCGGCGCCGATGATCGCGAGGTCGTAGACGATCGGCGCGACCGCCGCCGCGGCGAAGCGGTGGTGGGCGTTGAGGGTGCTGGTCGCGACGGCCCCGAGGGCGAGGAACACCGGCGCCAGGAGCATGATCCGGGTGAGCTCGATCGTGCGCTCCAGCTGGGCGCCCTCGAACCCGGGCGTGATGATCGGGACGAGGACCGGAGCGAGCAGGAACGCCGAGCCGGCGAGGATCGCCAGCCCGAGCAGCATCAGCGTCGAGATCGTGGAGACGATGTGCCATGCGCGGCCGGGCCGGCCGGTTCCCAGCTCCCCGGCGAGCATCGGCACGAGGGCCGCGGCGACGGTTCCTGCGGCGACGAGCTGGAAGATCAGGTCCGGAATCCGGAAGGCGGCGAAGAATGCATCGAGCTCCGGCCCGGCGCCGAGCGCCGAACCGATGACGACGACGCGGACATAGCCGAGGATCCGCGCCCCGAGATAGGCGACCGACACGACGAGGCCGGCCCGGGCGAGCGCCATCCCCGCTCCCGAACCCGATCCCGCCCCGACCAGTGGGGCGTCGACCGGTGCGGCTTCGGCGGGCCCGGTGCCGCCTGCGACCTCGGCGGGCGGCTGGTCGGTCAAGCGCGGTCCGCCGTCGGGGACGCCGTGGCTGAGGCCTCCGACGGCCGGCGCCGCGCTCGGGGATGGGCGCCCTGGTAGGCCGCCTGGAGGCGGGCCGGCGAGACGTGCGTGTAGACCTGGGTCGTCGCGAGGCTCTCGTGGCCGAGCAGCTCCTGGACGATCCGAAGGTCGGCGCCGCCATCGAGCAGGTGCGTCGCGAACGAATGGCGGAGCGTGTGCGGCGAGACCCCCTCGGGCAAGCCGGCCGCCCGCCGCAGCCGATCGATCCGGAGCCGCAGGCCGCGCACGCCCAAGGCGCCACCGCGGTGGTTCAGGAAGATCGCGTCGGTCTCGAGCCCCTCGGCGCCTGCTCCAGCGACTGACCCGGCGGTCGCCGCGGCGCGGGCCAGCAGCACCGGTCGGCCCTCCTCGAGGTAGGCCTCGAGGGCCGCGATCGCCGGTCGCCCGAGGAGCCCGATCCGCTCTTTGCGACCCTTGCCGAGGACCCGGATCTCGCCTCGCCGCAGGTCGATCTCCGGAAGGGTTGCGGAGGCCAGCTCGCTGATCCGGAGGCCCGCCGCGTAGGCAACCTCGACGATCGCCCGATCCCGGAGCACGAGGGCCGCTGCCAGCTCGGGCTCGCGGGCCGCGCGCCGACGCCGGCCGGGGACGGGGCTCGCGCCCGGCTCGTCGATCGCCGCGAGCAGCCGCTCGATCTGCTCGACCTCGAGGACGCGCGGCAGGCGCTTCGGCAGCCGCGGAGTGGCGATGCCCCCCCACGGGTCTCCGGCGGCCAGGCCGCTGCGGGCGGCGAAGCGGTGGAACGACCGGATCGCGGCAAGCCGCTGGCTGACCGAGGTCCGCGCCCCCGACCCGACGAGCCGGGCAAGATAGGCGCGCAGGTCGCTGCGGGCCGGCGCCCGCCAGTCGGTGCCGCGCTCGGCGAGCCAGTCGAGGTAGGTCCCGACGGCGGTCTCGTAGGACCGGATCGTGTGCTCGGAGGCGTCCCTGGCGCGAAGGCCAAGCAGGAAGCGCGACAGCGCCTCCGGCCGGCCGTCCATCGTCCCCCTCACGCCCTCGTCGTGGTCCGCCCGGAGCGGCTCGACCGGCGGCGCCCACCGCTCTCCCCGCCGGACGCCCGGCGGCCGCCTCGGCCGCCACGACCCCAGCGCGCCGGGGGCGCGATCGCGGCCGGGTCGGGCGGGCCCCCGGTCAGGCGCAGGCCGACAACTTCGCCATCGGCGGGCACCTCGATTGCTGCCCCGCAGCGCAGGCAGATCGCCCCGTCGGCGCGCTTCGCGACCGGCCCGTCGTCGGCATCGTGGGTCGGGCCGAGCGGCTCGAAGTTCGTCGTGTAGTCGCACTTGGGGTAGTTGGAGCACCCCCAGAAGACGTTCCCGGTTCGCCGTGCGCGACGCGCCACGAGGTGTCCATCGCGATTCTTCGGGCACTCGACCGTGAACGCCAGCTGGGCCGGCGGTCCGGGGCCGTCGCGGCGGATGTAGCCGCAGTCGGGGTAGCGGTCGCAGCCGACGAACGGCCCGAACCGGCCGCGCTTCGCGACCAGCGTCCCCTGGCCGCACTCCGGACAGGTCTCGCCCGCTCCTTCGAGCGGCGGCGGCTCGTCGCCGGGCAGCGGCCGGGTCTCCTTGTGCTCGGGGTACGTCGAGCAGGCCAGGAAGCGGCCGTTTCGGCCGAGGCGGATGACCATCGGGTGGCCAAGCGAGCAGACCTCGTCGGTCGCCTCGGTCGTGAAATCGCGGCGGCGGGTCGTCTTGCGGACCTCGTCGACCCGGTCGCGGAGCGGCGGATAGAACGCCTCCAGCAGCGGGACCCAGGGCCGCTCCCCGCGGGCCACTTCGTCGAGGTTCTCCTCCATCCTGGCCGTGAAGCCGATGTCGACGTAGTCGCCGAAGTGCTCGACCAGGAGGTCCGTGACGATCCTCGCCACCGGCTCGGGGTGCAATCGGCGATCGTCGAGCCGGACGTAGCCGCGGTCGACGATGGTCGAGAGCGTCGCGGCGTACGTCGACGGCCGGCCGATCCCGTGCTCCTCGAGGGCCTTGACGAGCGACGCCTCGGTGAAGCGCGGCGGCGGCTCGGTGAAGTGCTGGGTCGGCTCGACCTCGCGAACCGTCGTCTCGTCGCCCTCGGCCAGGGCCGGCAGCCGGTCGCCCTCTTCATCGTCGGCCTCGCCGGGCTCATCGCCCCGGGCCTCGCTGTAGACCCGCGCGAAGCCGTCGAACAGCGTCCGGGTCGCAGTCGCGCGCAGCTCGTACGGTCCGGCCGCCAGGTCAGCCGTCGCCGTCTCGAGCTCCTTGGCCTCCATCTGGCTCGCCAAGGCCCGTTGCCAGATCAGGCGGTAGAGCCGCAGCTCCTCGGGCTTGAGGTGGCCGGCCAGCGAATCGGGGTCGCGCCGGAAGCTCGTCGGCCGAATCGACTCGTGGGCCTCCTGGGCGCCCCTGGTCTTCGTCTTGTAGACGCGGCCCTTGGGCATCGTGTACGGCTCGCCATAGCGCTGGCGGATGACCTCGCGGGCCTCGCCCATCGCGACGCCGGCCATGGCCACCGAGTCGGTCCGCATATAGGTGATCAGGCCGACGTGGCCGTCGGGCGTCTCGGCGCCCTCGTACAGCCGCTGCGCGATCGACATCGTGCGCTTCGGGCTGTAGCCGAGCCTGCGGCTGGCCTCCTGCTGGAGGGTCGAGGTCGTGAACGGCGGCGCGGGGCTGCGCTTCTGGCGCTTCGTGGCGATCGCGGTGACCCGCGGACGTAGAGCCCGCAGGCTCTCCGCGTGGTGTTCGGCCAAGGTGCCGTTGTCGATCTCGATCGGCGCCCCGTCGATCCTGACGACGTCGGCCTCGAAGGTCTCGCCAGCATCGGTCCCGAGGTGTGCCAGGAGGGTCCAGTACTCGCGGGCAACGAAGGCTTCGATCTCTCGCTCACGCTCGACAACGAGGCGGACGGCCACGGATTGGACGCGCCCGGCCGACAGGCCGCTCCGGACCTTTCGCCCGATCAGCGGGCTGAGCGTGTAGCCAACGAGCCGGTCGACGATCCGGCGGGCCTGCTGGGCGTCGACGAGGTTGCGATCGATGCCGCGCGGGTGGGCGAAGGCCTCTCGGATCGCCGGCGCCGTGATCTCCGAGAAGGTCACGCGGCGGGTCTTGGCCTCCGGGACGCGGGCCGCCTCGGTGACGTGCCACGCGATCGCCTCGCCCTCCCGGTCCAGGTCGGTCGCGAGGTAGACCGTGTCGGAGCCCTTCACGGCCTTGGCGATCGCGTCGACGTGCTTGCGGCGGTCCTCGCTCACCACGTACTCGGGCGCGAAGCCATGCTCGACGTCGACCCCGAACTTGCCCTTGCCGGGATTCTCGGGGAGGTCTCGAACGTGGCCGTAGGAAGCCAGGACGCGGTAGTCGTCGCCGAGGTAGCGCTCGATCGTCCGCGCCTTGGCCGGCGACTCGACGATCACCAGGTGCTTCGGCATCCGGGGGAGTATAGCCACGGCCCTACGCCGGCCCTTAGGTGGCGCTCACCGGCGCGACCGAGTCAGGCCTCGCGGATGCGGCGCAGGAAGTCCTCGTCGATCTCCAGATCCTCGGACTCGGCCTCGGCGGCCGGCGTCGGCTCGGCGCGAGCGTGCTCGCCCTCCACCGGGATCTCGACGAACCGGACCTGGTCGTACGGGAACACGAACGTCGACTCCGTGTGGTCGATGAAGACCGGACGCTTGCCGTCGACTGTCCGCACGTTGCGGCAGATCAGCGTCGTGTCACCGGCGTTCGGCATTGCGTCGAGCTCGACGGCCAGCGGCTGGTCGCCGATGAGGTGGAGGATCGCCCTGATCACGGGCCGGACGATAGCACGCGGCCCGCCGGCCGCCGCGGAGCGTCAGGCCGCCGGCGCGGGCGCCGCGGCCAGGCGGCCGACGACGCGATAGCGGCCCTGCGCGCCGTCCACGAGGCCGCGCGACTCGAGACGGGTCACGGCGCCGAGCACGGCGGCGACCGTCAGTCCGGTGACCGCGACGAGCTCGTCGATCGTCGTCGCGCCACGCAGCATCGCAACGGCCACGGCGTGCTGGGCCGGGTCGGCCTCGACGAGGAGCGCCGCGACCGAGCTCGGTGCGACCGACGCGCTCACGATCGTCCCGCCCGGTCCGGTAGGGAGAACCGGTCGCAGCGCGGCGCCAGCCGGCAACCCGAGGTCGTCCAGCAGCTGCGGCACGCCGGCAACGATCCGCGCGGCACCGTGCCAGTCGCGCAGGAAGCCGAGGCAGCCGGCCGAGGCGAGCGCGTCGATCGGGCCCGGTACGACGAAGCACTCGCGGCCCTGTTCCAGCGCCCACGAGGCCGTCAGCAGCGCGCCGCTTCGGGCGCCCGCCTCGACGACCACGACCGCGTCGGACGAACCGCTGATCAGGCGGTTCCGCTGCGGGAAGGTGCCCTTCGTTGGCTCCGTCCCCGGGGCGTACTCCGAGACGACCGCCCCGCCGGCCTCGACGATCGCGCCCGCCAGCCGGGCGTGGGCGCGGGGGAACAGACGGCCGTGGCCGCCGCCGATGAACGCGACCGTTCGTCCGCCCTCCGCGACGACGGCCGCGTGTGCGGCGCCGTCGATCCCAACCGCCAGCCCGGACACGACGGTCGCGCCGGCCCGCGTCAGAGCGGCGGCGATCCTGCTGGCGACGCGCCGGCCGGCCTCGCTCGGGCGTCTCGTGCCGACGACCGCCACGACCGCGTCGGCCGCGAGCGGCGCGACATCCCCACGCACGAACAGCGCGGGCGGCGGAATGTCGATCGTGCGCAGCCGCCGCGGGAAGTCCGGGTCGGCCGCGGCGACGAGGCGCAGCCCGAGACGCCGGACGTCCGCCAGGATCTGGTCCGCCGCGCCGGTCGCCTCGACGATGCCCTCGGCGACGGCCCTGGGCAGCGTCGACCACTCGCCGTCCGGTGATCTCGTCGCGGCCCGGATGGCCGCCGCGCCGCCGCTCGACCTCGCCAGCTCGAGGACCTGTGCCGGCGAGCCGATTCGCGTCACGAGGCGCTCG
>DATHRO010000042.1:0-6740 GCA_035465135.1 Candidatus Deferrimicrobiaceae bacterium
ACCAGGTCGGCCTGGGCGCCCAGGCCTGGGCGACGGTGCAGCTCCTGCGCTGGCCGACCGTCTTCGCGGTCGTCACGGTCGGCGTGGCTGGCCTGTACCGCTTTGCCCCAAACGTCGTGGTGCCGTGGCGCTGGCTGTTCATCGGGAGCACCGCATTCTCTGTGGCTTTCCTGGCGGCGACGGGCGTCGTCGGCTTCTACGCCGTCAACCTCGCCGACTTCGGGGCCACGTACGGGTCACTCGGCGGGCTCATCGTCCTGATGCTGTGGTTCTACATCACGGCGCTCGTGCTGCTCCTCGGCGCGGAGCTGAGCGCCGCGCTCGCCCGGGAGTGGTCGCCACGGGAGATTCACCAGGCCGTGACGGAGGAGCCGCCGAGCGCGGCTCCTCCCGAGGGCCAAGAGGCCGGTCGCCCCCGGGATTGATGGCCATGCCCCCAACATCAGGCCGGGCGCTCGCCACGCGCGGCCGCAGCGGCGATCGCGGCGATGCGGCGCGCCCGCGTCTCCGGCCGGCGGGCCAGGACAACTGACGCCAGGGCCTGCTTGCGCACCGACGGCGGGAAGCCGGCAAACGTGGCGGCGGCCGGAGGTCGAGCGGCGAGCGCGGCCGCGAGGTCGTCCGGAATCTCGAGCCTTTCCACGCTGTCGTACAGCTCCCACGCGCCGTTGGCCTTGGCCCGCTCGATGGCCGCCAGGCCCGCAGGGCGCATCCTGCCCTCGGCGATGAGACGCTCGACGCGGGCTTTGTTCGTCGCGGCCCAGCCGCTGCGCGGCTTGCGCGGCGCGAAGTACAGCTTGCCGCGCTCATCGTCCACCCGGCCGGCCGTGCCGTCGACCCAGCCGAAGCACAACGCCTCCTCGATCGCCGCCTCGTAGTCGAGGCCGCCGCGGCCGCGGCCCGACCGCCACATCACGAGCCACACGCCAGCGGCGGTCGCGTGGTTCGCCTCCAGCCAGGCCCGCCACGACGCCCGTTCCTCGGGCTGGACGAGCGGCGCGTCATCGAGGCGCGACATCGCGCCGAGTCTACCGACACGCTCGACCGCAACCGTCAAGCACGGGCCTGCTGGCGCCGGGTATCGTTGCCGCCCGTGAGCCGCCCGCTCTCGTCCGCCGTCGATCGGATCGCGCCGCCACGGCTCGGGCGCAACTTCCGCTGGCTGCTCTCGTCGTCGATCGCCACCAACGCCGGCGACGGCATCGCCCTCGCTGCCGGCCCGCTGCTGATCGCCTCCCAGACGCGCGACGCCTTCGTTGTCTCGACCGCCGTCCTGGCACAGGTCCTGCCGCCGCTGCTGTTCGGCGCCGTCGCGGGCGCCGTCTCCGACCGCTACGACCGGCGCCGCATCGTCATGGCCGTCAACCTCGCCCGGGCCGTGGTCCTGCTCGCGCTGGCGGCCACGATCGCGAGCGGCACGGTGAGCATCCCACTCGTGCTGGGCGCGCTGTTCGTCCTCGGCTCCGCGGAGACGTTCGCCGATATCGGCTCGAGCAGCCTCCTGCCGCGGGTCGTCCGGCGTGAAGACCTCGGGATCGCGAACGCCCGGCTGCAGGGCGCCTATATCCTGACCAACGATCTCCTGGCACCGCCGATCGGGGCGTTCCTGTTCGTCATCGGAATGGCGACGCCGTTCGCGGCCAACGCCGCGTCCTTCGCGCTCGGCGCCGTCCTCGTCACGAGAGTCGTCGGCACGGAGGCGAGCGCGGCGGCTTCGTCGGCGAGCGCCGCTGAGCGGAGCGCGTTGCGGGTTGACCTCATCGAGGGCCTCCGGTGGCTCTTCGGCCACCCCCCGATGCGGACCCTGGCTCTGACGATCGTCGCCTTCAACGTCACCTTCGGCGCAGCGTGGGGCGTGCTCGTCCTGTACGCCCGCGAGCAGCTGGGAATGGACGAGATCGGATTCGGCCTGATGACCAGCGCCCTCGCGATCGGCGGGCTCATCGGGACGGTCAGCTACGGCAGGCTGGAACGCCGCTTCTCGCTGGCGACGATCATGCGGGCCGGGCTGGTGATCGAGACGGCAACGCACTTGGCGCTGGCCGTGACGAATACGCCGGCGGTCGCACTCGCGGTCCTGGTCGTCTTCGGCGCCCACGCCTTCGTGTGGTCCACGACCGCGACGACGGTCCGGCAGCGGGCCGTACCCGACGCCCTCCTCGGCCGAGTGACCGGCGTCTACACCGTCGGCGTGTTCGCCGGACTCGCCGCGGGCACGCCGATCGGCGGGATCCTCGCCCGCGAGCTGGGCATCGCCGCGCCGTTCTGGTTCGGCTTCGCGGGCTCGGCGCTCCTGGTGGTGATCCTGTGGCGCGAGTTCGCCCACATCGCCCACGCCGGCGCCGCGGTGGTCCCGGGCGAGGGCGATCGCGTACCGTTGTCGGGGTGAGGAGCGATCCCGGCGCCGCCATCGAACGGGTCGCCGTCTACGGCTACGAGCTGACGTACGCCCACGGCGACTACGTGATGTCAGCCGGCCGGATCGTGAACCGGCTGGCGAGCACGGTCGTTCGGATCACGACGGCCGCTGGCACGGAAGGATTCGGCGAGGTCTGCCCGCTCGGGACGACGTACCTCGCAGCCCACGCCGAGGGCGCTCGCGCCGCCCTCCGCGAGCTCGGGCCGGCGGTGCTCGGGGCCGACGCCACGAACCTTGCCGAGGTCCATCGGCGGATGGACGCCACGCTGCGCGGCCATGAGTACGCCAAGAGCGCGATCGACGTCGCGTGCTGGGACGCCTTCGGGCGAATCGTCGGCCAGCCGGTGTCGTCGCTCCTCGGCGGCGCCCTGCAGCGCGAGCTGCCGCTGTACGTGGCGATCCCGCTCGGGCCGCCGAGCGAGATGGCGGCCTTCGCCCGCCGCGAGCGTGACCACGGGATGCGCCGCTTCCAGCTCAAGCTCGGCGACGATCCGGCCACCGACGCCCAGCGCGTCGAGGCCGTGCTCGGCGCGACCGGGCCGGGCGACGAGATCACCGGCGATGCGAACGGCGCATGGCGCCGCCAGGACGCCATCGCCTTCGCGAACCTCGTCGCCAACGCGCCCCGCTTCCGCCTCGAGCAGCCGTGCCCGACCCTCGAGGAGTGCCTGGCCGTGCGGCACCTCACGGGCCTGCCGATGGTCCTGGACGAGATCATCACCGACCTTCCAGCGCTCGTCCGGGCGGCAGGGCTCGAGGCGATGGACCAGGTCAATCTCAAGATCAGCCGTGTCGGCGGCCTGGCCCCGGCGCGCGCGATGCGCGACACCGCGGTCGCGCTCGGCATCCGGTTGATGGTCGAGGACTCGTGGGGTGGCGACATCGTCAGCGCCGCGGTCGCTCATCTCGCGGCCGGCACGCCCCCCGACGCGCTGTTCGCGGCGTCGTTCATGAACGACTGGACGAACGAGCACGTGGCTGGCTATCAGCCTCGCTCCAAGGATGGCCTCGGGCCAGTCCCCGCAGGGCCGGGGCTCGGAATCGAGGTCGACGCGTCGGTTCTCGGAGAGCCGCTGCTGAGCGTTTCGACCTGAGCCGTTCGGCGGAGCTCGCGCTCGCCCGTCTCGAGACCCCGGGGGTTGCACGGCCGCGTCAGACTGGATTCCCGCAGTAGTGAGGCATCCGGGTCGTCGGCGCCAGCCGCCAGCGACCGCTGCTCGGCCGCGCACGGCGGCGGGACACGGAAAGGAGGCGCCAATGCCCGAGATCGCCACCACGCTTGCCAACAGGGTGACCGGCGAGGTCCTGCGCCCAGGTGAACCTGGATACGACGATGCCAGGGCCGTCTGGAACGGCCGCTTTGAATCGAGACCCGACGTCATCGTCCGAGCTGTCAGTGCCGCCGACGTCCAAGCCACGGTGAGGTTGGCAGCAGAGACGGGCGCGCCGCTCACGGTGAAGGGCAACGGCCACAGCTACGCAGGGGTGTCGGCCTCGGCCGGAGGCGTGCTTCTGGACCTGCAGCGCATGTCGAGCGTTTCCGTCGACGCGGCCGGCGGTACCGCGACGGCCGAACCTGGCGCGACGTGGGCCATGTTCGACGCCGCGACGCAGGCGCATGGCCTGGCCACGACCGGCGGCACCGTTTCGACCGTCGGCGTCAGCGGTCTCAGCCTCGGCGGTGGCGAGGGGTGGCTCCAACGCGTGCACGGCATGACGATCGACAACCTGCGCGCGGTCGACGTCGTGACGGCCGACGGCGAGCTCACCAGGGCCAGCGCCGAGGTGAATCCGGACCTGTTCTGGGCGCTCCGCGGCGGCGGTGGCAACTTCGGCGTCGCCACCAAGCTCGAGTACGCGCTGCACCGCGTCGGACCGGAGCTTCTGGCGGGCCAGGTGATCTACCCGGGAGCCCGCGCGGCCGCGCTGCTGCGGACATACCGCGACTTCTTCGCCACCGCGCCCGCCGAGGCGACGGGCTACGCGTTCTTCCTGCGGATCCCGCCGATCGATGCCTTCCCGGCCGAACTCCACGGCGCCCTGGTGCTCGATCTCGTGCTCGCGTACGTAGGGCCGGTCGCCGAGGGCGAAGTCGCCCTGGCCCCATTGCGGAACCTGGGTGATCCGATCGCGGACACGATCGGTCCAACGCCATATGTCGGTCTCCAGCAGGCGTTCGACGCCGGGGTGGCCCCGGGTCAGCGCTGGTACACGCGGGGGCACTATCTCGACGATCTCTCGGACGCAGCCATCGACACACTCGTGGCGGGCGTCGAGCCGTTCCCCGGCGACTTCACGCTCGTGTACGTCGGCCCCGGCGGCGGCGCGGCCGGCCGCGTGGCGCCGGACGCCACGGCGTTCCCCCACCGCGGAGCAGGGTTTGGCCTGCACATCTGGCCCGGCTGGATGGATCCGGCCTCGGATGCAGCGGTCATGGCCTGGGCACGCAGCCTGCACAGCGCGATGGCCCCACACGCCAACGGCGGCGTGTACGTCAACCTGCTGGCCGAGGACGAGCCGGACCGAGTTCCCGCTGCCTACGGCGACAACTGGAATCGCCTGAAGCGCATCAAGGCAGATTGGGATCCGCACAACCTCTTCCGCCAGAATCACAACATCCCGCCTGCCGGCTAGGCGCAACGATCGCGCCGCCCGGGCGATAGGGGATCGGCTCTACCAAGCGTTCTGGGGCGTGAATCGCAAGCGGAGTGGTTTGCCGGCACGCTAGCCTGTCGGCGTGGCGCTGATCTCGATCCGCAACCTCACGAAGCGCTACGGCGGCTCAGTCATCGCGCTCGATGCGCTGACGGTCGACATCGAGCCCGGGATCGTCGGGCTCGTCGGCTCGAACGGTGCCGGCAAGACGACGCTGCTCAAGATCCTGCTCGGGCTGATCCCCGCGACATCCGGCGACGCGACCATCTTCGACCTCGACGTCCGGACGCGCGGCACGGACATCCGTCAGCTCGTCGGCTACATGCCGGAGCATGACTGCCTGCCGCCCGATGCCACCGCGACCGACTGGGTGTCGCACCTGGCGCTGATCTCGGGTTTGCCGCGGACGGCCGCCCGCGAGCGGACCGCCGAGGTCCTGCGACACGTCGGGTTGTACGAGGAGCGCTACCGCGCCATCGGCGGCTACTCGACCGGCATGAAGCAACGGGTCAAGCTTGCCCAGGCGCTCGTCCACGACCCGCGTCTGCTGTTCCTCGACGAGCCGACCAACGGCCTCGACCCGGCCGGCCGAGACGAGATGCTCGAGCTCGTGCATCGCACCGGCACGGAGTTCGGGATGGCCGTCATCGTCGCCTCCCACCTGCTCGGCGAGATCGAGCGCGTCGGCACGCACCTGCTCGCGATCGAGGGCGGCCGGCTGCTCCGCTCGGCGCCGCTCGAGTCGTTCACCGAGCAGACCGGGACCCTCGCGGTCGAGGTGGAGGAGGGGAGTGAGCGGCTGGCCGAGCGTCTCGCCTCCGCCGGACTCCAGGTCGCCGTCGACGGCCGGTCCGTGCTCATCTCCATGGCCGCCGTGGCCCCCTACGACCTCGTCCGCGACGTGGTCGCCGAGCTGGCCCTGCCGCTCGTGCGGCTGGAGCATCGACGCCATCGGCTCGAGGACCTCTTCAGCGACACGGGGCCGGTGGCATGACCGACGCGATCACTGAGGTCGCCAGTCCTGCCGGCTCGATCTACGACATCGGCTACCAGAACTACGACGGCCCGCGTCTCGGACGGGCGCACGCCGTCCGGTCGATGTTCACCCATACCCTCCGCTCATCGTTCGGGATCGGCCGGGGCGGCCGGGCCAAGATCGCCCCACTGCTGCTGCTGACGCTGGCCGCGATCCCGGCGGTCGGGATCCTCGCCGCCCTCGCGCTGCTGCGCCAGTTCCCGATCGGGCAGGCGTTCGAGCGGGACTTGCCGATCCGCTACGACACCTACTTCGCGACGATCACGACGTTCCTCATCCTGTTCTGCGCGGCCCAGGCGCCGGAGCAGTTCGGGCGCGATCAACGCTATTCGCTGCTGGCCCTGTACTTCGCCCGGGCGCTCCGCCGGAGCGACTATGTCCTCGCGCGGATCGGCGGTTTCGTCGTGGCCCTGCTGATCTTCCTGCTGGTGCCGCAGACGATCCTGTTCCTGGGCCGGGTCCTGCTCTCGAGCGACGTCCTCGATGGCGTCACCGGCGAGCTGCCGTCACTCGGCCCGTTGCTCGCCCAGGCGGTCCTCGCGGCGGCGCTCCTGGGCGGGCTGTCGATGGCCGTGGCGGCGTTCACGCCACGACGCGCCTATGCCGTGGCCGGGATCATCGCCCTGTTCA
>DATHRO010000043.1:0-29462 GCA_035465135.1 Candidatus Deferrimicrobiaceae bacterium
CTCGAGGCGTGACGGTGACCAATTCGAATGGCGCTGCCGTCGAGCTCGATCCGGGTCGGCCGCCGAGCCTCCAGGGTGGCGTTCACGAGGTGGACGGCGTCGGCCAGCGGCGTGCGGCCTTCGACGACCGCGTCGAACACCTCGCGCAGCGCCGTCCGAACGTCGCGGATGCGGCGCACGTCGGCCTCGCCGATGCGGACGACGGCCTCGGGGTGGATCAGGTCGTGCTCGAGCAGCCACGCGGCCGCCTCTGCCGGGGTCGCCAGGTGCTCGTCGCGCTGGTGGGCCTCGTCATCTCGGCCGTGTCCGGGATGGAGCGTGTTCAGGAACTCGAGCGCGTTCTCGAGATCGATGCCGTGCGAGTGCTCAGCGGGTTGAATGTTCGTCATGTCGTAACCACCCTATACCACTTGACAGGTTACGCGCAAGTCGGTACTGTACACGAAGTAACCAATCAACAACCATTTAGCGGTTACACCGGGCTCCACGAGGACCGCGGTGGCCGCCTCAGCCGGAGGCTCCAATGCACCCCGCACTGCTGCTCCTGGTCGCCACCCGTCACCGCGAGGATCTCCTTCGGGATGCCGAGCTCGACCGGCGTGCGCGGCTCTTCCGCGCCACGCCGGGGACGCCCCGCTGGCGGCGCGCGACCGGCCGTCTCGTCGACGTCGCCGGCCACGCGCTCGAAGGCGCCGCCCGACGGCTCGATCCGGGTCTTCACGGTGCCGAGCGTCAGCTCGACCTGGCCCACTGATTCGATCCGGCCCCCGAAAGGATCATCCGATGGAAATCGTGCTGCTGGTCTCGATCGTGATCGCGCTGTTCGGCGCACTGGCCCAGCTGGCCCTCGACTACCCGCTCGATTCGCAGGACCTCATCGAGGGCGATCCCGAGCGGCCGCAGGCGATGTGGTCCGCGCGGCACGGCGCGGTCCGCTGATCGCCGCCGGGGCGGCGCCGCGGCGCTTGCCGTTCGGGCCCGCCAACCCGTACCGTTCCGGGGCATGACCACCCCGACACCCGTTCACGGTCTCGCCGCGACAAGCTGGGGGCCCGGCCGACTCGACCTCTTCTGGGTCGATGACGACCGGGTCCTGTGGCATCTGGCGTACGACGACGGCGGCTGGCGAGAGGCCGAATCCCTCGGCGGCCCGGTCGCCTCCGCGCCGGCCGTGACGAGCTGGGCCGTCGGCGAGATGGAGGTCTTCGCCGTCCACGATGACGGCGGTCTCTGGAACCGCTACTGGGACAAGACTTACTGGCACGCCTGGAAGCCGCTCGGCGGCGAGCTCGACCCGGGCGAGACCCCGGCCGCATCGTCATCTGGCGCCGACCGGGTCGACGTCTACGCCCGCGGCCGTGACGGTCGCATCTGGCATCGCTGGTGGGACGGCACGCAGTGGGTGCCGTGGGAGCAGCTCGAGTTCAGCAGATAAGCGCCGCATAAGCGGGCCTCGCTAGCGTTCGGCGCGACGTCCCGTCCGACGAAGTGCCCCGACGGACGGGGCGTTCCTTCCTCCCTTGCTCCGCCTGAATCCGCCGGTCGAGGGCTCCCGTGCAGCAGACCTCGCCGCCGTGGCGTGTGTTCGACGGCCCAGCCATGGGCACCGACGCTGGTGGCGTCACCCCAACCGAGCCGGGGGTGCCACCGCCCGAGCGATGGCCGTTTCCTGGCGTCCAACCGGGCACCATGGCCGCGCTGGTGGTCGCCGTGGCGGTTGGAGCACTTGCCGTCGCGATCGCGATCGGCGGTCCGCGAGGGTCGGTGGTCGGGCCGCCGTCCGCCGACCCGGGCGGCCGCATCGACGCCGAGACCGAGCTCGTCGTGGAGGTCGCGGGGGCGGTCATCCGACCGGGCGTGTATCGCCTGCCCGGAGGCTCGAGGGTCGGCGACGCCGTCGCGGCGGCGGGCGGGTTCAGCCCGCGGGTCGCCGTCGCTGTGGGTGGAGGCGCCCTCAATCTCGCGGCCGCCCTGCACGACGGCGAGCGGGTGGTCGTCCCTTCGCGGGATGACCCGGTTGCGAACGATTCGGGAGCGGCGGGCGGATCGGCTGCCGGCGTCACCGGGCGGATCAACGTGAACGCCGCCACGCAGGCCGAGCTGGAGTCGCTGCCGGGCATCGGCCCTGTCACGGCCGGCAAGATCCTGGCGTCGCGGGCCGACGCGCCGTTCCGGTCCGTCAACGAGCTTCGTGAGCGCGGCCTCGTCGGCCCGTCGACATTCGAGAAGATCCGCGACCTCGTGACCGTGGGCTGACGGTGCCGCGGGCCGCGCAGCTCGGCGTCGGCGCGGTCGTCGGCGCTCTGGCGCTCGGCGCCGGGGCCGGCAGCGTCGTGCTGGCGGGCATCGCCATCATCCTCCTCGGCTTCGCCCATCCAAGGTGGCGTGAGGTCGGGCTGGTTCCGGTGGGCGTCGGCGTTGTCCTCCTCGGAGCGAGGGGCCTGCTGGTGGCCGGGCCCGCGGCCGCGACTGACCTGCCCGACGGTCGCGGGCCGTGGATCGCGGTCGTCGAATCGGTCGGTGCACCCCGGGCTGGCAGCCGCCCTGCTGTCGTACGGCTCGAGACGCCGCCTGATACACGCCTTGCGGTGACGCTCCCGTGGTTCCCGCCGGTCGGACCAAGCGATCGAATCTCCGTCCCTGGCAGCGTGTGGGCCCCGCCGGATGGGCCGTACGGCGAATACCTCCGCCGGATCGGCGTCGTCGGGACCCTGCGCGCCGATGAAGTGGAGCTGCTGCCGCCCGACGCCGGGCTCGGACGCCGCATGGAGGACCTTCGGCGAGCGTCGGCTGAGGCGATCGCGCTGGCGATTCCCGAGCCTGAAGCGGGCCTCGCCGCCGGCGTCCTGGTCGGCCTGCGCGACCGCGTCGATCGAACCCTGGCGGCCGACTTCACGACGGCCGGCGCCAGCCATGTCGTGGCCATCTCGGGCTGGAACATCGCCATCGTCGCGTCGACACTGGCCGCCGTCGCCGGCAGCCTCGATCGGCGGCGACGGGCGCTGCTGACGGCGATCGCGATCGTCGCGTACGTGGCGTTCGTCGGACCGTCGGCATCGGTCGTCCGGGCGGCGGCCATGGCCGGGATCGCCCTCCTGGCGCGCGAGCTCGGCCGCCCCGGCACCGCCGCCTCGGCCCTCGGCTGGGCGGTCACGCTCCTGCTGCTGGCAGACCCCGCCTGGATCGACGATGCCGGCTTCCGGCTGTCGGCACTCGCGACGGCCGGGATCATCGCCTGGGGCTCACCGTGGACCCGACGACTTGGCGGCGCCGCGCCGGGTCGCCCGCGGCTGTGGCTGGCCGAGATCCTCGGGGTGTCCCTGGCCGCCCAGGTGGCGACGCTGCCGGTCGTGCTCCTCGACTTCGGGCGGCTGTCGCTGGTCGCACCGCTCGTCAACCTCGTCGTGGTGCCCCTCGTTCCGCCCGCGATGGCCGCCGGCGCGCTGGCCCTCGGGGGTGGTTACGCCGTCCTCGCGGGCATGCCGCTGGGCGTGGCGGTCATCGTTGGACTGCCCGCCTGGGCGCTCTATGGCCTGATCATCGCCGCCGTTCGAGCCGGCGCCGCGGCGCCGTTCGCGAGCCTCGAGCTGAGCGCACCGTGGGACGGGATCGCGGCCGCAGCCTCGGCCGCGGTGATCCTCGTGGCGGCTCACGACCGGCCGCGCCTTGCGGTGCTCAGTCGCGCCGGGCCGAGCGCCGGCCTCCTTCGTGGACGCACATCACGAGTAGGGATCCCGGCCGAGCGGGAAGGCCACGCCCGGGCGAAACGTCTCGCCGCCGGAGCGCTCGGGGTCGCCATCGTTGGCCTTGGGCTGGCGGTCGCGCATCGGCCCGATGGGATCGCTCGCGTCGTCGTCATCGACGTCGGCCAGGGCGACGCAATCCTGGTCGAAGGCGGACAGGGCGGCCGGCTGCTCGTCGACGGTGGGCCGGATCCGGGCCGTCTCCTGGTTGCGCTCGACGAGCGCCTGCCGCCGTGGGATCGGCGGATCGACGCAATCGTGCTCACGCACCCCCACGAGGACCACGTCGCCGGTCTGCTGCTCGTGCTGGAGCGCTATCGCGTCGACCGCGTCTACGAACCGGGGATGCTCGGGCCAGGACCCGGGTACGCCGCCTGGCAGGCAGCGCTTGACGATCCGAGCGGCCCCGTCCGCAGGGCGCTGGCGACGGGCGACCGGCTCGTCGTCGACGAGGTGCGGCTGCGGGTCTTGTGGCCCGATCCGGGACGCGTGCCGGAGCAACCGGGCGCCACCGGGACCGCCATCAACAACGTGTCCATCGTCCTGCTCGGCGAGTTCCGCGGCCAGCGCTTCCTGCTGACCGGGGACATCGAGGAGGGCATCGATCCCGGGCTCGTCGCCCGCGGCCTGCCGCAGGTCGACATCCTGAAGGTCGCCCACCATGGGTCGCGAACCGCCTCCACCGAGACCTTCCTGGAGGCCACGCGACCCCGCGTCGCGATCGTCTCCACCGGACGCGGCAACCCGTACGGCCACCCGACCCCCGAGACGCTCGCCCGCCTCGGCGCAATCGCGCAGCGCACGTACCGCACCGATGTCGACGGGACCGTCGCGGTCACGCTGGACGGGACGATGGTGCGGGTCGCCGCGTCGCGTGCCGATCGCGTCGCGGCAGGGCCCGGCGGTGAGGGCGCCGGCTATGCCGCGGCACCAGCGCGGGGCACGACGGCCGGGCCGAGGTCTCCCGCGGCGCGCCTGCCGCGACCGTCGCCCGGTGCCGTCGAGGGTCGGCGAAGCGGGCTTCGCTACCATCGGCCCAATGGCGAACGGATCGAGCTCGGCGACCGGCTCGCGGCGCGAGCGGCCGCCCGCGGCGTCCGGGTCGCCCGGCCCGCTCGCCTACCTCTGGGGCGACGATGTCTACGGCATCGATGCGGCCGTGGAGTCATTCCGCCGCGAGGCGGCACGCTTCCCCGAGGGCCCGCCCGAGCGCTGGCGGCCGACCGCCGACCGCGGCGAGCCCGGCCGCCTCCTCGGCGAGATCACGGAGCGCCTGGCGACCGGCTCGATGTTCGGCGCCGGTTCGCTGGTCGTCGTCGCCGGCGCCGGGCCGCTTCTCCGCCGCAACCAGGATCGCGACTCGCTGCTCGCGGCCCTCGACGCGGTCGCGCCGGGTAACGGGTTGGCGATCGTCGAGGAGACCGAGTCGGGACGGCGCGAACCGCCGAGCCGGACGCTGGCCGACGCGATCCGCGAGCGGGGCGGGTTCGTAGACCGGTTCGTCGCGCCGCGAGAGGGCGCGCTGACGGCGTGGATCGAGAGCCGCGCCCGCGAGCGCTCGATCGCGCTCGGGCCCGGCGCGGCGCGCGAGCTCGCGACGCGCCTCGGCGGCTTCGTGCGCGAGGGCGACGCCGAGCGGCGGCACCAGGGCCGGCTGGCCGTCATCGAGCTCGAGAAGCTGGCGCTGCGGCACGCTGACGCCGCGCCGGTGACCGTCGACGATGTCAGGACGCTCGTGGCCGAGGCCGTGCCGGGCACGATCTGGGGCTTCGTCGACGCGGTCGCGATGCGCCAGCGGGCCCGGAGCCTGCAGCTGCTCGAGCGCCTCATCGCCACGACCCCGGCGCCGGTGCTGCTGGCCGTCCTGCACCGCCGCATCCGGGAGCTGATCGAGGTCCAGGACCGTCTCGAGCGGGGCGAGGCGCCGGGCAGCCTCGTCCGATCGATGCGGCTGGCGCCGTTCCGGGCCGAGACGCTCGCTCGCCAGGCCCGCGGCTGGACCGGACCTGAGCTGGACGGCGCGCTGAAGGGCCTCCTGGAGCTCGATGCCCAGGTCAAGGGCGTCGGCGGTCGGGCCTCCTCCGAGGCGCGCGATCGCCTGGCCTTCGATCTCTGGATCACCGACCGGGTTGCACCGGGCTGAGCCGCGGTTGCCCGGCGCACGGTGGGCGCGACCACCCGAGCGCTACAGGAGCGAGGCGCGCTCCTGCATGACGACGTCGCTCTCGATCGCGAACGTGCAGCGGCCGCGGGCGAGCTCGAGCAGCTCGATGAGATCGGGGTCGATGTACAGCTGGTGGCAGTCGGTGCACAGCCCGCCCGGGATCCCGAAGCACAGCCGCTCGCTCTGATCGGGCATCCGGAAGGTCGCGTCGAAGCGGGTGCTGATCAGGAGGCGGGTGCAGGCGGGACAGCGATCTCGGCCGGTGGGCATCGAAGGGTCTCGGCTGGGCTCTCGAACCTCGACGGCGATCTGCCGTCACTGCCGCGATGCTGCGGCCCCGCCGCGCCGGCCGACATGACCCATCGGTACCGCGACGGGCGGTACACCTTCCGGACGGCCAGCCGGACTCAGCCCTGCGTCGCGGTATCGCGAACTCGGAGACCGTCGAGGATCACGTCGACCAGCTGCTGTGCGTCGGCCGGCGTCGGGAGCTCGTTGGACGTCAGCACCCTTGCGATCATCGCGCCGAAGACGATGTCGGGCACCAGCGTGGCCCGGATGTCGCCCCGCAGCCCGGTCCGTGCCGCGAGCGCCCGGTACTCGGACGCCAGCGCGCCATGCCCCGGGGCCAGCGCCTCGAACGACAGCTGGTCACCGCTTGCCGGTCGCGCGGTAACGCTGGCCACGAACGCCGGCAGGAGCGCTCGGAAGGCCGGCTCGGCAAAGATCTGCTGGGCAACCTCGGCGCCCCGGCGGATGTCCTGCTCGAGGTCCCCGGTGGCGTCGATCGGCGGGCGACCGGCGGCCCGCCGAAGCGCAGCTGCGATGAGCGCATGGCGGTTCGGCCAGCGGAGGTAGACGGTCGCACGCGCAACCCCGCTGCGCTCGACCACAGCCGACATCGTCGTCCTGTCCGGGCCGCGCTCCCGCAGGAGCTCCATCGTGGCCCCCAGGATCGTGTCGTCGACGCCCGGTTGCCGGGGACGACCGACGCGAAGCTTCGGGCCACCCTTGACGGCGGCACTCCTACCGGATCGCGACGGAGCAGCCATCGGCGTTCAGCCTAGCACGAAATCGATACTAGACATCTGGTATTGTATAAGCGCGATGACCTGGACGCCACATCGCGCTACTGCAGCCGCAGGATCGTCTTTGCCTCGGCCCAGTGGCGCTCGAGCTGGTAGTAGTCGCGCTCGGGCGGCGTGAAGACGTGGACGATGACGGTCCCGAAGTCGACGAGGATCCAGTGCGACGCCGCGGTGCCCTCGCGACCGTAGGCGTGGACGCGCTCGTCGCGCATCCCCGACACGATGCCGTCGGCGATCGCGTCGAGCTGGCGCTCCGAGCCGCCTGAGGCCACGACGAAGTAGTCGGCCAACGTCGTCAGCGCGGTCAGGTCGAGCAGCACGATGTCGGCCGCCTTCTTGTCCTCGGCCAGTGCGACGATCCGCCGCGCGAGGTCGAGCGACGACCGCTCATCGGCCGCGGTCCCGTCGGCGTCAGCGTCCGGCATCGCGGCCCTGCCGCGGCGGCGCCGCGGCAGGCCGTCGGGCGACGGCAGATTCACGCCATCCTCGCGGGCAGGGTCGGTCACGGGTGATCGGTCCTCCGGTACAGCTGGTGGTCGGCGACGTAGCGCTCCACGACTGGCGGCACGAGGTAACGGATCGAGCGGCCCGCGGCGATGCGCTCGCGGATCGCCGTCGACGAGATCTCGAGTCGCGGTCCGTCCAGCCAGGCCACCCGCTGCTCCACCCCCGGAAGCTGCGTCCGCAGCCAGTCGGGGTCGGGCGCAGGGTACCCCTCCCGGGGCACGACGGCGATCCGGCAGGCGGCCAGCAGCCGTGCGGGCTCGTGCCAGCCGGGCAGGTCGCGCAGTGTCTCCGCGGACAGGATCAGGGTCAGGTCCGGCTGTCGGCCGGCAGCTCGCTCGGCCGCTGCGAGCGCCTCGACGGTGTCGGCCGTGTACGACACGCCGCCGCGCTCGAGCTCGATCGTGCTGACCTCGAAGGCCGGGTTACCGGTGATAGCGAGGCGAGTCATGGCGAGCCGGTCGGCCGCGCTCGCGGCCGTCCCATCGAGCTTGAACGGCGGGATCGCGTTCGGGACGAACAGCACCCGCTCGAGGCCGAGCGCCTCGCGCGCCTCCTCGGCCGACGCGAGATGGCCGAGATGGATGGGATCGAAGGTCCCGCCGAGGATGCCCTGCGAGCCGGGACGGGCCGGCGACGGGCGGCTCGACGACGACGTCGCCACGGTCACCGGCCGGCCGTCCAGAGCTCGGGCGCCCATTCGAGCTCGACCGTTCCGATCCGGACGGTGTCGCCCTGCCGGATCCCGGCGTCCCGCAGCTGGGCGTCGATCCCGAGCCGCTCGAGGTCGCGCTGGAACCGATCCGCCGACTCCTCGATCCCGAAGTCGGTCTGGGCCGCAAGGCGCTCGACCCGCCGGCCGGCGACTCGGAAGGCACCGTCCGGGTCGCGCGACACGGTCGCCATGCCGGGCGCGGCATCGAGACGATGGACGACTACGCCGGCAGGCTCGGGCGGCCGGGCCAGCTCGTCGGCACTCGGCAGCAGCGCCGCGAGATGGGCCCGCAGGCCCGCGATCCCCTCGCCCGATGCGGCCGAGATCGCGGCGACCCGCAGGCCGTCGCGCTCGCGCGCGCTCCGGAAGTCCGGCCAGGCCGCGCCCGCCGCCGGCAGGTCCAGTTTGTTGTAGGCCACGACCATTGGCTTGTCGAGCAGCGCCGGGTCGTGAGCCCGCAGCTCGTCGCGGACGACCTCGAAATCCCAGCCAGGATCGCGCGACGCACCGTCGACGACGTGGACGAGGGCGCGCGTCCGCTCGACGTGACGCAGGAACGCGTGGCCCAGGCCGGCGCCGCTGCTCGCGCCTTCGATGAGCCCCGGCACATCGGCCACCGTCGGCCGCCACGTCTCCGCCGCGTCGCCATCCTCGGGCGCCAGGTCGAGGACGCCGAGGTTCGGCTCGAGCGTCGTGAACGGGTAGTCGGCGATCTTGGGGCGCGCCGCGGTGAGAGCCGCGAGGAGCGTGGACTTGCCGGCGTTCGGGAGGCCGACGAGCCCGATATCGGCGATCAGGCGGAGCTCGAGGCGGATCCAGCGCTCCTCGCCCGGCTCGCCCTTCTGGGCATGCCGCGGCGCCTGGTGGGTGGCGGTCGCGAAGTGGGTGTTGCCGAGCCCGCCTCGACCGCCGCGGGCGACGAGGACCTTCTGCTCGGCGGCGACGAGGTCGGCGATCAGCTCGCCGGACGCGTCGTCGAGCACGGCCGTCCCGGGCGGGACGGCCAGGACGAGGTCCGAACCAGCCTTGCCGTGCCGCCTGGCCCGCTCGCCGCGGCCGCCGGCCGTCGCGCGGAAGTGGTGCTTGTGACGGTAGTCGCGCAGGGTCGTTTCGCCCGGGTCCGCCCGGAGGTAGATCGAGCCGCCGCGCCCGCCATCACCACCGTCGGGTCCACCGCGCGGCACGTGTGCCTCCCGACGGAACGTCGCCGCGCCGTCACCGCCGTCGCCGGCGCGCAACCAGATCTTGACCCGGTCAAGAAACATCCGGCCCCATCATCCCATGGTCGGCGCCGCGCGCGACCGTATTGGCGGGAGTCCCGTGCGAGGCAGGATCAGTAGTAGCGGAGCGGGTTGACGCGGTAGGCGCCCGAGCTCCAGGGGGTGCCGATCCAGGCCTCGAGATGCAGGTGCGGGCCGGTCGCCCAACCGCTCATGCCGACGCGCCCGACGCGCTGGCCCTTGGCCACCGACTGGCCGGACGAGACGGTGATCGCCGACATGTGGTTGTAGCTGGTGTAGATCCCGCCGCCGTGGTTCACCCAGACCTGGTAGCCGCCGCCGTTGGACTTCCAGCCCGCGAAGACGACCACGCCCGGCCGGGTCGACACGACGGTCGATCCGTAGTCAGCCGCGATGTCGAGCCCGTAGTGGCCATAGTGGAAGTACTGGCTGATGTAGTTCCCACCGCCGACGACCGGCCAGGCCCACGCGCCACCGCTGTACTTCGGCGCGACCCCGACGCCGCCACCGCCCGAGGTCTGGGACCGCGGCGTCGGCTTGGGGGTTGGGATCGGGTCGCCCTTGGCGCCGGGCATGACCAACACCTGGCCGACGATCAGGTTCGTGTCCTCGAGCTCGTTGGCGGCCACGATGTCGGTGGCATCGACCTTGTATTCGGTCGCCAGGCTGTCGAGCGTGTCGCCCACCGCGACCGTGACCACGAGGCCGTTCACCGGCGGGATGATCAGCTGCTGGCCGATCCGCAGGTCGTCCTTCGACTTGAGCTTGTTGGCCCACCACACGGTCATCATCGAGACGCCGAAGCGGCTGGCGATCCCGGTCAGCGTGTCGCCCTTCTTGACGGTGTAGCGGACCAGCAGCTCGGACGCCGACTCCACGCTCGTGTCGACCGCGACCGGTTTGTAGAGGGTCGCGTCCTCGAGGTAGGCGGACGTGTCGGCGGCGGCCTCCTCAGTCAGCAGCCCATCGAGATCGGCCTGGCCGCTGAGGCCGCCGATCGCGAGCCGGACCGAGGCGCCGATGTCCGCGGTGAGGGCCCCGGCAGCGCCTACCGGGTCTGCGGCCGGTGCGAAGCTGACAGCGCTCGCGAACACAACGAGCGCCGCGATTGCGACCGGCAATGCCCGCTCCGAAGAGAGCCTCCGAGCGAGCTGGCGGCGATCGAGGTGGCGACCGACCGCCCGGCGGCGCGGCACCGCGGTCGGCGCCGCTCTCGGTACCCGCGGTGTGGGCGGTGTGAGCAGATCGGCGAGTCCGCGAGCCGCGCGCGCGGCTCCGCGATGGAGGCGGTGAGCGGTGCCCGGACGGCGGGCTATGAGGCGGGGGCGCAGAACGGTGCGCAGGACGCCGCCCATGGCGTTCAGCAATACGTACTCCTGGCGGGACGGGTCCAGGCGCCGGGTGGCGCAGGTGCTCGGTCTTGGACCGTCCGGGTCGCGATCTTGAGCTGGGGTCTCGCTTCGCGGCCGCGCCCACTCCTCCGCGGACGACGACGTTGGGCGGACAGTATCACGCGCCTTGCGGCGCCGGCAAACGGGCGGCCCGCACGGCCGACTGGTCGTGCCGGCGATGCGGCCTCAGGCTTCGAGGCTCTTGGTCAGGCTGCCCAGGAACTGGGCGTTGGTCTCGCTCTTGGCGAGACGGTTGAGCAACAGCTCGATGCCCTCGTTGGTCCCGACGGCCGACAGCATCCGGCGCATCGTCCAGACCATCTTGAGCGTGCCGTCCTCGAGGAGCAGCTCCTCGCGGCGGGTCCCCGAGCGCATCACGTCGATGGCCGGGAAGATCCGCTTCTCGGCGAGCTTCCGGTCGAGGATCAGCTCCGAGTTGCCGGTGCCCTTGAACTCCTCGTAGATGACGTCGTCCATCCGCGAGCCGGTGTCGACGAGGCAGGTCCCGATGATCGTCAGCGAGCCGCCCTCCTCGATCTTGCGAGCGGCTCCGAAGAACCGCTTGGGCGGATAGAGGGCGATCGGATCGAGGCCGCCCGACAGCGTCCGCCCGGAGGGTGGCAGGGCCAGGTTGTAGGCCCGTGCGAGCCGGGTGATGGAGTCGAGCAGGATGACGACGTCGCGGCCGGTTTCGACCTGCCGCTTGGCGATCTCGAGGGCCATCTCGGCGACATGGGTGTGGTTCTCGGTCGGCTCGTCGAAGGTCGAGCTGATGACCTCGCCCTTGACGCTGCGTCGCATGTCGGTGACCTCCTCGGGCCGCTCGCCGATGAGCGCGACCATCAGGAGGATCTCGGGGTAGTTGGCGGTGATGCCGTTGGCGACAGCCTTGAGGAGCATCGTCTTGCCGGCCTTCGGAGGGCTGACGATGAGCGCCCGCTGGCCCTTGCCGATCGGGTTCACGAGGTTGACGAGCCGCTGGCTGAGGTTCTTGGGGTCGCTCTCGAGGTTGATGAGCTCGTCGGGGTGGACCGGCGTCAGGTCGTTGAAGACCGGCCGGCGCCGGGCGGTCTCGATGTCGACGCCGTTGACCGAGTCGACCCGCAACAGGCCCCAGTACTTCTCCTGGTCGCGCGGCGCCCGGACGGCACCCGAGACGCGGTCGCCGATCCGGAGGCCGAAACGGCGCACCTGGCTGGAGCTGACGTACACGTCCTCGGTGCTGGGCAGGAGGCCGTGGCGCCGCATGAAGCCGTAGCCCTCGTCGACGATGTCGAGGATGCCGGTCGCATAGGCGTGCCCGGCGCGCTCCGTCTGACGTTGCAGGATCCGGTCGACGAGGTCGTCCTTGCGGTCCTCGCCGCGCGTCTCGAGCTCCAGGTCACGGCCGACCTGGCGGAGCTCGGCGACGCTCATCTCGCGGAGGTCGGCGACGTCGAGGTCGTTCCGCTCACGAGCGGCCTCGAGCTCGGCCGCCTCGTCGTATTCGGTGACGGGCAATCGGCCGCCCATGCCTCCACCGCCACTGCGGCGGCGGGGGCGGCGGCTGCGCATTCGCTGTTCGGGTGCGGGCATCTGGGTACGGGCTACCTGTGGGTACGGGGACGGATTGCGGGCCGACGCGAGAACCGTTGGGCTCCGGGATCGCCCACGCCACGACGGGTCCGCGTACGGACCGGGGGTGGGGATGTGCGGAGGATACGGCCCGCCGCCCGTGGTCGTCAATGTCGCCGCCGGATCGTCTCGAATCGGCGGGCCGCGGCGCCGCTACGATCGCGTCGTGCAGGGTCCCGAGGCGCGTACCGATCGAGCACCCAGCGGCGATGCGACCGCGGCGGGCAACGCCGCGTCCACGGCCGAGGTCGGCGCGATGTTCAATCGTCTGGCACCCCGCTACGACCGCATGAACGCGCTCATCTCCGGCTTCCAGGAGCCGCGCTGGCGACGACGCGTCGTGGCCCTGGCCGGCCTGGAGCCGGGCATGGCGGCGCTCGATGTTGGGACCGGCACGGGCAAGGTCGCCGAGGGACTCGCCGACCGCGTCGGCGTCTTCGGGCGGGTCGTCGGCGTCGACGTCTCGACGGCGATGATCGAGCGGGCCCGGCAGGCCAACGCCGACCGCATCGAGCTGGAGTTCGTCATCGGCGACGCGCTCGACCTGCCGCTCGCGAGCGGGACCTTCGACGCGGCCACGATCGCCTTTGGAATGCGCAACCTGCCCGACTACGAGCGGGGGTTCGCGGAGCTGCTGCGGGTCCTGCGCCCCGGCGGTCGCGTCGTGTGCGCCGAGGCCGCTCGACCGCGCGGTCTGCTTGGCCGGGCCGCCTGGCTGTGGTTCGAGCGGGTCGTGCCGCTGCTGGGCCGGCTGAGCGGCGAGCCCGACGCATACCGTTACCTCGTGGCCAGCGTCCGTGCCTACCCGGAGCCGGCGCGGATCGCGGAGATCATGGCGAGCGTCGGCTTCGAGAACGTTCGCTGGACGCCGCTGAGCTTCGGCATGGTCACGATCCACACGGGGCGCCGGCCGCCGGCGACAGACTCATGACCCGCGCCGAGGTCCGCGAGCTGACCCCGGAGCACCTCGACGCGGCAGCGGCATTGCTCGCGGCCCGGCACCGGGCTCACCGGCGGGCCGAGCCGGCCCTCGACGAGCGGTACGAGGACGAGGCCGTCGCGCGGAGCGAGATCGAAGCGGCGTTGGCGGCGCCGGGCGCATCGGGCGTCGTTGCATTCCACGGCCGGACCATCGCCGGATACGTCGTCGGGGCGCCGAAGGATGAGGCAGTCTGGGGCGGCAACGTGTGGGTCGAGGCGGCCGGACATGCCGCCGCCCCGGGAGCCCAGCCCGACGTGATCCGTCAGCTGTACGCCACGATCGCCGGGCGCTGGGTCGACGAAGGCCGCACGAACCAGCACGTCCTCGTTCCGGCGAGCGACGCCGCGCTCGTCGCAGCGTGGTTCAGCCTCGACTTCGGGCAGCAGCACCTGCACGCGATTCGGGAGTCGCCGCGGAAGCGCGGGGTCACGCCGAGCAGCGAGCTCACCGTCCGTCGCGCGGCCCGCGACGACATCCCCGTCCTGGCCGAGCTGGAGCTCGTGCTGCCGCGGCACCTCGCGGGCTCGCCGGTGTTCTCACGGCTGCCGATCCAGTCCCTCGACGAGGTCACGGTGGCGCTGGTGGCCGACTTCGACGACCCGGCCTACACGACGTTCGTCGTGGAGCACGAGGGCCGGGTGATCGGCGACGCGATCGCCTGCTCTCTCGAGGTGTCCGGCTCGTACGTCGGGCCGAACCGCCCGCGCGACACCGGCTTCCTCGGCTACGCCGCCGTCCTGCCCGATGCGCGCGGCCTGGGGGCCGGCCGCCTGCTCGGCGAGGCCGTGCTGGCGTGGGCCGCCGACGAAGGCTACCCGCGAGTCGTGACGGACTGGCGCTCGACGAACCTCGAGGCCGACGGGGCCTGGCGAGGGCTGGGCTTCCGGCCGACCTTCCGGCGCCTCCACCGCCTCATCGGCTGACGCCGGCGGCGGCGCGATCAGGCGCGCGCGGGTTCCTCCGGCGCGTTCGCCTCGGCCGCGGCCCGGGCGGCTTCCCAGTCGCGCTTGAACTGGACGATGCCCTTGTCGGTCAGCGGATGGCGGACCATCTGCGCGAAGACCTTGTACGGCAGGGTCGCGACGTGGGACCCGGCCAGGGCGGCCTCGGTCACGTGCCGCGGATGCCGAACCGACGCGGTGAGGACCTCGGCGTCGAGCTCGTAGAAGCGGACGATCTCGACCAGCTCGCGGATGACCGTCATGCCGTCCTCGTTGATGTCATCGAGACGGCCGACGAACGGCGACAGCAGCGACGCACCGGCCTTCGCGGCGAGCAGGCCCTGGTTGGCCGTGAAGATCAGCGTGCAGTTGGTGCTGATGCCCTCGGCCCTGAAGCGGCTGATCGCCTCCAGGCCGGTCTCCGACATCGGGACCTTGACGACGATGTTGTCGGCCAGCTTCGCGAAGTGCCGGCCCTCGGTCAGCATGCCCTCGACATCGTCGGCCACGACCTCGGCCGACACCGGCCCGGAGGTGATCCCGCAGATCTCCCGGAGGACGTCGTCGTAGGTCATGCCCTTCGTCTTGCCGAACAGCGTCGGGTTGGTGGTCACGCCGTCCAGCACGCCCCAGCGGTGGACGGTCCGGATCTCGTCGATGTCGGCGGTGTCGAGGAATAGCTTCATGCGGCAGGCTCCTGGTCCATGGCGCGGACCGCCGATTCTACCGTGCGACGCGTGGGCCGCCGCCGGGCTCCCTGCCCGGCGCGCCTCACACCCGCGAGACGGCCTCCTCCGCAGTGGCGGGGCGCTCGGATGGCTTCGTGGCGACGGGCCCTTCCTCCAGGGCAGCCTTGACGAAGCCGTCGAACAAGGGGTGCGGTCGCTCCGGCCGGCTCTTGAACTCGGGATGGAACTGGCTGGCCACGAACCACGGGTGGTCGCGCAGCTCGACGATCTCGACGAGCCGGCCATCGGGCGACTGGCCCGACAGCATCATGCCGGCCTCCTCGAGCGTCGCGCGGTACTGGTTGTTGACCTCGAAGCGGTGGCGGTGACGCTCGTAGATGACTTCCTGGCCGTAGGCCGCGGCGGCCTTCGAGCCGGGCGTCAGGCGGGCCGGGTACAGGCCCAGGCGCATCGTTCCGCCCTTGTCCTCCAGCTCGCGCTGGTCAGGCATGAAGTCGATCACCGGGTTGGAGGTGAACATGTCGAACTCGGTCGAGTTGGCGTCGCCCGTGCCGATGACCTGGCGGGCGAACTCGATGACCGCGCACTGCAGGCCGAGGCACAGCCCGAGATATGGCACGGCGTGGTCCCGGGCATAGTGGGCGGCCAGGACCTTGCCCTCGATCCCGCGGTGGCCGAAGCCGCCCGGGACGATGACGCCGGCCGCGCCATCGAGCGCCGCATCGAGGTTGTCGTTCGAAAGGGCTTCCGAGTCGACCCACCGAACCCTGACGTCGACGCCGTTGGCCCAGCCGGCGTGCTTCAGCGCCTCGGTCACCGAGAGGTACGCGTCCGGCAGCTCGATGTACTTGCCGACGAGCGCGATCTCGAGCTCTGGCTTGGGCGCCTTGATCCGCTCGACGAGGGCGTGCCAGCCGGTGAGGTCCGGCCCGGCCTCGGGGTCGCCGAGCGCGAGATCGCGGACGATCAGCCGGCCGAGACCGGCCGCCTCGAACTGCAGCGGGACCTCGTAGATCGTCTCGGCCGTAGGAGCCGGGATGACGGCCTCGACGTCGACGTCGGTGAACAGCGCGATCTTCTCGCGGATCTCGTCGGGCACCTCGTGATCCGAACGAAGGACGATCACGTCGGGCTGGATGCCGATCGCTCGCAGCTCGCGAACGGAGTGCTGCGTCGGCTTCGTCTTGAGCTCGCCGGTGGCGGCCAGGGCCGGCAGGAGCGTGACGTGGACGTACAGCACGTTGGCCCGCCCGACGTCCTTGCGCATCTGGCGGATCGCCTCGAGGAACGGCAGGCTCTCGATGTCGCCGACCGTGCCCCCGACCTCCACGATCACGACGTCCGGGTTGCCGTCCCGGGCGACGCGGGTGATCCGCTCCTTGATCTCGTTGGTGATGTGCGGGATGACCTGGACGGTCCCGCCGAGGTAGTCGCCGCGACGCTCCTTGGCGATCACGGCCTGGTAGATCCGGCCGGTCGTCACGTTCGAGAGCTGGGTCAGGTTCTCGTCGATGAAGCGCTCGTAGTGACCCAGGTCGAGGTCGGTCTCGGCGCCGTCGTCGGTGACGAAGACCTCGCCGTGCTGGTACGGCGACATCGTGCCGGGATCGACATTGATATAGGGGTCGAGCTTGAGAATCGAGACCGAGAGGCCGCGGGCCTTGAGGATCCGCCCGATGCTGGCGGCGGTGATGCCTTTGCCCAGGGAGGAGGTGACGCCTCCGGTCACAAAGACATACTTCGCCATGGGTCTGGACCTCCGGGGGTTTTTGTGATGCTACCGGATGACCCTATGACGGGCAACCACTTGGCCGCGCTCGGGCATCATGTAGGGCGTCCGACGCCGCGCGGCATCGGAGGCCCGAGCCGGCAGGGAGAGAGATGAGCCAGCTGCTGATCGCCGTCGTCCGCGAGCACCACGTTGACGCAGCGCTCGATGCGCTCGTCGGGGCCGGCCACCGGGTGACCGGCCTGCGGTCGTTCGGAGGCTTCCTCCGCGAGGACAGCCGGACGCTGGTGCTGGCCGTCGAGGACGATCGCGTCCAGGAGGTCCTCGACATCTTCCAGCGGACGTGCGAGGGCGAAGAGGTCGAGGTCCCGCTGGTCCTCATGGAGCGGCTGCGCGACTGGCGCGAGGCGACCGTTCAGCACGCCGGAGCCACGATCTTCATCGTGCACCTCAGCGGGATCGTCCGAACGTAGCGCCGGCGGCGGCCGGCCTCTCCGACCTCGTAAGGGTCACCCCGAGCACGATGACGGCCCCGCCGAGCAGCTGCCCGACGCGCACGCCCTCGCCCAGGAACAGCGCCCCCAGCACGACGGCCACGAACGGCACGAGGTACAGGTAGGCCGTGATCCTCGTCGGCCCGAGGAGCCGGATCGCGTGGAACACGATGACGTTCGAGAAGCCCGCGGGGATCAGCGCCGAGTAGAGCAGGCCGGCCCACGCAGCAGCCTCGACCGCCGACCAGTCGGTCGTAGTCGCCTCGAGCAGCCCCGGGACGGCCAGCACGAGCGTGCCGCCGACGATCGCCCAGGTGGTCGTCCGCAGCGGCGAGTGCCGGCGCAGGATCGTCGCGCCGAAGGCCGTGTAGATCGCCCACATCACCGCCGCGCCGAGGGTCACCGCGTCCCCGGTCAGCGACGCCAGCCCGAAGCCCGTTCCGGCGCCGATGACGATCGCGACGCCGGCGAACGACACCAGCCCGCCAACGAGCTTCGAGCGGCTGAGGACGTCGCCCCCGATGCCGGCGGCGAGCAGGGCGGTCATGACCGGCGTCGTCGCGATCAGCAGCGCCGAGTCGCCCGCGGGGATGTCCTGGAGGGCCGTCGCCCACAGGACCTGGTAGACGCCGAACCCCAGGCCGCCGAGCCCGAGGAGCGCGAGCATGTCGCGGCGTGGCAGGCCGACGCTGCCCTCGCGCCAGCGCAACGCCGCCAGCAGCACGGCCGCGGCGAGCCCGAACCGCAGGAATGCGAAGGCGATTGGTGGGATCTGCTGATTGGCGGCCTTGACGACAATGAAGTTGGCTGCCCAGAAGACGACGACGGCCAGCGCGCCGAGCTCGGCGAGGCGTCGCTCCGCCGGTGTCGACGCCGCCGGGTTGGGTCTGGCGGACGCGGTGACGCCCGCCGGTCCAGCGGCGGGCGTCAGGGCTGGCCCGGACGATCCGGGGCGGTCGATCAGACGTCCTCGTCGAGCTCGAGGGTCTCCTCGTCGTCCTCCTCGGTCAGCTTGAGCCAGACGAACAGCCCGGCGAGCACGAGGAGCGGGATCACCAAGATCGCGCCGAGCGTGATCCCGAGCGCGACGGCAACGGTCTTCAGAGCGCGCATGGTGTGAACCTCCTAGCGGCTGTCAGTGTCGCACCGCCGGGGCCGACGCGCCCAAACCCCGGGGCGCTGCCGGGGCGGCGTCACTCGGGCGCCGGCGCGGCGGTGCTGCGGCGTAGGCCGGGCGCCTTGGCGACGAGCCCGGCGATGTCCTCGCGGGTGAACTCGAAGAGCTGGTACTTCGTGCTGGCCTGGCCGACGATCGAGAGTCGCAGGACATAGGCACCGTCCTGCTCGAAGAAGAACAGGTCGTGGGGTCGTCGCTCGTCGATGAACCGCCCGATGACGCGCAGCTCGACCTCGTAGTGCTGGGGCGTCTCGCGGGGCGGCTGTCCGCGGCGGGCAACGGCCTCGTCCATGAAGGTGGCGACGTCCTCGTCCCCGATCTGGATCGTCGCCCGGCGGGCGGTGCCGACCGAATCGCCCCATGCGCTGGTCGCGCCCTCGACCTTGATGCCCTGCAGGATGAAGCCACCGTCGTCCTCGACGAACAGGATCTCGCGCATGCCCTGGTCGTCCAGGTACGCGCCGACCGACCGCAGCACCTCTTCCCAGTCCTGGCGGGGACTGCCTTCGTAGATCCGCATGTCGTGTCCCTCGGCGGCGTGGCTAGCGGGGCGAGTGTAGCCACGCGAGGTCGCGCCGGGCAATCGACCTCGGGCTCGCTGGACCCTCAGTCGGACGTCGTCGCGGCGGTCGCGAGGGCCTCAGCCAGCCGGCCGGCAACGCGGGCGTTGTTGACGATCAGGGCGGTGTTCGCACGAACCGACGCGCCTTCGGTGAGGTCGGCGACCCGGGCGAGCAGCCACGGCGTGAGGGCAGGTCCGGCGATCCCGGCCGCGGTGGCATCCGCGATCGCCCGGTCGACCGCCGCACGGGCCATCTCGCGGGGCAGGGCCTCGGACTCGGGCACGGGCGCGCAGACCAGGATCGACGAGCCCAGCCCAAGGCCCAGGTGCGTGGCCGCGAGGCGTGCGGCGGTGGCCTCGTCGGCGGCCATGGCCGGCGCCCGCAGTCCTGCGCTGCGTGAGAAGAAGCCCGGCAGGTCGGCCTGTCCGAGTGCCACCACCGGCACGCCACGTGTCTCGAGCACCTCGAGCGTTGCGGCGACGTCGAGGATCGCCTTCGGCCCCGCGCAGACCACTGCCATCGGGGTGCGGGCCAGCTCGTCGAGGTCGGACGACACGTCGAACGAAGCGGCCTGACCGGCAGGCTCGGCGGTCGAACGATGGACGCCCCCAATGCCGCCCGTGGCGAAGACGCGAATCCCCGCGGCGTGGGCCGCGATCATCGTCGCCGACACGGTCGTGCCGGCCCAGCCGTCGGCAGCGAGCGCGACGGCGAGACTCGGCCGGGCTGCCTTCATGACCTGGTCCGCCGGCGCCCGGCCCAGCTCCTCCAGCTGCTCGTCGGTCAGGCCGACGAGCAGCCGACCACGGCGGACCGCGACGGTCGCCGGGACGCTGCCGCTCTCGCGGACGGCCGCCTCCGAGGCACGCGCCACCTCGAGGTTCTGCGGGTACGGCAGGCCGTGGCTGATGAGCGTCGACTCGCGGGCTACCACCGGGCGCCCCTCGGCCAGCGCGGCGGCCACCTCCGGCCCAACTCGCAGCCGCTCGCCGACGGTCGGCTCGATCATCCCGGCGGCAGCTCCGGCCGCGGTGCCCGGAGCTGGCGAGCGGCCACGCGGTGCCCGGCGACCGTCGCCCGGTGGAGGGCGGCCGCGGCGCCGGTACCCGCCGCGCGCGACTCCAGCCAGCCGGCGATGAACCCGGCGTCGAACGCGTCACCGGCACCGGTCGTGTCGACCGCCGGAACCGGAGTCGTCGCGACGTCGAAGCGAAGCGGCGGTGACTCGGCGATGGCCTCCTCGGCGCTGCCGGTCTCGGCGCCGCCGCCGAGACCCGCGTCCGCGCCGGTCCCTGTCGCATTGCTTCCATCCCGGGCCACGACCCGGGCCCCACGGGAGCCGCGCTTGATGACGACGAGCGGGGCGAACTCCATCAGGCGATCGGCGTCGTATCGCCCGAGCAGCGCCTCCGCCTCTCGCTCGGTCGCGAAGATCAGGTCTGCCGCGATCCGGGCGATGAGCTCCCGTGCCGCGCGCCGGCCGCCGGCCAGCAACGGGCCGACTGAGGCCAGATCCGTCGAGACGAGCGCGCCGCGGGCGCGAGCCAGCTCGACCGCCCGCAGGCCGGCCAGCCCGAGCGGCTCGCCCAACAGGGAGTAGACGGGCAGGTGCAGCAGGTCGAGGCGGTCGAACCAATCGGCCTTTAGGTCCTGCGGCCGGAGGTGCAGCGCGGCTCGGCGATCCTGCACGAACGAGCGCTCCCCACCGGGCGCGACGACCACGCCAATCCGGCCGGTTCGCTGTCCGGTCACCCGGATCGCCCGGACGGTGACGCCGTCGCGTTCAAGCTGCGCCACGAGGGACCTGCCGGCGCCGTCCCGGCCGATGGCGCAGACGAGCTGGGACCGAACGCCGAGCCGCGCCAGCCAGCGGGCGACGTTGGCCGCCGAGCCGCCCTGGCGGATCTCGACCCGCCCCGGCACGTCGGTCGCCGATTCGATCTCGACAGACGGTACGAGGACGACGTCGAGCACCAGGTCGCCGAGGACCAGCGTCCGAAGGGGCCGGCGTCGGGGCGATCCGCGCTGCACGGTGCCGGACGGGGCCGGTGACCCGCTTCGGCTAGCGGCCATGGAGTCGATCGATCACGTCCCGATGGTACCCACGCGGCGCCCCCGCCGAGGCTCTCGGCGGGTCGCGTTGGTACAGTTCCGGGGTGACCCCCGACCTCGAACGACTCGCGATCACCACGATCCGGACGCTCTCGATCGACGGCGTCCAGCAGGCCAACTCGGGGCATCCCGGCGCACCGATGGGCGCGGCGCCGATGGCCTTCGTGGTGTGGACGCAATTCCTGCGTCACGCCCCCCGCCGACCGGACTGGCCCGACCGCGACCGCTTCGTCCTGTCGGCCGGGCACGCCTCGATGCTCCTGTACTCCCTCCTCCACCTGACCGGCTACGACCTCCCGATCGAGGAGCTGCAGCGGTTCCGACAGTGGGGCTCGCGCACGCCGGGCCATCCCGAGTGGGGGCTGACGCCGGGGGTCGAGGCCACCACCGGGCCTCTCGGCCAGGGATTCTCGAACGCCGTCGGCATGGCGATCGCGGAGCGGCGGCTGGCGTTCGAGTACAACCGCCCGGGCCACACCGTCGTGGATCACCGGACCTACGTCATCGCCTCCGACGGCGACCTCCAGGAGGGCGTGGCGTCGGAGGCCGCGAGCCTGGCCGGACACCTTCGGCTGGCGAAGCTCACGGTCCTGTGGGACGACAATCACATCCAGCTCGACGGGCCGACGTCGATGGCCTGGTCGGAGGATGTGCTGCGGCGGTTCGAGGCCTACGGCTGGGGTGTCGGACGGGTCGAGGACGGCAACGACCTCGCGGCCCTGGGCTCCGCGATCGAGGCCGCCAACGCCGACGATCGGCCGAGCCTGATCGCGGTCCGGACGCACATCGGATTCGGGAGCCCCAACAAGCAGGACAGTCAGAAGGCCCACGGCTCGCCGCTGGGTGAGGATGAGGTCCGGCGGACCAAAGCTGCCTACGGCTGGGACCCGGACGCTCACTTCCTCGTGCCCGACGAGGTGCGCGACGCGATGCGGATGGCGGTCCCGGCCGGTGACGCCCTGGTCGCGGATTGGGAGGCGCGCCTCGCGCGCTACGGCGAGGCCTTCCCGGCCGAGGCCGCCGAGCTGCGTCGGCGCCTCGCCGGCGAGCTCCGTCGGGACGCCTTCGAGGGACTGCGGACCTACGCCGCCGGCGATGAGCTGGCGACGCGGCAGGCGAGCCAGACCGCGATCCAGGACCTGGCCGGACCGGTGCCTGAGCTGTTCGGCGGCTCGGCCGACCTGTCCGAATCGAACCTCACGCTCGTGAAGGACGGCCCCGACTTCAGCGCCGAGGAGGCCGGGCGGAACCTGTGGTTCGGCGTCCGCGAGCACGCCATGGGCGCGGCCGCGAACGGGATCGCCTACCACGGCGGCTTCATCCCGTACGCCGGCACGTTCCTCAACTTCAGCGACTACATGCGCGGCGCCGTGCGGCTGGCCGCGCTCGCCGGGCTCCACGTGATCTACGTCTGGACCCACGACTCGGTCGGCCTCGGCGAGGACGGCCCGACGCATCAGCCGGTCGAGCACTACGCGGCGCTCCGGGCGATGCCCAACCTGTGGTTCGTGCGGCCGGGTGACGCCAACGAGACCGCAGCCGCGTGGCGTCTCGCAGTCGAGCGGCGCGGCGGGCCTGTCGCGCTGGCCCTGACGCGCCAGAAGCTGCCGACGCTCGCGGGCACGGCCGAGCGGGCCGCCGAGGGCCTGCGCCGCGGCGGCTACGTCCTTCGCGAGGCCGCCGGCGAGGCGGCCGGCCAGCCGCCCGACCTGATCCTCATCGCGACGGGTTCGGAGCTCCAGCTGGCCGATGCCGCGGCCCGGGCCCTCGAGGGCGACGGGATCGGCGCTCGGGTCGTGTCACTGCCATGCTGGGAGGCGTTCGATGCCCAGGACACCGGCTACCGCGACAGCGTTCTGCCGCCGAGCGTCACTCGGCGGGTGACGATCGAGGTCGGGGCGACGCTGGGCTGGGAGCGCTACGCGGGCGACGCGGGCGCGATCATCGGCCTCGACCGCTTCGGCGCGTCTGCCCCGGGCGGCACGATCTTCCGGGAGCTCGGCTTCACCGCCGACCGCGTCGCGGACGTGGCGCGGCGGGTCGTCCGGGGCGAGCTCCGCGGCCGTGTCCCGACGGGCGGCCTGAGGCACGGCTGAGGAGGAGCGGCGATGCGCGTCGGATTCGCGGCGGACCATGCGGGCGCGGCGCTGAAGGCCGACCTGCTGGGACGCATCCGCGCCGCGCGACCCGGGGACGAGCTCGTCGACCTCGGTGGCGATGGCTCGGATCCGAGCGACGACTACCCGGACTTCGCCGAGCGGCTCGGGCTCGCGGTTCGGGACGGCGAGGTCGAGCGCGGAATCCTGGTCTGCGGCTCCGGCGTCGGCGCGTCTGTCGCCGCGAACAAGCTCCGCGGCGTGCGGGCCGCCGTGTGCCACGACACCTATTCAGCCCGCCAGGGCGTCGAGCACGACGACATGAACGTGCTGACCCTCGGCGCTCGGGTCATCGGGCCGGAGCCGGCGCTCGACTGCGCGCTGGCCTTCCTCGGAGCATCCTTCAGCGGCGAGGCGCGCCATCGGCGGCGGCTCGACAAGGTGCTGGACATCGAACGGCGGGAGCGAGGATGAGCAGTCGGAGCCGGATCCTGCTGGCGTCAGCCGATCGTCCGGCGGTCGAGGCCGCCGCTGCCACGGCGCGGAGCGGCGGCTGGGCCGAGCGGCTGTTTGCGCGTGAGGCAAGCCTCTGGACGCACGACCTGGCGGTACAGCGCGACATCGCCGGGCGGCTCGGCTGGCTCGACGTCCCGGAGCACTTCACGCTCCAGATCGCCGCCCTCGAGGGATTCGGCGACGCCATCCGCGAGACCGGCTTCTCGACCGCGGTGGTGATGGGCATGGGCGGCTCCAGCCTGGCGCCGCTCGTGCTGCACGAGGTCTTCGGCACGGCGCCGGGCTATCTCGAGCTACGAGTGCTCGACTCGACCGATCCAGCCGCGGTCGCGGCGACCGTGGACGACCTCGATCCGCTCCAGACGCTGTGGCTCGTGGCCAGCAAGTCCGGCACGACGACCGAGCCGCTCGCGTTCCTGGCCGACGCCCGGGCGCGGGTCGCGGCGGCGCTGGAGGCGGCGGACTCTGACCAGCGACCCGACGAGTTCATCGCCGCCATCACCGACCCCGGCCGGAGCCTCGAGTCGATCCCCCACCAGGACGAGATGCGGGAACGGTTCCTGAACCCGCCCGACGTCGGCGGTCGCTACTCAGCCCTGACCTACGTCGGCCTCGTGCCCGCATCGCTCATCGGCCTGGACCTCGACTCGCTCCTCGCCTCGGCCGCGGCCATGCTCGGCGAGTGCCGCGAGCCCGATCCGGATGCCAACCCGGGCGTCGGCCTCGGCATCACCCTCGGCGCCCTGGCCCGCGCCGGCAGGGACAAGCTCACCTTCATGTCCAACCCGACGCTCGCCCCGTTCGGGGCCTGGGCGGAGCAGCTCCTCGCCGAATCCACCGGCAAGCGCGGCGTCGGGATCGTGCCCGTCGATCGGGAGCCGGCGAGGGCCGCCGAGACCTACGCCGAGGACCGGGTGTTCGTCGAGCTGGCCCTCGCCGGGAGCCGCGATCGGGATCGCGAAGCGCTGCTCCGGGATCTCGCCGCCGCCGGGCAGCCGGTCATCCGGATCGAGCTCGACGACCCGATCGATATCGGCGGCGAGTTCGTGCGCTGGGAGGTGGCCACCGCGATCGCGGGGGCGGTCCTCGGGATCGACCCGTTCGACCAGCCCAACGTCGAGGAATCGAAGGATCGGACGCGGCGACTGCTGGCCGGTGACGGCCGTCCGGAGGCCGCAGCGGATGAGCGGCCGGCGCTGCGCGTCGGCGACCTGGGCGAGGATCGACTGACGGACGCGCTCGCCGCATCGCTGGCCGGGCTGCGACCGCCCGACTACGTCGCGATCCAGGCGTTCATCGCCCCGTCGCCCGCGGCCGATACCGCGATCTCCGCGATCCGGTCGGCGCTGGCGGCGAGCGGCTGCGCGACGACGGCCGGCTACGGGCCCCAGTTCCTCCACTCGACCGGTCAGCTCCACAAGGGCGGCCCGGCCGGCGGGACGTTCCTGCAGCTCACGAGCGACCACCCGCTCGACCGTCCGATTCCCGGCTGGCCGTACACCTTCGGGCGACTCATCGACGCCCAGGCCCGCGGCGATCGCGAGGCGCTGCGGGCCCACGATCGATCCGTCATCCACGTCCACCTCGGGGCCGACCTCGAGGCGGACCTCCGGACGCTGGAGCGCGCGATGGCACGCGCCCTCGGCTGATCACCCGTCGCGGCGGGCCGTCGCCCGCGAGGAGGCTTCGCGAGATGCACGTCGGATTCATCGGTCTCGGTCGGATGGGCTCGAACATGGTCCGCCGGCTCCTGCGCGACGGCCACGTGATCGTGGCCTACAACCGGAGCCCGGAGAAGACCCGCGAGATCGCCGGCGAGGGCGCCGTGCCGGCGTTCACGATCGCCGAGCTCGTCGCGAAGCTCGAGAAGCCCCGGACTGCCTGGATCATGGTCCCGGCCGGGGCGGCGACCGAGGCCCAGATCGCTGAGCTGATGGAGCACCTTGAGCCGGGTGACACGATCGTCGACGGCGGCAACACCAACTTCCACGATGACGTGCGACGCCATGCCGAGCTCGCCGAGAAGGGCATCAGGTACGTCGACGCCGGCGTCTCGGGCGGGATCTGGGGCCTCCAGAACGGCTTCTGCATGATGGTCGGTGGCGACCGCGAGGCGGTCGAGCCGCTGGAGCCGATCTTCCGGTCGCTGGCCCCCGAGGACGGCTACCTCCACGCCGGGCCGCCCGGCGCGGGCCACTACGTGAAGATGGTCCACAACGGCATCGAGTACGGCCTGATGCAGGCCTACGCCGAGGGCTTTGAGATCATGCACGCCAGCGACTACCCGCTGGACCTCGCGGCAATCGCCGATCTCTGGAACCACGGCTCCGTCGTCCGCTCGTGGCTGCTCGAGCTGGCGTTCGATGCCTTCCGCAAGAACGGCCCGGACCTCGCGAACCTCAAGGGCTGGGTCGCCGACTCGGGCGAGGGTCGGTGGACCGTCCAGGAGGCGATCGACCGCGACGTTCCGGCGCCGGTCATCACCCTGTCGCTCCAGACCCGGTTCCGGTCCCGCCAGGCCGATTCGTACGGCGCGAAGGTGCTGGCCGCGCTGCGCAACGAGTTCGGCGGCCACGCGGTGAAGCAGGGATGAGGGTCGGGGAGCGGCGATGACCCGGGTGCGCGTCCCGGCGCCCCCGGGCCCGAAGGCCGGCTCGATCCGCCACGAGCGGTTGGCTCGCGACGGGCGGCGACGACGCTCAGCCCGGGCGGCCGCGAACCCGCTGCGCGAGGGCCTCCGCCTGGAGCGCGTGCCGGACCCGCACACGATGGTCCTGTTCGGCGCGACCGGTGACCTGTCGCACCGCAAGGTCTTCCCGGCACTGGCCCAGCTATGGCGGACGAACCTGCTGCCGGCCGACTGGCACCTCGTCGCGGTCGCCCGACGGCCGTACGACGACGAGTCCTTCCGGGCCGAGGTCGCGAAGGCCCTCGAACGCCACTCGCGGGTCGCCCTCGAGCCGGACGTGGCCGGCCAGTTCCTCGAGCGGATCAGCTACCACCGCGGCGACTTCGACGAGGAGGCGACGTACGACCGCCTGGTCGAGGTCATCCACCAACGGGCCCGCGAGCAGGGCGGCGTCGCCAACGTCCTGTTCTATCTCGCAACTCAGCCGTCGGCGTTCCCGACGATCGTGGCCCAGGTCGGGCGCTGCGGCCTCGACCACGAGATGCACGGGGGCGGCTGGCGGCGGATCGTCATCGAGAAGCCGTTCGGGCGGGACCTCGACTCGGCGCGCCGACTCAACCGCGAGGTCGGGCGAGTCTTCCGGGAAACGCAGGTCTACCGCATCGACCACTACCTCGGCAAGGAGACGGTCCGGAACCTGCTCGTCTTCCGGTTCGGCAACGGCATCTTCGAGCCGATCTGGAGCCGCCAGTACGTCGACCACGTCCAGATCACCGTGGCCGAGTCGATCGGCGTCGAGGAGCGCGGGGCCTTCTACGAGGAGACCGGGGCGGTCCGCGACGTGCTCCAGAACCACCTCCTCCAGCTGCTGAGCCTGGTGGCCATGGAGCCGCCGGCGGCCTTCGCGGCCGACCCGCTGCGTGACGAGAAGGTCAAGGTCCTGCGGTCGGTCGCGCCCGTGCCCCGCGGCCGGGTCGCGCGCGACGTCGTCCGCGGCCAGTACGCGCCGGGCTGGGTCGAGGGCATCGAGGTGCCCGGCTACCGCGGGGCCGACGAGGTCGACCCGCAGTCGGAGACCGAGACGTTCGTCGCGGGTCGCTTCGAGGTCGACAACTGGCGCTGGTCCGGCGTGCCGTTCTACCTGCGCCACGGCAAGCGGCTGCCGAAGCGGGCGACCGAGATCGCGATCCAGTTCCGCGAGGTTCCCCACCGGTTGTTCGCCGAGGCGGAGACCGATCCCCAGCCGAACCTGCTCGCGATCCGGATCCAGCCCGACGAGGGCATCCTGCTGCGCTTCGGCTCGAAGGTTCCGGGCCTCGGATTCGACATCCGGACCGTGACGATGGACTTCACCTACGGCTCGTCGTTCTCGGTCGACGCCCCGGACGCCTACGAGACGCTGCTCCTCGACGCGATGCTCGGCGACGCCTCGCTGTTCACCCGGGCCGACGAAGTCGAGGCGGCCTGGGCGATCGTCGCGCCGATCCTCGAGGCGTGGCTCAACGCGCCACCGCCCGAGTTCCCGAACTACGACGCCGGGACCTGGGGACCGGATACGGCCGACGCGCTGCTCGCGCGCGACGAGCGCCGCTGGCGGCGGCTCTAGATGTCCGGCGGTCATCGCCACGACGGCCCCGTCTCGACCCAGCCCGGCGCACCCGGGGAGCCGGTCCTGCGCTGGTCTTCGCGGGCTCGCAGCATCGCCGAGGTGGGCCACGAGCTGGACCGCATCTGGTCGTCCGTCTCGCTGACCACGAGAGACGACGAAGGCGCGGAGGAGCGCCGGGTCGCGGCCCGCTCCAGCGTCATGAACCTCGTGGTCGTCGCCGGCCGCGCGGAGGTCGGCGAGCGGGCCGCCTCGATCGTCGAGGGCCTGAGCGGCCGCCACCCGTCACGGGCGGTGGTCGTGTCGCAGGCCGACCCCGACGGGCCGGCGTGGCTCGACGCCCAGATCCACGCCCACTGCGTCCTGCCGGCGCCCGGCGCACCGGAGACCTGCTCGGAGCTCGTCTACCTGACCGCCGGCGGCCAAACCGGCCAGCACCTCGCCGGGGTCGTCGCGCCGCTCCTGATCCACGACCTCCCCGTCACGATCTGGTGGCCGTCGGAGCCGCGTTTCGAGTCGATCCAGACGCGCGACCTGCTGGCGCTCGGCGACCGCATCCTGGTCGACGGCTCAGGTTGGTCAGGCGACGGCCTGCGGCAGCTGGTCCAGCTCGCGGAGCTACCGACGCGATCCCAGGTCCAGGTGACCGACTTCGCGCTCGTCCGCCAGACCCGCTGGCGAGAGGCGATCGCCTCGACCTTCGATCGTCCAGCCCTGCTGCCGTACCTGTCCAGCCTGCGTTCGATCCAGGTCCGGTACGCGGCCCGCGACTCGGCGCCGGGTCGGACGAACATCGTCAAGCCGCTGTACCACGTCGCCTGGCTGGCCTCGCGCCTCGGCCTGACGATCGACCGGCAGCTCGAGCAGGACGGCCGGGCCGACGGCTACCGTGCGGTCCTCAAGTCGCGGCACCGCCGGATCTCGGTCGTTCTGCGGCCGGCCGAATCGGTCGCCCCGCCGGGCACGACGCTGGCCGTGAACCTGCGCTGCGAGCGCCGCGCCTCGATCCTCGAGATCGACGTCACCGCGCTCGCCGAGGGCGTCGTCGTTCGGGCTGCGGTCGATGGCAAGGCGATGCCCGAGCGGCGGTTCCACGCGCATCGACAGCGCGAGTCGGATCTCCTCGCCCAGAGCCTCGACGAGGCCGGGCTCGACCGCGTGGGGGCGGCGGCCCTCGCCGCTGCGGCGGAGCTCGTCGACGAGATGGTCCACGTCGCCCCCGGCAGGGCTCATTGAGCCAGCCCGGAACGCGACCCGCGTCGGGCCTCCAGGACGAGCCGGTCGTCGAGGTCCACGACGACTCCGAAGCTGTATCGCGGGCCGCTGCGGCGCGAATCGCGGCGGCCCTGACCGACGCCGTGGCCCGCCGCGAGCGGGCGGACTGGACGACGACCGGCGGGTCGACGCCCGTCCCGATCTACCGCCACCTGGCCGCCTCGCCGATCCGCGACCAGGTGCCCTGGGACCG
>DATHRO010000044.1:0-4669 GCA_035465135.1 Candidatus Deferrimicrobiaceae bacterium
GAGGCGCGATCGGTCGTCAGCAGGAAGCGCGAGCCGGTGACCGTCTGCGCGCCGCCGAGGAAGGTCAGCTGCATGCCGTGCGAGTGTGCCACGCGGCGAGCGGCAGCCGCGGGGCAACGGGATCAGTCGATCAGGCCTCGCGGCCGCGAGCCACGAGCCCGGCGACGAGAAGCACGCCAGCGACGACGAGGACCAAGGTCCCGATCGGCACGAGGCTGGCGACGTCGAATGTTCCAACCTCGCCACTCGGCTCGCCGATGGGCGACCGAACGTCGGCTGGACGGATCCTCTCGTAGTCGTCTTGCCACGGGGTCGTGTTCGTGCACAGGTTGTCGGCGAGCGCGCCGGTCTCCGGGTCGACCGCAGGGAAGAAGACGTACTTCATCCCCACCTCGTAGGTCCGATCGACAGAGGTGAAGCCGTCGCCCATGCCGCCGAGGACCACTGTCGTCACGGGCAGGTCAGGCCCGCGCCAGACCTCGTCGACCTCGACCGTCGCGCGGCGGCCCTGGTCCCCGACGGCGACCACGGTCCCGATGAAGACGATCTCGTTCTGCGTGACCGCCTCCTCGATCGGCGGCGGGGCCATGCAGTCGGCGAGGACGGCGCCGGGTGCAGCTAGGCTCAGCGCGAAGACGGCGGCGGGGATGAGCAGGGCGAGGCGGCGCGAGCGCCACGATGAGTTCAGCATGCCGGCAGGACGGCGGCCGCGGCCGATCGGTTCCGCGCGGGGATTCAGGCTTCTCGTCCGCGGGCCACCAGGCCGGCGCCGAGCAGCACCGCCGCCACGACCGCCACCACCAGGATCACGGGGACGATCCCGCCGAGGTCGATCCCGGCGACGTCGGCTGAGGCCTCGCCCGTCGGGGTGCGGGCGTCAGCCGGGCGCAACGTCGTGAGGTCATCGGTCCATTCGGTGGTGGCAGAGCAGGCGTTGTCGCGGAGGGCCCCGCCGTCGCCGTTTGTCAGGGCGAACAGGTATCTGACGCCAACCTCGTAGGTTCGGTCGATCGACGTCCACATGTTGCCGCCATCGCCACCCTTGACGAGCAGCTCTTCCGGCAGGTCCGGGCCACGCCACACCTCGTGGACGACGACGGACGCCCAGCGTCCCGCCTCCGCCGTCGCGAGGACCGTCCCGACGAGTACGACGTCGACGTCATCGAAGCTCGGTGGCGCGATGGCGGGCGGCGCCGCGCAGCTCGCCCGAACCGGGTCGGCGGCGGCGAGCCCAACGAGCGTGGCCAGCGTGGCGACGACCAGGGCCGAGAGCAGTCGCAGGGTCGCCGTTCGAGGTGCCGATCGGGACCAGGGTTGTGTCGGGATGTTGATCATGGCCTCCCGACGGCGGGCGCGTGCCGGCGGTTCCCCCGGGGCGCCTACAGCGCGACGACGACGTCGAGGGCGACGGCGGCGAAGAGCAGCGTCAGGTAGCTGATCGAATAGCGGTACAGCCGGACGGCCTGAGCGGTCGACGCCTCGGGCGAGGTGCCCTGCCGCCACAGGACGTACGCCCGCCACAGGAACAGCGCGCCGAGGATGACCGCGGCGACGAGGTAGATCGCCCCCATCCGGGCGACGACCGCGAACACGATCGTCAGCGCCACGAGCAGGATCGTGTAGAGGCCGATCTGGCGGCTCGTCTCGGCGATCCCCCGCACGACCGGAAGCATCGGCACCCCGGCCGCGGCATAGTCGTTGCGGATTCGCAGCGCCAGCGCCCAGAAGTGCGGCGGCGTCCAGTAGAAGACGATCGCGAACAGCAGCAGGGCCGGGAGCGCGACATCGCCCGTCACGGCCGCCCAGCCGATGACCGGCGGCAGGGCGCCGGCGGCGCCGCCGATGACGATATTCTGCGACGTGCTCCGCTTGAGCAGGATGGTGTAGACGACCACGTAGAAGCCGATCGCGAGCAGCGTCAGGAACGCGGCGACGAGGTTGACCGCCCAGGCCATCGCCGCGATGGAGATGACGCCGAGGATGATCCCGAACAGCATCGCCCGCTCCGGCTCGACGGCGTTGGCCGGCAGCGGGCGTCGTCGGGTTCGAGCCATCCGCCCGTCGATGTCCCGTTCGAGGTACTGGTTGATCGCGTTCGCCGAGCCCGCCGCGAGCGAGCCGCAGACGAGCGTCCAGATCACGATCCCCGCCCAGTTGGTGAACGCGATGCCGGGCACCTCGCGCGTCGCGAGGACCATCGCCGGCACGGTCGTGACGAGCAGCAGCTCGACGATCCGCGGCTTCGTGAGCGCGACGTATGCGCGGATGGTGTCGCCGGGTGATGGCTTGGCGAGACCCCCAGCGTCCGAGTCTCGTGCATCAGGGCCGCCGCTGCCGACGCTCGCGCCCGAAGGCGTCCACGGGACGACCGACATGCGAGTGCCGAGATAGGCGGCCGTCGCGAGCGCGACCGAGCCACCCCAGATGAGAGCCCCGAGCGCGACGTGGAGCGTCTGAGCCCAGGGCGCGAGGCCGGTCGTGATCTGCAGCGCACCGACGCCAACCTGGATCGCGTACGCAACGAGGATCCCGGCGGCGAGCCACGCGAGGCGCGGATGCTCAGACCGGTGCCGCCACGCGGCCCAGGCGACGCCGGCGAGGATGACTAGCACGGCGCCCGCGACGTAGCGGTGGAGGGCGTGCGTCGCGAAGAGCGCGGCGAGGTCGTCGCGGCCGTCCGGGGCGACCGGCAGGAGCTGGCCGTTCATCAGCGGCCAGTCGCCGAAGACCAGGCCCGCGTCGCGCGCGGTCACGTTCGAGCCGAACAGGAGGACACCGAACGTCGCCACGGCCCCGAAGACCGCCAGGAGCGTGAACCGCTGGCTCCCACCGCGCCCGAGCCTCGCGGGGTACCACGCCCTCACGAGCAGGAACACGAGCAGGCCCTCGAGGGCCATCGCCGCGGCGAGGTGTGCGGTCACCGAATCGCCGGTGTTGCCGAGCAGCACGGTCTCGCGCCCGAGCCACGCCTGGAAGCCGACGAGGACGACGGCCGCGAGCGACGGCCACAGGATCGAGCGGCGGTCGCGGTGGTCGAGGAGGGCCAGGGCCGCCATGGCCAGGATCAGGACGCCGATGAGCGCGGCGACGCTACGGTGGATCCACTCGACCCAGACGCCGAAGCCGGCGTCGAGACCGGGCAGGAACTGGCCCTCGAAGCAGCCGGGCCAATGCGGGCAGGCCAGGCCCGAGTCGGTCGCGCGCACGATGACGCCGATCACGACGAGGGCGAAGGTCAGGGCGACGGTGGCAACGGCGAGCCGCTGGAAGCGGGTCAAGCGATCCTCCGAGGGTCGGCGCGCATTCTAGCGAATGGACCTCGATCCCACGCTTGGGCGACCCGGGCTAGGCTGTGCGTCGTGCCGTCCCCCCGAGCCCTACCCGTGCCCCTGCTCGTCCTCGCACTCGTGGTGGGCGCCTGCACGGGGGTCCCTGGAGCGTCGCCCACGCCGACGGCTCCCGGCCCGTCGGGGTCGCCCGGAGGCGGCCCCTGCCCGATCGCGCCGGAGGTCTCGGACGCGGACGCGCAGGCCTGGATCCGGGCGGTCACCTCGAGCGCGGTGATCCCGGTCGTCGCCAGCAGCCAGCTGGTCTGCGGCCCGAACCGAATCCTCGTCGGGCTGCTCGACCCCGAGAACCGCTCGATCGCGGCCCCGGATCGGACGCTCGAGGTGCGATTCTTCGACCTCGGCCGCGACGCTCAGCAGGCAGCGGCGACAGCGGCCGGCGAGTTCGTCTGGGCGATCGAGGGCAGCCGCGGCCTGTACGTCGTCAATGCCGACCTCGGCGCGAGCGGAATCTGGGGCGCAGAGGTTCGCACCGCCGCGGCCGGCGGCGACCCGGTCGTGGTGCGCGTCGGGTTCTCCGTGTACCAGACCGGGATCACGAAACGGGTTGGCGATCCCGCGCCCGCCTCGACGACGCCGACCGTCGACGACGTCGGCGGCGACCTCGCGCAGCTGTCGAGCGATCCCGCCCCCGAGCCCCGCTTCTACGAGACGTCGGTCGACGAGGCCCTCGCGGCGCACGAGCCGTTCGTGCTCGTCTTCGCGACCCCGAAGTTCTGCACCAGCGCCGTCTGCGGGCCGACGCTCGACAAGGTCAAGCCGTTCGTCGACGAGTTCCCGACCGTCACGTTCATCAACGTCGAGCCGTACGCGCTCGAATGGGACGGGTCGCAGCTCCAGCCGGTCCTCACCGACGCACAGCTGACGCCGGTGCCGGCGGTCGGCGAGTGGGGCCTGCTCACCGAGCCGTGGATCTTCGTGGTCGATTCCGGCGGGACGATCCGTGGATCGTTCGAGGGGGCGGTCGGCGAATCAGAGCTGCGGGCCGCGCTCGAAGCCCTGGGCTAGCTACTCGCCAGCGTCCTCGATGCGGTAGGCGACGCGGCCCTGCGCGTCGTCGCGGAACCAGACGCGGACCGGCTCGCTGGTGGCGAGATGCTCGCCGAGGTGCCCGAGCGGGAACTCGGTGGCGTTCTCGAGGGCGCCGATCTCGAATTGATACGCGAAGCCCGAATCGGTTCGCAGCGTGAACGAGCGAACGTCGGCCAGCCCGGCCGAGTCCACTGCTATGACGACGCCCGTGACCGGCGACGTCTGCGCGGGTGTCTCTCCCGCGGGCGGGACGGTAGCGGTTGGCGTGCAGGCCGCGACGAGCTCGATCG
>DATHRO010000045.1:0-2371 GCA_035465135.1 Candidatus Deferrimicrobiaceae bacterium
CGGGACCGAGTGGTCGGCCGTTGCGACGGTTCGCTCCGGATGCCGGACGGTCAGCCCGCGCCGTCGAAGCCCCTCGAACGCCTGGGGGCTGGTGACCTCGTGGACGAGGTGGAGGTCGATCGCGAGGATGTCGGGCGCGCCCGGGCGCGAGGCGACGACGTGGTCGTCCCAGATCTTCTCGACGAGGGTGCGCGGCGCGCTCATGGCGGCCCATTCTGCCCGATGTCGCGTCGCGGCCCGGTCCGGGACGTCAGACCGCGGGCGTTTGTGCGCGCCGACGAAGTCGCCCCGGCCTCAGCCTCGCTCGGCGCGTGAGCGCAGCAAGGACAGGACGCGAGGGTCGATCCAACCGGGTGCGGCGGTCCGCTCCTCGAGGTTCTCGACGCCCATCCAGTCCCACAACGCGCCCTGCCAGGTGTCGTCCCAACCCTCGGGCAGAGGCCGTGGCTCGCCGGTCATGGCTCGCTCGGCGTCTGCGGCAGCCTCGTTGGCGGGTGGCTCCCAGCCGGCCACCTGCCACATCGGCTGGTAGACGTTGCCGAACGCGCCCCCGGGTTGCGCGCCGATCCGGGTCATCAGCGACCGGAGCTCCGCAGCGAGCGCGGGATCGAGCGGCAGCAATTCGGCGGCGGCCGGCTTGTCCAGGTACAGGTGCTGGAGCTCGAGCAGCCGGCCGAGCTCGCCGACCGGGTCGTCATGGTGATCGACCCGGAGGTCGATCCAGATGTCGTTGCCGCCGCCGTAGCCGCCGGCCTCGCGAACGATCAACAGGGCCGCAGACTCTCGACCCCGGCGATCTCCGCCGCCCGCCTCGGCGGCGGCGAGGCATGCCACGAGGAGCTCGGGGAAGGGCGCTCCGCCGCCACTGAACGTCTCGACGATGCCATCGACGACCGCGGGTCCGGCCAGGATGTTGCCCTGGGCCGCGTAGCCCGGCCCGGTCCGACCGCCGGCCCAGGCGAAGCACTCGCGTCCGGTGTGGGTCGCGCTGCCGCCGTGGGCGTCGACGATCCCGGCCTGGCGGTGTTCGCGCCGCGGGTCGTCGGCCACCAACCGCTCAAGCACCTCGCGCGCCGAATGCCCGGCCTTCAGGGCGTGGAGCCCATCCGGCCCGTAGGCGACGTTGGCGAACGATTGCGTCGCGATCGCCCCGACGCCGGCCCGGGCCCAGGGCACGACCGCGCCCACCGCGAGGAACTTCGACTGGGTCGCGACGCCGAGGTCGCCGGTGGCCGGATCGAGCGCGACGATCGAGTAGGTCACGCTGCGAGTGTGGCCCGACCGTTGCGGCTCCGCAAGGAGACGCCCGACCGACCAGTACACATGGGTCGGTTGCGCGATGGGACCCGCTGCCCGTAGACTGCGCGGACCGTGCGCACCTCGGAGCCGATCGACCGCCGCACCGTTGCCGTCGCCGTGACGGCGGACGGCCGGCGCGTGCAGCTCCCGGGCGCCGATCCCGAGGTCTTCCCGCTCTCCCTTCTCCGCTCGATCCTGGTCGGCATCGAGAGCCTCGTGCTCATCGTTACCGGCTCCCGGCGGGAGAACGGAGGGACACGGCGGAGCGGACGCGAGTAGCGGCCACAGACACCGAGGACCAACGGGACCCTCGCCGGGAGGCGAGGGTCTTTCGTTTGTCCGGCGCGGACGCGCCGGCGCGACGGACCGAAGGGAAGGACGGACGAGGATGACGGTGACGAAGAGCGGCAACGCGAAACCGCCGGGTTCGGCCGTCCGCCGGAGCCACGTTCCGGGAGCGGGCACCGAGCATGCCGCCGCCGTCGAGCGGGCCCAGCGTGAGATGCTCCACGAGGGCGGCTCCGGGGTCGCCGTTCGAACCGGCGCCCGCGGCACCCGTCAGCGGATCGGGGCCGACGTCGTCTGCGAAGCGCTGATTCGCCAGGGCGTCGACGTCTTCTTCAGCTATCCCGGCGGAGTCGTGCTGCCACTGTACGACGTCCTCGGCGACTACCCGGAGCTGCGTCACGTCCTCGTCCGCCACGAGCAGGGCGGGGCCCACGCCGCCGACGGCTATGCCCGCGTGACCGGCAGGGTCGGGGTCTGCATGGGGACGTCCGGACCCGGTGCGACCAACCTCGTCACCGGAATCGGTACGGCGATGCTCGACTCCATCCCGGTCGTCGCGATCACCGGCAACGTCCCCTCGGCGCTGATCGGAAAGGACGCCTTCCAGGAGATCGACATCAACGGCATCACCCTGCCGATGACGAAGCACAACTACCTGGTTCGGGACGCCGACGAGCTGCCGCGGGTCTTGGCCGAGGCGTTCCACATCGCCCGGACCGGCCGGCCCGGGCCGGTCCACGTCGACATCACCAAGGACGCCCTGCAGCAGGAGACCCACGCGGAG
>DATHRO010000046.1:0-12029 GCA_035465135.1 Candidatus Deferrimicrobiaceae bacterium
GGGCCGTCGAACGCGGCCGCGATCAGGGCCAAGGCGCCCGGCACCAGCAGCGCGCCCGACATACCCTGGAGGACGCGGGCCAGGACGAGTGCCTCGAGGGTCGGCGCCAGGCCGCAGACGACCGAGGCGGCGCCGAAGCCGAGCAGCCCGAGGAGGTAGACGCGCCGGCGTCCATGGAAGTCGCCGAGCGCTCCGCCGAGGATCAGGAACGCGGCCAGCGTGGCCAGGAACGCCGAGCCGACGTACGTCTGCCCTTCCAGCGTGCCGAGCAGCGTCGCCGGGAGCGTCACCCCGATCGTGGGCAAGGCCACGTACACGACCGACCCGTCGAGGAACACCACGGCAGAGCCGAGCATCGCCGCGGCCAGGGTTCCGCGTTGGGCGCGCGTCATCCGCCAGAGTGTATGAGTCCGGTCAGGGCGCTCAGCCGCGTCGACTGCCGGTGGCGAACGGGCGGAGCGTCAGTCGGGGCGGATCTTGCGGAAGCAGTCGGAGCAGTAGACCGGACGGTCCATGCGCGGCCGGAAGGGCACCTGGGCCTGGTTGCCGCACTCCGAGCAGAGGACCGCGAAGTACTCGCGCGACGTGCCGCCACGCTCGTAGCCGCGCGGTCCGCCGAGGTCCTGGACGCTGTAGCCGCCGTCGCGGGCGGCGCGCCGGCTGGCGCGGCAGCTCACGCAGCGCTTGGGCTCGGAGGCGAAGCCCTTCTCGGCGTAATAGCGCTGGTCGTCGGCCGAGTGAGTGAAGTCGGAGCCGCAGTCGACACAGGTCAGAGTTCGATCGGCGTAGGTCACGATGGGGAGCCCTCCGGGAGCGCGTGGTCGCGTAGATCTGCGGGGGTACGCCCCTGGGGAGCCGTCGGCGGCGCGGAAGCGACGGTGCCGGCGCCGCGCGACCCGAGGTGCCAGACGGTTCCCGAGGTCGGGGCGCACCGGGTTGAATGCCTCGGCAGGATACAACGGTGGCGCGGATCAGTCCGGCGCCCGTCCGGAAGCCGTGCCAGCCGACCTGTCACAATGCCGCGCGACGGTTTCCGCAGGCGAGCGGGGAGCGATGGGGGCGCCTCGCTCGCCCGGTCCCGCCGGATGGCCGTTGAACCAGAGCACGATGCTTGGGGGAGGCGACACGGGATCATGCTCCGATTGCTCCACACGGCGGACGTGCACCTCGGAGCTCGCCATGCCGACCTCGGCGAGCGGGCCGTCGCCCAGCGGGAGCGCCAGTTCGCGGCCTTCGTCGCGATCGTCGACCTCGCAATCGCCGAGAAGGTGGACCTCGTCCTGGTGGCCGGCGACCTGTTCGATTCGAACGTCCAGCCCCGACGCTCCGTAGAGCGCGTCGCGGCCCAGCTCAAGCGCCTCGTCGAGGCCCGCATCCGGACCGTTATCGCGCCGGGCACCCACGACGTCTACGACCGCGCCTCGATCTATCGGGCCTACGACCTTCCGGCACTCGCCGGTGCCGTCGGCTCGGACCTCGTGACGGTCCTCGATCCCGATCACCCGGAGGTCCACCTCAAGACCCTTGACGTCGTCGTCCACGGGCCGTGCTTCCCGACGAAGCGTGCCCCACGCTCGCCGCTCGAGGGCCTCGACGTCTCGAAGGACGACCGCGCCAGCTGGCATGTCGGCCTGCTCCACGCTGCGCTGGCCATCCCCGGGCAGACCGACGCCGACGACGTCGTCGTCACGACCGACGAGATCGCGGCCAGCCATCTCGACTACCTGGCGCTCGGCCACTGGCACTCGACGACGACCGGCGTGGCCGGCAAGACCCAGTACGCCTACGCTGGCGCGCCGGAGCCGGTCGCCGTCGACCAGGATCGCGCCGGCAACGTCCTGCTCGTGACGCTCGCCGAGGGTCGCAAGAAGGTCGCGATCGAGGAGCGCAAGGTCGGCCGGACGACGTTCGAGCGGCTCGAGCTGGACGCCGCGAGCGTTGGCTCCCAGCCGGACCTGGTCGCGGCCCTCGGTGGCCGCGCGAACCCGGACCTCGTGCTCGATGTCCAGATCATCGGGGTCCGGCCGGACGAGCTGGATCTCGTGGCCGACGAGGTCGAGGTGGAGCTCGCCGATCGCTTCCACCGGATCCGGGTGCGCGACCGGTCGGTGCCGGCGCCTCCCGAGGAAGCCGTGGCCCCGCCCGGCACTGTGCTCGGCGCCTTTATCCACGACGTCGAGGCCCAGATCGCGGAGGCCGAGGCGGCCGACGACGCCGGGACGGCCGGCGAGCTGCGCGAGGTGCTGCGGCTCGGACGCCTCCTGCTGACCGGCCACGAGGTCACGCTGTGAGGATCCGCCGCCTGCAGCTGCGGAACATCCGGCAGCACGTCGACCTGGACCTCGCCCTGGCCCCCGGGCTGACGGTCGTCCGCGGCCCCAACGAGTCGGGCAAGTCGACGCTCCAGCGGGCGATCGAGCTGGCACTGACGCGGCGGGTGACGTCGGCCTCGCAGGACCTCGACGCCGTCCGGACCTGGGGCGCGGATGACGAGGAGCGGCCATGGGTCCGGCTCGAGTTCGAGCAGGAGTACGAGGACGAGGCCCGCCGGGGCTCGGTCGAAAAGGCGTTCCGCGGTCAGAAGGGCACGGTCCGCCTCGAGCACGATGGCGAGGTCGTCACCGATCCGGCTCTGGCCGACCAGGTCCTCGCCGAGCTGACCGGCATCCCGAGCGAGGCGTTCTTCCGGTCGACCGCCTCGGTCCGGCACCACGAGCTCGCCGACCTGGCCAGGGACGAAGCAGCGCTGCGGGATCGGCTGCAGGCCTCGATCTCGGGCGCGGACCGCGGCACGAGCCGCGCCCGGCGGAAGCTGGAGCGGGCGATCTTCGACCTCAACACCAAGGGCGACAAGAACCCCGGCCGGATCAAGGTTGCCGAGGCGACACTCGCGACCGAGAGCGCGGCAGCCCGGAACGGCGAGGTCGCGCTGGCCCAGCTGGAGCGCGACCGGGACGCCCTCGCCGAGGCGCGCGAGACGCGTTCGGTCGCCGAGGCGCAGCTCGCGGAGCAGCGCGCGCTGCTCGAGAAGGCCCGGCTGGCCGAGCGGCTGGCGGCGGAGCGAGATCGGGCCGCCGAGCGCTTCGAGCGCTATCGCAGGGCCGTCGAGGTCAGCGCCGAGATCGAAGATCTCGAGGGCTCACACCCCTCGACGACGGGTCTTCCGGCACTCCGTGAAGGGCTCGGCCGGCTGCGCGAGACGGACCTCCGAATCCGTGAGCTGCGAGCCGCCCTGGCCGGCGAGGTCGAGGTCCGCTTCGACGTCAAGGAGCCACGGCCACGGGCCTGGCGGCCGACCGCGATCGCCGCGATCGCGCTCATCCTGATCGCGGTCTTCATCGTCGCCGCCGATCAGCTGCGCCTGCTGCCCGAGCGGCTGCCCACGATCTCGCTCAGCGGGACGGGCATCGATCTGCCCGTCGTCGGGCTCGTCGCCGGTCTACTGGTGGTCCTCGGGGTGGGCCTCGCGGTCGTCGGGCGCGGGCAGCGGATCCGGGCCCTCGACTTCCGACGGACCGCCGACCTGCGGTCCCAGGAGATCGAGCGCCGGCTGCGCGGCCGGTCGGCGATGGAGCAGGAGCTCCAGATGGAGGAAGTCTCGCTGACGAACCAGCTGGCGGCGCTCGAGCTGCCGGATCTCCCGGCGGTCGAGGCGCTGGTCGAGGCCGAGGAGGCCCACATCGGCTCGATCATGCAGCTGCGGGCCCAGCTCGAGGGGCTGGTCGGCCGCGAGCCGAGCGAGACGCTGCCGGCGCTGCGCGACCAGGCCGCGCTCGAGATCGAGCAGAAGAGTGGTGCTCTCGAGGCGCTCGGACCGATCGCCCGCGAGCCACGGGCCCGAGAACGTCTCGAAGTCGAGGTTGCCGAGGCCGATCGGGCAGTCAACCTGGCCCGTGACACCGAGGCCCAGGCCCGCGCACGCGTCGAGCAGAACAGCGTCGATGCCGAGGAGGTTGCCGCCCACGTCGAGCGGGCCGCGGTCGCGACCGAACAGCTGGCCGCGCTCCAGCGGCGGTCACGGATCTATGAGCAGACCCTCAAGGCGATCGACGCCGCCGAGCGCGCCACGATCCGCACCGCGACTCGCTACCTCGAGGCGCATATGCACGCCAACCTCGACCTGATCACCGCCGGCCGCTACCGGCGGGTCGAGGTCGACGACCAGGACCTCGCGATCCGGGTCTTCGCGCCGGAACGAAACGACTGGGTCGACGTTTCGACGCTCAGCCAGGGCACGCTCGACGTCGTCTACCTCGCGGCGCGGATCGGTCTCGTCCGGCTCGTGACCGGAGACCGGCGGCCGCCGCTGCTGCTCGACGACCCGTTCGTGACCCTCGACGACGAGCGGGCCGGCCGGGCGCTGGAGCTGCTCAAGCGGATCAGCCGGGACTTCCAGGTCATCTACCTCACGACCTCCGATCGCTACGACGCCGCGGCCGACGCCGTCTGCGTGCTCGAAGCGCCGACCGCCGTCACGCCGCCCGACGAGGACGACGGCAGCGCGCCCGTCGCGGTCCTGCCCGAGACCGCCGGGAGCTAGAACCCGCCGGACGAGCCGCCGCCTCCGCCGCCGCCACCACCACCGAAGCCGCCCCCGCCGCCCGACGAGGCGCTCGCCGAGATCGAGCCGATCGCGGCTCCCAGCCCACTGACCGCGGCGACGCCACTCGAGCCCCAGCCGCCCCCGCCGCTCGCGCCGATGTACCACGCCGGCGACCAGGCCGTGCCGCCGCTGCGCTCGGCCGACCGGAACGTCTCTCGGATCAGATCATCCATCTCGGACTTCAGGCCGAACGCCACGGCCCACACGGTCAGCAGGTCCGGCGTGGTGATCCACGGCAGGCGGGGCTTCGTGTGCTCGACGGCCTCGTCGACCGTTTGGGCGTTCTTGAGCTCGAAGCGCAGCGTGTTTCGATAGGCGAGGGCCATGGCCAGCACCCGCGACCCGTCGGCGGTGCGGGCGACCAGGCGGCCGCTGAGGACGATCATCAGCAGGCCGAACCCGCCCATCAGCGCGAGGGCCGCCGCCGGAAGCTCCCGGCCCGGCTGCAGGATCGAGCTGCCCTCGGATGCGTCGAAGGCGACGAGCCCGAAGGCGATCGCGGCCACGACGATGACGGCGATCCCGATCGCCTGCCACCGGCCGGTCAGCCGATTCGGGTCGTCGCGGTACCAGCCGGCGGCTTTGGCGGCACGGCCGAGCTCCTTCCGGAAGGCCGCGTAGAGCTCCTTGCCGGCGCCGGCCCGGAGCTTCTCTGAAGTCAGAATCTCCCAGCCGTCGGCCAGGTCGCGAGCCTTGCGCTCGATCGCCTGCTCGAGCGCGTTCTCGGCCACGCCGAGCGGCCGCCGCCTGGCCTCGAGGTACGGCAGCTCGACCAGCGGCTCGGGCGGGACGAGCAGGTCGACCTTCTTCTCGTCGTCGTCGTCCGCGCGGAAGGTGACGAGGCCGCGGTGACCGAGATCGACCATCGCCGAGGTGAATGCCTCGTTGTCGATCACGTCGCGCCGCAGGACCGTGGCCATCGCCGGTGTCAGCCCGCGCGGTGGGGTCGGCAGCAGGACCGAGTCGTCGATCAGCGGGACGGGGGCGTCGCGGCCGCTCAGCCACCAGCGTCGCAGGAACAACCCGAAGACGAGGGCGCCGAGCCCGATCGCGACAGCCGCGACAAGGGCGCCGAGGAAGCGCTCGAGGGCCCGCTCCGGGTTGCCGCCGGGCTGGACGACCCGGTCGATGTGCTCCATGCCCCCCACGAGGGCCGCGTCGAGATCACCCTCGACCGCGCGCGGCAGCATGTCGCCGTTGACGATCCGCTCGCGCTCGCGGGCATTCAGGTACAGGTCCTGGAAGCCGTCGCCGGCCCACAGCGTGACCTGGCCGTGGGCCAGGCTCGTGTCGAGGTCGAAGAGCACGACGAGCCCGTCGTCCACGCCGGCTCGCCCGACGCCCCACTGGCGCATGATGTCTCGGGCGTCGGCGAGGGCGATCTCGGGCGTGACCCGCGCCAGGCCGGTGGGCCACGAGACAATCACGATCACGGCTCCGGTCCGGGCGCGCACCTCCTCGGCGACCCGCTGGGCCGCCTGCTCGGGGGCGTCCGTCCAGATCCCGGCGAAGTCGTAGACGTAGACTCCCTCGCGCGGGGGCGGCAGCTGGCCCTGGGCCGTGACGGCGAGCGGCGCGGCGACCGCCGCGACGAGGCTCGCCAGCGCGGCGATCATGGCGATGGCACGGCCTCGAGCTCGCTGCATCCCTCGCACCCCCTGGCGGGGCCTGCCGGCGCGCCCGCTGCGCGCCGCGGGTCCGCCCGGGGATGATATGCGTCGGCCGGAGCGGCCGCGCCGTGGGGGGAGGGAAGGACATGCCAGACGCGCTGCTCCCGCCGTCGCTCGCCGTCGTCGTCCTCGGCCTGCTCGCCTCGATCGGCTGGGGCATCTCCGACTTCGGCGGTGGGCTGGCCAGCCGGCGCGCGCCCGTGCTCGGCGTGCTCTGCCTGACGCAGGCCGCCGGGATCGCCCTCGCGCTGCCGCTCCTCGTCCTGCGCGGGGAGCCGGCGATGACGACCCAGGACCTAGTCATCTCGATCGCCGGCGGCGCCGGGGCAGCCGCCGGTCTCGGTCTCCTCTACCGGGGCCTGAGCATCGGCCGGATGGGCGTCGTTGCTCCGGTCGCGGGCGTGCTCACGGCGGCGGTGCCGGTCGGCTTCGGAATCGCGATCCAGGGCACGCCGCCGCTCGGCGCGATCGTCGGTATCGGCCTCGCCGTCGTGAGCGTGATCCTCGTCTCGCGCGTTCCGGCGAGCGCCGACGGCGCCGCCGGCGCCGCCGGCAGCGTCCGAAGCGGGTTCGTCATGGGCCTCGGCGCCGGGATCGGCTTCGGGCTCTTCGCGGTCTTCGCGTCGCAGCTGTCGGAAGGCCGGTTCCTCGGGCCGATCATCGTCATCCGGACGACGGCCGTGGTGTTCGTCGTCGCGGCTGCGGCCGCGAGCCGCGGCTCGCTCCGCGTGCCACGCCGACTGTGGCCGGCGATGGTCGGCATCGGCGGCGTCGACATGATCGCCACGACCCTCTACCTGGCCGCGATCGAGATCGGGCCGCTCGCGATCGCCGCGGTCCTGACCGCGCTCTATCCGGTCGTGACCGTGCTCCTCGCGGCGATCGTCCTGCGTGAGCGGATCACCGCGCTCCACGGGCTGGGCATCGGGCTCGCGGCCCTGGCGATCGCGCTGATCGCCGGCGCGACGGCCTGACCTCGGTCCGCCGGATCACCAGCCCGTCGACCGCGGCAGACGTTCGGAGGCGGTGGATCGCCGCGAAGCCCTCGCTCGCGATGGCCCCGCTGCCGAGGGCCCGGGCCAGGTCCCGAAGCTGGGATTGGACGGCCGTCTCGGGCACGGTCCGACCCGGGCGGGCGGCGTTCCTGGCGATGACGAGCCCGGGCTCGAGATCGAGCACGACGGCCACGGCCGGAACGTCGTGGGAGGCGGCGCGGCGAAGGAGCGTCCGGCGGGCGAACGCGGTGACGTTCGTCGCATCGACGACCGTGGTCCGGCGCCTCGCCAGGCGGCGGGCCAGGTCCCGGTGCAGGGCTGCGAATGCGGCACGGGTGGCGGACTGGTCCGCCGGGTCGCCGGCGATCAATCCGCGGTATGCGTCCGACGACAGGATCTCGTCGGGCTCGAACAGGCGCGTCGCGAGCGTCGTTTTGCCCGCGCCCGCGGCGCCGACGAGGACGACCAGGCACGGCTCGGGAAGCGTGACCGTCGAGGTCGAGGTCTTGGGCGTCACCCGCCGCCGGTCGGTCTGCGCCGTGCCTCCCAGCCACCATCGTCGCGCCGACGGACCTCGTAGGCCGGCTGGTCGAACACGGACGGGCCGCGACGCACATGGCCCGTCGTGAGCTCGAAGCGCGAGTAGTGCCACGGGCACTCGAGCTGGTCGTCGACGAGCCGGCCGTCGGACAGCGGCCCGCCGCCGTGGGCGCAGGTGTCGTGGAGGGCCAGGATGCGCGTGCCGTCGTTGACCAGGACGAGGCCGTTGACCCCGAGCTTCGCCCGCACGGGCCTCCCGACCGGGATCGCCCCGTCGGGCCCCAGCTCGGCCGGCTCGAGCGTGATCCACTTCGTCCCGGGCCCACGGAAGGCGTGGCGGCTGACCATGTTCCCGAAGACGTACACCACGTCGCCGCCGACGTACGCCCCGGCGAGGAGGACGACCAGCGACGCGACTGCGATCCACACGGCGAGCGGCCCGGCCGGGTCGTTGATCCGGATCGCGAGCGAGGCCAGATAGCCCGCCAGCGCGATCACCATCAGGGTCGCGTGGAGCGTGGCCCGGTCGCGCGCCCGGCCATCCGTGTCGGCGAAGTCGGCGAACCCGGCGATCGCCGAGCCGGCCATCGCCAGCACTCCCAGCGCCGTGGCGATGCGCGCCGCCTCGGCCAGCCCGAGGACGTCGAAGACGGTGACGAGCGGCAGGATCCCGATCGGAACGTCGGTCAGCGCGGCATGCAGCGGGTGCCCCAGCCAGCGACCCGTGAGCAGGTCGCGCAGCCACGACAGCCGCTGGAACAGCGGGTGCACGAGGCCGTGGACCGCCCCGCCGAGGGGCTTCGTCCAGGGCGACTGGGCGTCCATCACGCGGTTCAGCAGGCGTCCGATCACGGTCTCACCTCCCGCCTGAGTCTACGTGCCGGCCGCGACGACCGGATCGCGTCGCCCGAGCTCGTGAGTCAGGGCAGGTCGCGCTCGCCCGGGCCGACGTAGCGCGCGTCGGGCCGGATGAGCCGGTTGTCCGCCGCCTGCTCGAGGATGTGCGCCGTCCAGCCCGCGTGACGAGCCAGGGCAAACGTCGCCGGGAACAGGTCGGGCGTCAGGCCGACGCCCTGCAGGACCGGCGCCGCGTAGAACTCGACGTTCGTCTTGAGAGCTCTCTCCGGGTGGCGCTCGGCCAGCACGCGGAGGGCGACGTCCTCGACCTCGATCGCCAGCTCCAGCCAGTCCGGCCGGCGAGCCATCGATTCGGCCACTCGCCGCAGCGCGGCGGCACGCGGATCGTAGGCCCGGTAGACGCGATGGCCGAAGCCCATCAGGCGCTCGCCGCGGTCGAGCATCTCGCGGACCCACTGCTCGGCCCGTTCGGGCGACCCGACGGTGTGAATCTGCTCGACGACCTCCGAGGGCGCACCGCCGTGGAGCGGGCCCTTGAGCGCGCCGATCGCGCCGGCGACGGCCGAGGCGATGTCGCTCCGGGTCGAGACGATGACCCGCGCGGCGAAGGTCGAGGCGTTGAGGCCGTGCTCGGCGCCGACGACGAAGTAAGCATCGAGGGCCCGGGCCGTGCCGGGCTCCGGCGGCTGGCCGGTCAGCTGGTACAGGAAGCCCGCGACGAGGTCGAGCGACGGGTCGGGCTCGATCGGCTCGTCACCGCCGCGGAGTCGGGCAAACGCGGCGAGCGCCGAGGGCGAGAAAGCCGTCAGGGCCCGGGCCTGCTCGGGCGTCGGCGGCCACGCCAGCCGCTGGGTGGCGCCCCAGACCGAGACGGCCGTCCGCAGCGCGTCCATCGGTTTGGCGTCCGGGGGCAGGGCGCGCAGCGCCGCGAGCACGGCCTCGGGCACCGGACCGGCCGGCAGCCGGTGACGGGGCGCCCATTCGCCGGTCCAGAGCAGGTTCGCGACCGCCGGGTACGAGCCCCGCTCGACGAGGTCGCCGATCCGGTAGCCGCGATACAGGAGGCGGCCGGCGGCGCCGTCGATGTAGCCGAGCGATGTCTCGGCAGCGAGGACGCCCTCCAGCCCGGGTGAGTAGGGTCGCTGGTCCGGTCCGCCGTCAGTCATGCCCAGATGGTAGTGCGGCCCCGGTCCATGTGGGCCGAAAGGCCCTAGCCTCTGGGCAAGGGCCGGCAGACTGTTGGGGGACCATCGAACGACACGCGTGCCAGCGCCTTCCGCCGATGCCGGCCGGACGGCGTCGCGACATCCAGGCGAAGGAGAGCAGCGCGATGAACACCACTGTGGCGCCGGCGCCGGCGACGACCGGCGAGCTCCGAATCGGCGACCAGGCCGTGTCGCTGCCAATGGAGGCGGCGACCGACGGCCAGCCGGCCGTGAACATCGCGGCGCTCCTCAAGGAGGCGAAGCTCACGACGCTCGACTACGGCTTCGCCAACACGGCCGCCACCCGTAGCTCGATCACCTTCCTCGACGGCGACGCAGGGATCCTCCGCTACCGCGGCTATCCAATCGAGCAGCTGGCCGAGGAGTCGACGTTCCTCGAGACCGCGTACCTGCTCATCTACGGCGAGCTGCCGACGGCCGACCAGCTTGCCAGCTGGACCGACCAGATCAGGCGCCACACGCTGCTCCACGAGGAGTTCAAGCGCTTCTTCGACGGCTTCCCGATGGACGCCCACCCGATGGGCATCCTCGCCTCGGCCGTCGCGGCCCTGTCGACCTTCTACCAGTCGTCCATGGACCCGCGGGACCATGACGCCGTCGAGATCAGCACCGTTCGCCTGATCGCCAAGATGCCGACGATCGCGGCGTTCGCCCACAAGAAGTCGATCGGCCAGCCGTTCATCTACCCCGACAACGGGCTGGAGTACGAGGCCAACTTCCTGCGCATGATGTTCGCCACGCCGGCCGAACCGTACGTCGTCTCGCCGGTCGCCGAGCGCGCCCTGCGGACACTCCTCATCCTCCACGCCGACCACGAGCAGAACTGCTCGACCTCGACCGTCCGGCTGGTCGGCTCGAGCCTGGCCAACCTGTATGCCTCGATCTCCGCCGGGATCGCCGCGCTGTGGGGCCCGCTCCATGGCGGTGCGAACCAGGAGGTCCTCGAGATGCTGAACCGCATCGTCGCCGATGGTGGCGACGTCGGGGAGGCGGTCGCGCGGGCCAAGGATCCGAACGATCCGTTCCGGCTGATGGGCTTCGGCCACCGGGTCTACAAGAACTACGACCCGCGGGCGAAGATCATCAAGGAGGCCGCGCACAGCCTGCTCGGCCAGCTCGGCGCCGACGACGAGCTGTTGCGGGTCGCGCTCGAGCTCGAGGAAGTCGCGCTCCACGACGCCTACTTCGTCGAGCGCAAGCTGTATCCGAACGTCGACTTCTACAGCGGCCTGATCTACCGGGCGCTGGGCCTCCCGACCGAGATGTTCACGGTCATGTTCGCGATCGGGCGGCTGCCCGGCTGGATCGCCCAGTGGCGCGAGATGATGACCGACCCCGACTTCCGGATCGGGCGGCCACGGCAGCTGTACGTCGGACCGACGGAGCGGCCCTACATCCCGATGCGCGAGCGCTGAACGCAACGCCCTGGCGGGCGCCGCCGGGGCTCAGCCCGCGCCGGGCTCCAGGCGGCGCAGGCGCGCGGCGATCTCGTCGAGCACGCTGATGCGGATCGCCGGCGACTCGCCGAGCAGGGTGTGGAACTCGCGGTGGCCAAGGACGAGCAGACGGCTCGGCTCGGTCAGCGTCACCGTCGCCACCCGCGGACCCTCCGAGAGGAGGGCCAGCTCGCCGACCCACGAGCCCGGCCCGATGACGTCGATCTCTTGGCCGTCGCGCTCGACCACGCCGGCGCCCGACGCGAGGATGAACATCTCGGCGCCGCGGTCGCCCTGGCGCATCAGCACCCGGCCCGCTGGCATGTCCAGCTCGTCGGTCAGCTGGCCGATCCGCTCGATCTCGCGCGACGTCGCCCGCGCAAACAGCGGGATGGACTGCAGAAGCTTGAGCTTCGGGTCGGTGCGCGCCATCAGGCCCTCCCACTGCCCTCCGGTTCGTCTGGCCCCGGGAGCATAGCGGACGAACCGCCGTCAACCGGCGGCGGCAGACCGGCCTCGTCCCGTCGCAGTGCCTCCAGGACGGCCTCGAGATCGACCGGCCTGCCGTCGGGGCCGCGCGACGCGGCGGCATACTCGGCCGCCGCCACGGCCGCGATCCCGCCGAGGGCCGCCAGGCCGACCGGGCCGCCCGCCGCCGCGGCGACGATCATGCCTGACGCCAGACCCTGGCTGGGACTCGG
>DATHRO010000047.1:0-9355 GCA_035465135.1 Candidatus Deferrimicrobiaceae bacterium
CGATACCGCGCGGGCCAAGATCGCGCTCCCGACCTGATCGCCGTCCACTCGACGGTTTGTTCGGCGCACCCGCGCCGGGCCCGCCCGCCGCGGCCGCATTTGCGCCGGACTATCATGATCGGACCCCCTCTGACCCCTGCCTTCGCAACGCGAGGACCGACTTTCCGATGACCACGACGAGCGTCGACATCACCCACCTCCGGAGCGTCGTCCTGGCCGGCCACGCCGGGTCCGGCAAGACGACGCTCGCCGAGCAGCTGCTGCACCGGGCCGGCGCCATCGGGCGGCTCGGGAAGGTCGCCGACGGGACCTCTCACCTCGACTTCGAGCCCGAGGAACAGAAGCGCGGCGAGTCGCTGAGCCTCGCGGTCGCGACCTTCGAGGCCGATGGCAACCGCGTCACGCTCGTCGACACGCCGGGCTACCTCGACTTCCTGTCGGAGGTGATCTCGGGCTTCGAGGCCGTGGACGGCGCGCTGTTTGTCGTCGACGCCACCGGCGGGGTCGAAGCCGGGCTCGAGCAGGCGGTCGCCCTGGGCCGCGGCACCGGCCGGGCTGCGCTGTTCTTCATCAACAAGTGCGACAAGGAGAACGCCGATCCGACCCGCGCCTTGGATGAGCTGCGGGCCACCTTCGGCAACAAGATCGCGCCGCTGCAGCTGGCGATCGGCGCGGCCGGCGCCTTCTCCGGCTATGTCGACCTCGTCCACCGCAAGGCCTACAAGTGGGAGGGCGGCAAGGAGGTCGAGATCCCTGTCCCGGATGAGCTCGCCGACGAGGTCACGCGGCGCCGCGACCAGCTGCTCGAGGCCGCCGCCGAGGCCGACGACGACGTGCTGATGAAGTACCTCGAGGGCGAGGAGATCTCCGACCCTGAGCTCGAGGCGTGTCTCCACAGGGGCGTGAAGGATTCGATCCTGGCGCCCGTGCTGGTCGGCAGCGCCGCGACCGGGATCGGCCTGCGCGGCCTGCTCGACGCCATCCTCCGCTACCTTCCCTCCCCCGCCGAGGGCCGCCCGATCACAGCGCTGGACAAGGCCGGCGGGACGGTCGAGGTCAGCGCGGACCCGAGCGGCCCGCTCCTGGCCCGCGTCTTCAAGACGGCCGCCGACCCGTTCGTCGGCCGCCTGACCTACGTCCGCGTCCTGTCCGGAACGCTCCACTCGCAGAGTCACGCCTGGAACGCGACCCGCAGCACCGACGAGCGCATCGGCCAGCTGCTGCTCCTGCACGGCAAGGACCAGGAGCCAACCGGTGAGCTGAAGGCTGGCGAGATCGGCGCCGTCGCGAAGCTGTCGGTCACCGCGACCGGCGACGCGCTGTCGACGAAGGAGCGCCCGCTCGGCCTGCCGGCGATCGTCTTCCCCGAGCCGACGCTGGTCATGGCCATCGAGCCGCAGACGAAATCGGACCTCGACAAGATGGGTCCGGCCCTCCAACGGATGCTCGAGGAGGAGCCGTCGGCCCGGGTCGAGCGGAGCGAGGCGGGCGAGCAGATCCTGCGGACGACGGGCGAGGCCCAGGCCTCGGTCATCCTCGAGCGCCTCAAGCGCAAGTTCGGGGCGGCCATCGTGACCCACACCCCGAAGGTCCCGTACCGCGAGTCGATCCGCGGCAAGGCCCAGGCCCACGGCCGCTACAAGAAGCAGACTGGCGGCCACGGCATGTTCGGCGACGTCTGGATCGAGATCGAGCCGAACCCCGGCGGTGGCGTAGAGTTCGCCGAGCGGGTCGTCGGTGGCTCCGTCCCGAGGCAGTTCTTCCCGGGTGTTGAGAAGGGCATCCGTGAGACAGCGGCCGAGGGCGTCGTTGCCGGCTACCCGCTGTCCGACTTCAAGGCCACGCTCTACGACGGCTCGTTCCACACCGTCGACTCGAACGAGCTGTCGTTCAAGATCGCCGCCTCGATGGCCCTCAAGGACGGCGTGATGAGCGCCAAGCCAGTGCTGCTCGAGCCGATCATGAGCGTCGAGATCCGGATCCCCGAGACCTTCATGGGCGAGGTCAACCGTGACCTCAACGGGCGCCGCGGCCGGGTCCTGGGCATGGACACGCGGGACGGTCTCCAGGTCATCAGCGCGACCGTGCCGCAGGCGGAGCTGTTCAGCTACGCGACCGAGCTTCGGTCCCTGACCGGCGGTCGCGGCACGTTCACGGCCGCGCTCGATCGCTACGAAGAGGTCCCGGCGCACCTCGCCGAGAAGGTCATCGCCCAGCACCGCAAGGAATCCGAGGGCAAGTCGGAGCACTGATCGGGCGGAACTCGCCCGGACACCGCTTTCCCGCCTGCGGCGCCGCGCCTACCCTGCCTCGAATGACGAGCCTGCGCGCATGACTCGAACTCCCGGCCGCATGGCCATCCCGACCCAGCCGAGTTCCTACGCCTGGGAGGCGACCGACGAGGCGATCGCGGAGCGGTACGGCGTGCCACTCGGACAGATCGTGCGATTCGACACGAACACCGCGCCCGCGCCGCCCGCGGTCGTGGCGGCGATCCTCGCCGAGGGCCGCTTCGAGGTGCCGCTCTCGGAGTACCCGCCCGGCGACTACGGCCGCCTCGTCGCGGCCGCCGCGACGCGCTACGGCGTCGGTCGGGACGAGATCCTCGTCGGGGCCGGGGCCGACGAGATCCTCGACCTCGTGACCAAGGCCTTCCTCCCGCCGGGCGGATCGGCCGTCGTCCCGGTGCCGACCTACCCGATGTTCGGCGTCCTCACCGACCAGCGACCGGCTCACATCGTCCGCGTGGCGCGCCTGCCGGCGGAAGAGGGGTTCGCGCTCGACCCCAGCGCGGTTCGGGAGGCTGCCCGGGCGTCGGATCTGGTGTGGCTCTGCAGCCCCAACAACCCGACCGGGCTGGCCGAGCCGCCGGGCCGCATCGACGACCTGCTCGAGACGATCTCCGCGGATGCCGAGCGGGGGGGCCGGCCGGCACCGGCAATCGTCGTCGACGAGGCCTACGCCGAGTTCGCGGGCTTCTCGAACCTCGAGCTCCGGTCCGCCTACCCGCGACTCGTGCTGATCCGGACGATGAGCAAGGCCTATGCGATCGCCGGCCTGCGCGTCGGGTTCGCGATCGCCCGACCGGAGGTCATCGCGCAGCTGGCACCTTACCGGCCGCCGGGCTCCGTGTCGGTCGCGTCGGTCACCGTCGCGACGCGCCTGCTCCAGGACGGTGACGTCGCCGCCGCGAACGTCGCGCGGGTCGCGGCCGAGCGTGACCGCCTCGCCGCCGGGCTGACCGAAGCGGGCTGGACGGTCCACCCGTCGGCGGCCAACTTCGTGCTTGTGTCGTTCGCGTCACGCGAGCGTGCCGCCGCGGTCGCCGACGGGCTCCTCCGGCGGGGCCTGGTACCGCGGACGTTCGGGTCGGAGCACCCGCTGTCGCACGCGCTGCGGCTGACCGTGCGCGACGTCGACCAAGACGACCGCCTGCTCGAGGCGGCCCGCGCGCTGGGAGCCTGACGAGGTCAGCCGGGCTCGAGGCGGGCGAGCACCCGGCGGCGCTTGCCGACCCGGACCTCCCACCAGCGTCCGGCGACCGGCGGCGGCATCGCCGCGGCCGGGTGGGTCACCCGCTCGCCGTTGATGCTGACGCCGCCGCCCGCGATCGCTCGACGGGCCTCGCCGCGCGACGCGAAGACGCCCGCATCGGCGAGCACGGCGGCGGTCCCGGCTGACGAGGCCGGCGCGTCCACGACGAAGCTGCCCTCGACGTTCGGGAACAGGCGCTCGAAGACCGCCGGGTCGCGAATCGGCTCACCGCCGAACAGCAGCTCCGAATCAGCCGCAACGGCGCGCGCGACATCGCCGCCATGGACCCGCGCCGTGATGTCGAGGGCCAGCGTCCGCTGGGCCTCGCGAGCCTCAGGCCGCGCGGCCAGAGCCGCCTCCAATGCCTCGATCTCGTCCGGCGCGAACGTGGTGAACCAGCGCAGGTAGGTCGAGACGTCACGGTCGTCGGTGTTGAGCCAGTGCTGGTAGAACGCGAACGGGCTGGTCCCGTCGGGATGCAGCCAGACCGAGTCGCCGGTCTCGCTCTTGCCGAACTTCGCGCCCGAGGCGTTGAGCAGCAACGGATACGCCAGCGCGAACGCCGCGGGGTTGGGCGAGCCCTCGCCGTCGCCGGCGCGGCGGATCAGCTCCAGCCCGGCCGTGATGTTGCCCCACTGATCGGCGCCACCCATCTGGAGCTCGACGCCCATCGTTCGGCGGAGGTGGGCGAAGTCGGTCGCCTGGATGAGCATGTAGCTGAACTCGGTGAACGAAAGGCCGCCTTCGAGGCGGACCCGGACCGAGTCCTTCGCCAGCATGTACGGGACCGTGAAGTGCTTGCCGACGTCGCGCAGGAAGTCGAGCAGTCGGATCGGCTCCAGCCAGTCGAGGTTGTTGACCAGCCGCGCCCCGCGCGCGCCCGAGAAGTCGAGGAACCGCTCCAGCTGCGGCCGGATCGAGGCGACGTTGGCCTCCAGGACCTCGCGCGACAGCAGGTTCCGCTCGCTCGACTTGCCGGATGGGTCCCCGATCATCCCGGTTCCGCCGCCGACCACCACGATCGGCTGGCCGCCGTGGGCCTGCAGCCGGATCAGCCCGAAGATCGGCACGAGGTGGCCGATGTGGAGCCACGGGCCGGAGGGATCGAAGCCGTTGTAGGCGGCCAAGGGCCGTTCCGAGGCGAGTCTCGCCTCGAGGCCGTCCGAGGCGGCGTGGAACTGGCCGCGCCAGCGCAGCTCGGCCAGAAAGCCGGACAGGCCGGGGTCGGACGCCGTCACACGAGGGCGTCGGGGGTCGTCCTGAACACGACCCGATGGGGGGAAGGGACCCTCACGGACCCTATGGTATCGTCGCGGCCGCAATGCACACCAGCCTCCAGAGGCGTCAGCGGCACCGCCGCAACGGAGCCGCCCGACGCGGACGTGGAGGTGGCGCCGCCCGTCGGGCAGCCCTCGCCATCCCCCTCCTCCTCTTCACCAGCCTGCTCGTGCTCGGCAGCGTCGGCTTCGTCGGCGTCGTCTCGGCGTACGCCTATTACAGCCGCGACCTGCCGGACCCGGCCCGGGCGTTCGAGGGCCTCGAATTCGAGCAGCCGTCGGTCGTCTGGGATCGAACCGGGACCGTGGAGCTGGCTCGCTTCGGCGCCCTGCGCCGGGAGCTGCTGACCTTCGACCAGATCCCGCCCGAGATGATCGACGCGACGACGGCCATCGAGGACGGCAACTTCTGGACGAACCCGGGCTTCGACGCCGGGGCCGTGATTTCGGCCGCCCTCGACACGATCAGCGGGCGGCCACGCGGCGCGTCGACGATCACGCAGCAGCTCGTCCGGGCCAAGCTCCTGCCGGCGTGGGCCTTCGAGGGGACGATCTACGACCGCAAGATCCGCGAGATCATCCAGTCGATCCGGCTGACCGAGGCCTTCCCCGGCGACGAAGGCAAGAAGCAGATCATCGAGGCCTACCTCAACCAGAACTTCTACGGCAACCAGAGCTACGGCGTGAAGGCCGCCGCGATCGGCTACTTCAGCACGGGCCTGCCGGATCTCTCGCTCGCCCAGTACGCCATCCTTGCCGCGATCCCACAGTCGCCAACCGAGTTCGACCTGATGCGCAACGCCGTCGCCGAGTGCCTGATCGTCGTCGCCGACGAGGCCGGCGAGGAATGCCCGGCCGACCAGGTCAAGCTCGTCGTGCCGGCCACGAGCGAGATCGTCCAGCGCCGCAACCGCGTCCTCGAGTTCATGAAGACCCGCAGCGTGCTCTCGGGCGACCGTCACACGCTCGCCGAGTACGAGGCCGCCAAGAAGGAAGAGGTCGTCCTCAACCCGCCCGTCTCGCCCCGCTGGAAGGCGCCGCATTTCGTCGACCGCATCCGGGAGCAGCTCAGCCTGCTCCTCTGCGGGCCTGAGTCGGAAGGGGTCTGCGAGGCCGTGGACACGGGCGGCTACCGGGTCGTCACGACGCTCGACTGGGACATGCAGCAGATCGTCGAGAAGTGGATCTTCGCAGCCGGTCGGGCGCAGCTGGCCAAGGACACCAATGGCGACGGCAGTCGCAACGATGAGATCGACGCGATCCTCAAGCGGATCGGCATCCCGAAGAGCCAATGGGGCTGGGTCCGCGGCCTCAAGGGCTACAACATCCACAACGCCGCCGGGGCGGTCATCGACTACCGCACCGGCGAGGTGCTCGCCTCGGCCGGCAGCGCCGGCTACTACCTGAACGCCACCGACAAGGGTCGCTTGGCGCCCCAGCACGATGTCATGTTCGATGCCTATCGACAGCCCGGCTCGTCGATCAAGCCGCTGAACTACATCACCGGCCTCGACGACCGGACGATGACGGCCTCGACGATGTTCATGGACGTCGTGACCGAGTTCCAGAAGGGCTGGGCGCCCAAGGATGCCGACCCCTACGAGCGCGGTCCCGTCCGGCTCCGCCCGGCGCTGCAGTTCTCGCTCAACATCCCATCGATCAAGGCCGGCTACATCAACGGCCACGAGCACCTCTTCTCCCAGTTCCAGAAGTGGGGCCTCGAGCTTCACCCTGAGGCGTTCCCGAGCCCGGCGATGGCCATCGGCACGATCGAGATCCACATGCTCGACCTGCTCGAGGCCTATGGCGGGATCGCCAACGGCGGCGTGCTCATGCCGCGCCAGGTGATTCGCGAGATCTACGACAACGAGGGCAACCTGGTCTACCCGGGCGAGGGTGACGAGCCGATCGGCACGCGCGTCGCGAGCGAGCAGGCGGCGTGGCTCATCTCCGACATCCTGGAGGGCAACACGCTCAGGAGCGTCAACGCCTACTGGGCGACCTGGAGCATCTCCGACGGCGGCAAGCGTCGGCCGGCCGCGTACAAGACCGGCACAACCGACGAGAACAAGGACATCGACGCCTTCGGCTACCTCGCTCCACCCGATGATCCGGACGTGCCGGCACTGGCCGTCGGGGTCTGGATGGGCAACTCCAACGGCGACCCGATCCGGCCGATCACCTCGGTCGCGAGCTCGGCCGGCCTGTGGTCGAACATCATGAGCGAGGTTTCCAAGGGTCTCCCGATCACCGATTTCGAGCGGTCCAAGGGCCTGACCCGCGTCGAGGTCGACGCCTTCAGCGGCCTGCTGCCCGGCCCCGGCACGGCCCGGACCGTCCAGGAGTGGTTCATCGAGGGCACCGAGCCGACGCGCCGCAGCGACATTCACGTCGAGAAGCAGATCGACGAGGCGACCGGCCTGCTGTGGCAGGACGGCTGCGCCGGCCCGGCGATCAGCGAGTACTTCCTCGACTTCAGCGGCGTCGAGCCCGCATTCCCGCAGTGGCAGCGGTTCACCCAGGGTTGGGCGTCGCGAGCGGCCAAGGGACCGGGCGTGCGTGGCGGCCCGAAGCGAACCTCGACGTCGTACTTCTTCGACGGCTACCTCGTGCCGTTCGGCCGGACCTGGGGCGGCACCTTCGCCCCGACCGAGGTCTGCACGAGCGTGCCGCAGCCGTGCCCGCCGGGCAACGGCAATGGCGGCAACCCGTTCGAGACGCCGGCGGTCCCGTGCTTCACGCCCGAGCCGACGCCACCCGCGACCGACCAGCCGCAGCCGTCGAACGGCGGTGGCGGCGGTGGCGGCGGAAAGCCGACACCGACGCCGACCATCACACCGGCTCCACCACCGCCCACGCCGAGTCCGGCTCCGGGCCTCTTCCTACCGCTGCTCCTGCCGGCCGCCGCATTCGCCCTGTCGCGTCGCCACCGGCCGCGCCGCTGATCGCCCGCGGGTCGCCCGCCGGACGCGGTCAGGCGTCAGCCGAGCTCGACGACCGTCACCCCGTCGCCACCCTCGCCGCGCTCGCCCGGCCGGACCGTCCTGACGAGGGGATGGCCGGCCGACTCGGCGCGCACCGCGTCGCGCAGCGCGCCGGTGCCGAGGCCGTGGATGACGGTGACCCGCTCGAGCCCCGCCAGCGACGCATCCTCGAGGTAGCGCCCGAGCGCGTCGAGGGCCTCCTCGACCCTGGCGCCGCGGATGTCGAGCGACATCGGCACGCTGCGAGCGCGCGACGCGCGCAGCGCGGCGACCGTTCCGCCCCGCGCGCCGTCCCCGGCGCTGCCGGTCTGACCGGCGGCCGATGCCGCGGTCCCCGGCGCCGGCTCGAGGTCGTCGACTTCGACGCTCACCCGCAGGGAGCCGGCTTCGAGCGTTGCCCGGCGACCCTTCGCACTGATCTCGGCAATCCGGCCGACCCAGCCGCCCGAGCGACTCCGGGCCAGATCGCCGACCCGCCAACTCGGACGACCCCGGCGCCCGGCCGCCCGTGGCTCGTCCGCAGGCGCCGGTAGCCGCGCCAGCCCCGCCTCGGCTCGCGCCATCACGGCGTCGATCGCCGGCGCCGTGAGCTGGCCGCGCTCGAGCGCGCGCCGCGCGCCTTCCAGCTCGGTCCGCAGCTCCGCGACGAGGCGCTCGGCCTCCTCGCGCGCCCGCCGGGCGATGTCGTCGCGCTCACGCCGGGCTCGCCGGCGCTCCTCGTCGGCCGTTCGCAGCGCCTCGGCGGCGCGTGCCTGCTCGGTCCGGGCCTGGGCGAGCGCGTCGGCCGTCTCGCCTTCGGCGGCCCGAATCCGGGCGAGCGTCGCCTCGAAGGCTCGCTGCGACTCCGACAGCCGCGACCGGGCATCGGCCACGATCGCGTCCGGCAGGCCGAGGCGCTCGGCGATCGCGAAGGCCTGCGAGCCGCCGGGCAACCCGATCGTCAGGTGGAACGTCGGGCTCAGCGTCTCGAGGTCGAAGTCGACGGCCGCGTTCATCGCTCCCGCGGTCGTGTGGGCATAGGCCTTCAGCTCGGCGTAGTGGGTCGTCGCGGCGACGAGCGCCCCGCCCCGGATGAAGTGGTCGAGCAGCGCCTGGGCGAGCGCCGAGCCCTCCGTGGGATCCGTGCCGGCACCGAGCTCGTCAAGCAGCACGAGCGTTCCCGGTCCGGCCGCATCCACGATCCGGATGATCGAGCGCATGTGGCCCGAGAACGTCGACAGCGACTGGGCGATCGATTGCTCGTCGCCGATGTCGGCGAAGACGTTGCCGAACACGGGTAGCCGGCTGCCCGGCGCGGCCGGGACGTGTAGGCCGGCCTGGTGCATCAGGGCCAGCAAGCCGACCGTCCGCAGGGTGACCGTCTTACCGCCGGTGTTCGGGCCGGTCACGACGAGGGCCGTGAAGCCATCCCCGAGCCGGACGTCGATCGGGACGACACGACCGCTGAGGCCGGGATGGCGCGCCGAAAGGAGGATCACCTCGGGCCGCTCGGCCGTCTCGGCGCGGACCCCGTCCATGTCCCCTGCCAAGCCGGCCTTGGCCAGCCAGAAGTCGAAGCGG
>DATHRO010000048.1:0-1748 GCA_035465135.1 Candidatus Deferrimicrobiaceae bacterium
AGGACCCCTCGCCCGCATGCTCGATCGCCTGCTCGGCCTGTTCTCCCGCGACATCGGGATCGACCTCGGCACCGCGAACACGCTCGTCCTCGTTCGCGACCGCGGGATCGTCATCAGTGAGCCCTCGGTCGTCGCGATCGACGCGCGTTCCAAGCGGGTCCTCGCGATCGGCGCGGAGGCAAAACGGATGGTCGGCCGAACCCCGGCCAACATCGTCGCGATCCGGCCGCTGCGCGATGGCGTCATCAGCGACTTCGACGTGACCGAGCAGATGATCCGGTACTTCGTCGACAAGGTCCACGACCGCATCGGGCTGCTGCCGCGGCCGCGGATGATCATCGGTATCCCGTCGGGCGTGACCGAGGTCGAGAAGCGCGCCGTCCTCGACGCGGCCCTCAACGCCGGCGCCCGCTGGGCGCGCCTGATCGAGGAGCCGATGGCCGCGGCGATCGGCGCCGGTCTGCCGGTCAGCGAACCGTCGGGCAGCCTCGTCGTGGACATCGGCGGCGGGACGACCGAGGTCGCGGTCATCAGCCTCGGCGGCATCGTCGTTAGCCGCAGCATCCGGATCGGCGGCGACGAGATGGACACCGACATCGTCAACTTCGCGCGCCGCGAATACAACCTGTTCCTCGGCGAGCGAACGGCCGAGGACATCAAGATCGCGATCGGCTCGGCCTATCCGGGCGACTGGGACGCCGGACGCGTCAACCTCCGCGGGCGGGACCTGTTGACGGGCCTCCCGCGCAGCGTCGAGGTCGGCGCGGACCAGATCCGCGAGGCCATCGAGCCCTCGGTCGTGCAGATCGTCGACACGATCCGCGACACGATTGAGGAGACGCCGCCCGAGCTCGTGGCCGACATCATGGACCAGGGCATCGTCCTCGCCGGGGGCGGCGCCCTCCTGGCCGGCCTCGACCGCCGCGTCGCCGAGGCCTCGCAGATGCCGGTCCACGTCGCCGACGACCCCCTGACCTGCGTCGTCCGTGGCACCGGCGAGGTGCTCCAGGATCTCGACGGCATGCAGCGCGTGCTGGTCACCGAGACCTACTCCCACCCGCTGCGCTAGGGGACCGGCGTGAGCGCCCTCCTGGCAGGCGGGGCCGCGAGGCGACGGATCATCGCCTACGTCGTCCTGCTGATCGTTTCGCTGCTCCTCGTCGCGATCTCGTCGAACCCCCTCGTCCGCGATCTCCAGAACGGCGTAGCCTTCGCCTTCCGGCCTGTCCAGGCTGCCGTGGACGGCGTGGCGCGCGACGTCTCGTCGATCTTCGCGACGATCGCCGAGATCGACCGGCTGCGACTCGAGAACGAGGCGCTGCGCAGCGAGAACGAGCATCTTCGCAACGAGAACGCCGTGGCCCGCGAGCTGCAGCGCCAGAACGACGAGCTGGTCGCCCTGCTCCAGCTCCGGTCCGGGCTGGAGTTCCAGACCGAGCCGGTGGCGGTCATCGGCAGGGAGTCCCAGGAGGCCCGCCAGCTCGTCATCGTCGACCGCGGCTCGGACGACGGCATCGAGGCCGGCGACGTGGTCGTCGCGGCCGGTGGGGCGCTCGTCGGTCGCGTTGCCGATGTTGGCCCGAGCTTCGCGCGCGTGGTCCTGATCAGCGATTCGACCTCGACCGTTGTCGGCCAGCTCCTCTCGAGCACGGCTACCGGCAAGGTCGTCGGCCAGCTCGGCGGCGCGCTGATCATGCTCGACGTCGACTCCCTCGCTGCGGTCCTCGTCGGCGAGGAGTTCTTCACGG
>DATHRO010000049.1:0-3451 GCA_035465135.1 Candidatus Deferrimicrobiaceae bacterium
GGAACGACCGGAGCCAGCGCGGCGAGCGTCGTCCAGGCCTCGTGGAGGCCCTCGTCGGGCTCCCCCTCGAACCGGAAGATGAGATGGTCGAAGACCCATGCTGAATCGAGGCCCAGCGCTTCCGCCCGGAGCGCGAAGTCGCGGCTGACCTCAAAGCTCGGCACGACGCCGTCGGCCGCGTCGCCGGTCGCGAGCGGCAGGGTGACCCCGATGCGCATCGACGGGAGTCTATCTGTCACGTCGATCCGGGCCGTCGGGCCCGGGATGGCGCGCCGATCCGCGCGGCTAGAATGCGGCTATGGCCCACCGAGTCACGCTCATCCCCGGCGACGGCATCGGGCCGGAGCTGGCGGAGGCGACCCGACGCGTCCTCGACGCCTCAGGTGTTGCGTTCGAGTGGGAAGTCGTCGCGGCCGGCGAGGCAACGATCGCGAGTCACGGCACGCCGCTGCCGGACGAGGTGCTCGAGTCGATCCGGCGCAACCGCGTGGCCCTGAAGGGCCCGATCACGACGCCTGTCGGCTCGGGCTTCCGGAGCGTCAACGTCGCGCTTCGCCAGGCGCTCGGGCTGTACGCCAACCTGCGGCCGGCGCGGTCGATGAAGGGCGTCCATAGCCGCTACGACGACATCGACCTGATCATCGTCCGCGAGAATACCGAGGACCTCTACGCGGGCATCGAGCACATGGTCGGCCGCGATGCCGCGGAAAGCATCAAGATCATCACCCGCGCAGCGTCCGAGCGGATTGCCCGGTTCGCGTTCGAGTACGCCGCGGCCAACGGCCGGCGGAAGGTCACCGCCGTGCACAAGGCCAACATCATGAAGCTGTCGGACGGCCTGTTCCTGGAGGCCTGCCGCACGGTCGCCGCGACCTACGCCGGGCGGATCGAGTTCGAGGACCGGATCGTCGACAACATGTGCATGCAGCTGGTCCAGAAGCCGAACCTCTACGACGTCCTCGTCCTGCCGAACCTCTATGGCGACATCGTCTCGGATCTCGCGGCCGGCCTCGTCGGCGGCCTTGGGGTGGCCCCCGGGGCGAACATCGGCGAGGACGGCGCGGTGTTCGAGGCGGTCCACGGCTCGGCCCCGAAGTACGCCGGCCAGAACAAGGCCAACCCGACGGCCCTGATGCTGTCCGGGACGCTGCTGCTGCGTCATCTCGGCTATCCCGAGGTCGCCGAGCGGGTCGAGACCGCGATCCGCGGGGTCGTGGCAGAAGGTCGGCGGGTGACGTACGACCTCGGCGGCACCGCCGGCACCAGCGAGTTTGCCGACGCGGTCATCGAGCGACTCGCTGTCGGGGCGGGCGCCCCGGCATGACCGGCCAGGTCGCAGCGCTGCGGGGCCTGCTGAAGCCGCGCGGCACGGCAAGCGAGGGCTTCGGCGCGACGCGCCGGGCTCGCTGGCTGGCTGAGCCGCTGAGCATCGGCCTGTGGCTGGCGATCCTGGTGCTGTACGCGACGTTCAGCGCCCTGGTCTGGGAGCCGTTCTTCGGCGTGGCCCACGAAGCCGACGGCTATCTTTCGCCGTTCTACTCGCCGTTCGTATCGGGCGACGGCTTCCCAGCCTGGCTGTCGCCGGCGATCGTGACGCTGTGGATCCCGATTGGCTTCCGGGTGACCTGCTACTACTTCCGACGGGCCTACTACCGCGCCTACCTCGCCGATCCGCCGAGCTGCGCGGTCGGCGAGCCGACGATCCATCGTCGCTACCGCATGGAGAACGCCCTGCCGTTCATCCTCCAGAACCTGCACCGCATCTTCCTGTATCTCGCGGTCGTGCTGCTCGTCATCCACTGGATCGAGGTCGTCGCGTCGTTCGTCCCGGAAGGCGGGGCCCGGATCGGGCTCGGCAGCCTCATCCTGGTGGCCGACGTCGCGCTCCTGACCGGCTACGTCTCGTCGTGCCACTCGCTGCGGCACATCGTCGGCGGCCGGCTCGACTGCTTCTCGTGCAGCGCGGTCAGCCGGACTCGCCACGGCGCCTGGCGGTTCCTGAGCGGCCTCAACGAGCGGCACATGGTCTGGGCCTGGGCCAGCCTCTTCTCGATCGTCATCGCTGACCTGTACATCCACCTTCTCTCGCTGGGCGTCCTGACCGACCCCGCGATCCGGCTGTGATCGACGCCCGACCGTGAGCGAGCCGATCGAGACGCACGCCGTCGACGTGCTCGTCATCGGCGCCGGGGGCGCCGGGCTGCGGGCGGCGATCGCGGCCCAGGATGCCGGGGCCCGCGTCGGCCTGGTCTGCAAGTCGCTGCTCGGCAAGGCCCACACGGTCATGGCCGAGGGCGGCGTCGCGGCGGCCCTGGCGCACGTGGCGCCGGACGACTCGTGGCGCGTCCACTTTCGCGACACGATGGTCGGCGGCAAGCTGCTGAACAATCCGCGGATGGCCGAGCTTCATGCCAAGGAGGCCCCGGATCGGGTCCGCGAGCTCGAGTACTGGGGCGCGGTGTTCGACCGCACGACCGACGGGCGGATCCTTCAGCGGCCGTTCGGCGGCCACTTGCACCCGCGCCTCGCTCACGTCGGCGACAGGACCGGGCTGGAGATGATCCGGACCCTCCAGGACCGCGCCGTGTCGCTCGGCATCGACGTCTTCATGGAGTGCACGATCACTCGCCTGATCAGCGGTGCGCGCGGGGTCTGCGGAGCGTTCGGCTACTGGCGCACGACCGGCCAGCCGGTGGTCTTCTCGGCACGATCCGTGGTCCTCGCGACCGGCGGCATCGGCCGCGCCTGGTCGGTGACCTCGAACTCCTGGGAGTACAGCGGCGACGGGCACGCGCTGGCGTACGACGCCGGGGCCGAGCTCATCGACATGGAGTTCGTGCAGTTCCACCCGACCGGCATGGTTTGGCCGCCGGGCGTCCGCGGATTGCTGGTGACCGAGGCCGTCCGCGGCGAGGGCGGCATCCTTCGCAATCGCGACGGCCGGCGGTTCATGTGGGACTACCTGCCGCCGGACCGTCGCGACGAGTACGCCGCAACCGACGAAGAGGCCGCGCGCTGGGTCGACGCGGCCTCGCGCAGTCAGCCGACCGAGGCCCGGCGGCCGCCCGAGCTGTCGACCCGCGACAACGTCGCACGGGCGATCTACGAGGAAGTTCGAGACGGGCGAGGCTCTCCCCACGGCGGCGTCTTCCTGGACATCAGCTACCTGCCAGCCGACCACGTCCGCCAGAAGCTGCCGTCGATGTACGACCAGTTCCTGGAACTCGCCGACGTCGATATCACGAAGGGCCCGATGGAGGTCGGGCCGACGACCCACTACGTGATGGGCGGGATTCGGGTCGACGCGGAGACCGGCGTATCGACGGTTGCCGGCCTGTTTGCCGCGGGTGAATGCGCCGGCGGGATGCACGGCGCCAACCGGCTGGGTGGCCACTCGCTGTCCGACCTGCTTGTGTTCGGCGCGCGCACCGGTGCGGGCGCGGCGGCGCAT
>DATHRO010000050.1:0-20320 GCA_035465135.1 Candidatus Deferrimicrobiaceae bacterium
TGGGGCATCGCGCGTGCGTTGCACCGCGAGGGCGCCCGGATCGCGCTGACCTACCAGAACGAGCGCATGTCCGAGCCGGTCAAGAAGCTCGCCGCCGAGCTCGGCGAGGACACCGTCGTGACGGCCTGCGACGTCACCGTCGAGGGTGACATCGACCGCTGCTTCGACGCGCTGGCGAAGCCGTTCTCGCACCTCGACGGCCTCGTGCACTCGATCGCGTTCGCGCGGCGCGAGGAGCTCGGCGGCAAGTTCGTCGACACGTCGTGGGAGGGCTACGCGCTCGCCCAGCAGGTCTCGGCGTGGTCGCTGATCGGGCTCAGCCGCGCCGCCGCGCCGCTGATGGAGGGCCGCGACGCCGGCGTCGTCTGCCTGAGCTACTACGGCGCCGAGAAGGTGGTGCCGAACTACAACGTCATGGGCGTCGCCAAGGCCGCGCTCGAGGCCTCGGTCCGCTACCTCGCCGCCGACCTGGGCCCCGACGGCGTGCGGGTCAACGCGATCAGCGCCGGGCCCATCCGGACCCTCGCCGCGGCCGGGATTGCCGGCTTCAAGAAGCTCTACGGCTCCTTCGCCGAGGTCACGCCGCTGCGCTCGAACATCACGATCGAGGACGTCGGCAAGACGGCCGTCTGGCTCGCGTCGGACCTGTCGAGCGCAGTCACCGGCGAGGTCGTGTACGTCGACGGCGGGTTCAACGTCCTTGGGGTGCCGCTCGCCGAAGAGTGATCCAGCCGAGAATGGACGCGTGGACGCGCGCGGCGGGCTGCCCGGCTTGACCTTCCTCGGCCACTCGACGGTCCTCGTCGAGCTGGCCGGCCTGCGGATCCTGACCGATCCTGTGCTGTTCGATCGTGTGCTCGCCCTGCGGCGCGTCGTCGCCGGCCTCGATCCGGGGCTGTACGCGAACGTCGACGTCGCGCTCGTCAGCCATCTGCATCTCGATCACTTCGACCTGCGCTCACTGCGATTGCTGGGCCCGGACGTTCATCTCGTCGTCCCGACCGGTGCGGGGTCGCTCGTCCGTCGAGCCGGATTCGCTCGCGTGGCAGAGATCGGACCCGGGCAGCGCACGCGCATCGGCGCCGTCGACATCACGGCCACGCCGGCGGCCCACGGCGGCTTCCGACCGCCGTTCGGCCCGCGCGCCGCAGCCGTCGGCTACCGGCTCGAGGCCGGGCCGGCGTCGATCTACTTCGCGGGCGACACGGATCTGTTCGACGGGATGGCCGAGATCGGCCACGACTTGGACGTCGCCCTACTACCGGTGTGGGGCTGGGGCCCGAGCCTTGGCTGGGGCCATCTCGATCCACATCGGGCAGCCGCGGCGCTGACGCTCCTGCGGCCACGCTACGTCCTGCCCATCCACTGGGGGACGCTCTGGCCGCTCGGCCTTGGTCGCGTGCGGCCGCATCGCATCAGCCAGCCACCGCTCGAGTTCGCCGAGCTGGCTGCGCGCACCCACCCCGACGGGACCGTGCTCGTGACGCCGCCGGGCGACCGGGTGACATTCGTCCCGTAGCCCCGCCGACGGGCGGCTCGCCGCAGCGGCGCGATGCAGCCGCCTAGACTCCCCTGAGGAGGGTCGATGTCGGTCCTGCGCCGGCTGGTGGCGTTCTACGGGCTCCAGGTGCGGCTCCTCCGAACCTGGCGAACCGGCGCGCGCGCGCTCGTCACACGCTTCGTCCTCACGACCGCCATCGCGTTCGTCTCGTTCGGGTCCGCGATCGCCGTCGTGCCGGGCATCCAGCTGACCGGAGGGATCCCCAGCGTCCTCGCTGCGGTGTTCCTGATCGGTGTGCTGAACGCGATGCTCCGACCGGTCGCCCTCGCGGCGGCCGTCCCGCTCGGCGTGCTGGCGGTGGCGCTGCTGGCAGTGGCGCTGCAGTTTGCGATCGTGCTCCTCGCCGGGGTGATCGTGCCCGGCCTGTCGGTCTCGGGCTGGACTGCGGCCGTCGAGGGCGCGCTCGTATTCGCCGTCGTCAACGCCTCGATCGGCTGGTTCGTCGCGCTGCGGGAGGACGACTCCTATTACGCCCACCTGATCCGGTCGCTGATCCGGCGCACCGACGACATCGGCCGGCTCCACGAGCCGGGTGTTGTGTTCGTCCAGATCGACGGGCTCGCCCGGCCGATCCTCCTCAACCAGATCCGTGCCGGGCGAGTCCCGACGCTCGCCCGCTGGCTCCGCTCAGGCTCGCACCGGATCACGCCCTGGACATGCCGTCTGCCATCGCAGACCTCGGCCAGCCAGGCCGGGATCCTGTTCGGGCAGAACGACGGGATCCCGGCGTTCCGCTGGTACGAGAAGAGCTCTGGCCGGCTACTGGTCTCGAATCGGCCCGCGGACGCGGCCGAGATCGAGCGTCGCCTGTCGCGCGGTAACGGGCTGCTTCGCGGCGGCGCGAGCATCGGCAACATGTTCTCCGGCGATGCGGCAGAGAGCATCCTCACGATGTCGCAGCTCAGTGCGCCGGAAGCTGCGCTTGGGCCGGCCCGCAGCTGGTACTACTTCTTCATCAGCCCGTTCGCGCTGGCGCGCGCGGTCTTCCTGACGCTCGGCGAGGCGGTCAAGGAGGTCTGGCAGGCGCGACGCCAGGCCGCCGCCGGCATCGAGCCGCGGATCCGGCGTGGCGGCAGCTACCCGCTGCTGCGCGGCATCACCAACGTCCTGCTTCGCCAGATCTCGGTCTCGCTGGTCGCCGAGCGGATGCTGCGCGGCCTGCCGGTCATCTATGTCGACTTCACCGACTACGACGAGATCGCCCACCACGCGGGACCCGAGCGAGGCGAGGCGCTGGACGCGCTGGACGGCGTCGACCACGTCATCGGTGCGCTGGCGCAGGTCGCGATCGACGCCCCCCGCCCGTATCGGTTCGTCGTGCTGTCCGATCACGGCCAGAGCCTGGGCGCGACGTTCCGACAGCGCTACGGCGCCACGATCGGCGACCTTCTTCGTGATCTCACGGGGCGGGCCGTCGACGTCCGGCGGGCGACCGCGACGGTCGAGGCGTGGGGGCCCGTCAACGTGCTGCTATCGGAGCTGACGCGAACCCGGGGCGTCAGCGGACGGGTCGTCGGCCGGGCGCTTCGGAGTCGGTCTCGCGGCGGGGTCGTCGAGCTCGGCCCGAGCACCTCCGAGTCCGCCGACGTCGACGATCGCCGAGAGGCTGCCGGCCGGTCGGCCGATGACATCGTCGTGTGCGCGTCGGGCAACCTTGCGCTGGTGTACTTCACGACGACGCCGACACGCCTGACCCTCGAGGCGATCGCAGAGCGACACCCGGCGCTGCTACCGGGCCTGGCCGGCCACCCGGGCATCGGGTTCGTGCTGGTGCACTCGGAGCAGCGCGGACCCGTCGTCCTCGGACCGGCGGGCGTGCGCCACCTGGCGTCCGATCGCGTCGACGGCGAGGACCCACTGGCGCCATTCGGGCCGACCGCCCTCGACGACCTGCGGCGGCTCGACGCGATGGCGAACGTCGGAGACCTCGTGCTCAACTCTCGGCTCGACCGGGAGACCGGCGAGGTCGCAGCGTTCGAGGAGCTCGTCGGCAGCCACGGCGGACTCGGCGGCTGGCAGACCGACGCGTTCGTCCTCCACCCGGCTGATTGGCCAACCCACGGCGAGACCGACGCGCTCGTCGGTGCGACGGCCGTGCATGAGCTCCTCGCCGCGGGACTGCGCACCGTCCGCGAAGCGCCGGTATCGGCCGGTCAGCCGGCGAACAGCTCGCCGCGCTCGTTCTCGAAGATCGGCACGTAGCCGGCGCCGAGGATCCGGTCTCGGACGTCGCCCGGCAGCACGTCCGACGGCTCGAGCAGGACGTAGCCGAAGGTGCCCGAGGCCAACAGCGCGTCCAGGTCGTCGAGCCGGTGCAGCCGGCCGCCGACAGTGTGGATGCTGAACTCGGCGTCCGGGCTCACGGTCGTCTCGGTCACACCGGCGAACACGCCGAGCGGCGTGGCGTCCCACTGCTGGAAGGTTCGAGCGACGTGCAGGACGCCGACGTCCGGCCCGAGCCGGCCGGCCTCGATCTCGCCGCGAACGACATCCACGAGCTGCCGTCGCGGGCCGTCGAGGATCTGCCTCGAGTCCGGGTAGCCGCGCCAGTAGCCCGTCGCGGCGGCCCGCAGGTCGAACGCCAGCGCCTCCGACCAGCGGCGCTCGCCCAGGTGGAGCGCGTCGATCGGCTCCGGGCGCAGCGGCAGCGCCGCGACGACGACGCACAGCCCGAGCAGGAGCGGCCGCGCGACCCACGGCAGCCGCGGGCTGCTGCGGACCAGGGCCAGCGTGGCGCCCGCCCCGACGGCGATCCCGACCGGGATCCAGTAGTAGAGCGTCTTGGGGAGCTCGAACCGGAGCGTCCGCGCGAGCAGCCCGGCGTCGCCGGGAATGAGCTGCGTCGCCACGGCCGTGCCGATCCCGGCGAGCGCCCCCAGGATCACGATCGGCGAGCGCGCCGCCGGGCTGCCCAGCACCCAGCCCGCGACAAGCACGACGAGCAGCACCTGGACCGCCTCGAACGCGAGCTCGCCGGCCGCCAAGAGGGACTCGGGCTTCGCGCCCCCGAGCAGCTCGGGCAGCGTCAGCAGCACGAGGACCACGAGCGCTGCGAGGGCGCCGAGGAGGACGATCGGCAGCCGCGCGACGAGCAGCTCCAGCCGCACCCGCCAGCGCGGGCTCCGAGCTACGGGGCCGAGCGCGGCGCCGGCGGCGATCGCCAGGACCGGCGCGGCCGCGAGGGTCCATGCGGGCAGCGCGATGCCGAGCATCGTCGCCAGCTGCGGTCCCGCGACGACCGTCGTCACGACCCCGGCGATCGGCCCGTCGACCGCGAGCGCAGCCGGCCTCGCCATCCCCACGAGCGCGAGTGTCGCCGCGGCGAGGGCGCCGATCACCGGATGGACGAGGATCGCCATCCCGAGCGCCAGCCCGATCGCCGTCCCTGACCCGGGCCACCACGGATCCGGGGCGGCCGCCGGACGTGACAGGCGGTCCGCGGCGAGGGCCAGCCCGGCGCACGCGAACGGCAGGACCACGACCGTGCCGCGGACGTCGCCGAGCCGGGCGAACGAGGTCGTCAGCGCGAAGGCCAGCAGCACCCACGGCCACAGGCGAAGCTCCGGTCCGGCGATCGACCGCGCCAGCGCGTGGAGACCGACGGCCACGAGGATCGCGGATGGGACGATGAACGCGGAGATCGCCAGGACCGCGGGGAGGCCACTCATCGTCGTAAGCGCCCCGAGCCAGGCGACGTAGCCGAGCAGGGACCGCGACGGCCCGTAGATCGGTGACTGCGTGGCCGTCAGCGGATCGAACGCCCCGAACGCACGGAGGTGCTCGGCCGGGGCGACGTGATTCGGCAGGACGTCGAGGAACGGCACGACCGGGCTCGCAAGCTGGAGGATCAGCGGTCCAACCCAGACCGCGCCTGCCAGCGCCGCCAGGGGCAGCGAGCCGACGGCTGCCAGCCGGTCCCGCAAGGCACCGGGGCGCACGGCCGACCGGTCGACGGACCGGACGCGGCGGACGGCCTCGCCAGCCAGCGGAGCGACCAGCGCGCCGTCGACGACCCACAGGACGGGCGCCCGGAACAGTCCAAGCCCGCCCAGCAATCCGAGCAGGACGACGTTCTTCAGGACCGCTCCGACCGTCGCCCAGGTGATCGCCTCGCCAAGCGATGCGAACGGCGTCCGGCGGGCGAGACGAGCGACCGTCAGCCCGGCCGCGAGGTCGAAGACCGCGACGGCGGCGACGGCGACCGCAGCGGGGACCGTCGTCGACAGTTGGCCGAGCATGCCGCTGACGGCGGCGCCGGCATCGAACCCGAGCTCCTCGGACGGGGCGAGCAGCACGAGCCCCGCGGCGAGGGCCGTCAGACCGGCGACGCCGACGAGATCGAGGGCGATGTCCTCTCGGTCACGGAGCCCGCTGCCGACCATGCGCCGGGATGGTACGCGGCGCAGCGCGGACTCAGGACACGGTTGCGGGATGGATGGAGCGGGAGACGGGTCTCGAACCCGCGACATTCAGCTTGGAAGGCTGACGCTCTGCCAACTGAGCTACTCCCGCCCGGCAGTCCGAGCAGAACGATAGCGCACCGTGCGGCTTGGACCGCCGCCTAGGAGTCGCGGCTGCCTGACAGCTTGACCACCTCGTCGCTCAGCTCGCGGACGCGTCGAGCCATCGACTCGATGATCCGGAACGCCAGCGTCGGGTCCTCGCTGATCCGGCGCATGAAGTTGCGCTTGTCGAGCGTCAGGACCCGCGCCGCACCGCGGGCCCGAACCGTGGCCGACCGCGGACGATGCTCGAAGATCGCCATCTCGCCGATGAGCTCGCCGGGGCCCGCCGTCCGGAGCATCGTCTCGTGACCGTCGCGTTCGACGACGATCTCGACCGTCCCGTCTTCGATGACGTACATGCAGTCGCCGAGGGCGCCCTGGCAGACGATGACCTCGCCGTCCTCGTAGACATGGCCCAACAGCCCCTGCTCCATCATCGACTCGTCTCCCGCTCCTGCATCTCGGCACCGCTCGCCGTTCGAGCCCACCCCAACCCCAGCAGTGCCCCGGGGAAGGACCAGACGGCCCGGGCCACCAGGACCGGATCGAACATCCGCCGGAAGATGTCCGTGTAGGGCGCGCTGCCGGTGAACATGTCCCACAGAATCCTGCTGAGCCGCCCGGCATCGTTGGGCCGGGACTGCTCCGCGGCGGTGATACGCAGGATCACGCGCCGGATCGGGCGCACGCGCCTTGCGAGGCGGGTCAGCAGGAACGCCAGCTGGCCCACGCGGTTGTCCCCCGCGATCGACCGGCAGATCGGAGCGTAGTGACGCTCGAAGGCGTCCGCGGACACGCCCTCGAACACCGCGACCCGAGCGGCCGCCTTGGCCGTTCGGTAGGCGGCGCCGATGCCGTCCTTGTAGAGCCGCGTGACCCCGGCGTCGCCGATGAACACGACGCGATCGGCGTATGGCCGGGCCACGCCGCGGACGTTGATGTGCGGCAGGCACTGGCACGACCGGACCTCCGGATCCCAACCAGGCGGCATGGCCGCTCGCACCTCGGGCGCCGTCGCGAACGCGTCGCCGAGCGCGTTGTCGATCTCCTCGCCGAGCAGCACCATCGTCACGTAGTCGCCCTTCGGGATCAGCGCCGCGAACTCGAGCCGGGGAATGCCCAGCAGGAAGACGTGCATCGCCGTGCCCAGCGAGCGGTCGATCGCATCCTTGCCCAGCTTGTACTCTCGGATCAGGGTCTTTGTCACGACCGGCCGCTGATAGTCGATGCCCAGCTTCTCGAAGACCTTCAGGAGCGGGGTGTTCACGCCGGCCGCGACCGTCAGCAGGTCGTAGGCCTCCGTCGCACCGCTCTTCGTGTGGATCACCGGTCGGCCGTCGGTGCGCGTCACATCGTCAACACGATCCCGGATCAGGCGGGCCCCGCGATCGGTGGCCAGCTCCAGGAGATGCGCGTCGAACCCCTGCCACGTCGGCGAAAGCAGATCGCGCGGACCGCCGCCCCGATGAACGGCGCCGATCCGCTTCTCATCGGTCGGCGTCGCGATCCGCACGCCGCCGATGTCGGTGTGCAGGATGTAGGAATCGATGCCCCGCTGGATGACCGTCGGCGGCAGGCGGATGCCGTCCGCAGCCAGGTTCTGGACGAGCGTCTCGGAGACGATGCCGCCGCACATGTTGCAGCCAGCCGGACCGGGATCGTCGAAGCGGCGTGAGTCGTAGATGTCGACATCGACCTCCAGGCCCACCCGGTTGGCCATGTCGAGCAGGAAGTAGGCGAACATCGCGCCGGCCGGTCCGCCGCCGACCACCCCGACCCGCGACCCGTCCTGGAGCACGGCCTGCCCCTCGGGCTCGCCAGCTTGGGGCATGCCGGACACACCTGAAACGTTCATGCGGGGCTAACCTCGGGTGCGCTCTACGGGACGACTACACCGTGCTACCGCTCGTTACCACACCTGTCCAGAGTCCAATGGCCCGTTGTCGCTTGCTGCCCGTGCGGCGGCGGCCCGGACGGCGCGTCCCGCGAGGCGCCTGACCATGCCGCGAAAGATCGCGACGTGGACCGGGAGCAGGCCGTACCAGTAAAGCTGGCCGGCGATGCCGTGCGGCACGAAGCGCGCCGTCTGCGTCAGCCGGCTGGATGCGCCGTCGCCTTCGACCTCGTACTCGAGCCATGCGGCGCCCGGGACCTTCATCTCGGCCCGGAGGCGAAGCTGCGCCGGCCGCTCGATCTCCTCGACCTCCCAGAAGTCGAGGACCTGGCCCGCCACGAGGCCGCCCGCGGTATCGGGATGGCCGCGCATTCCGACGCCACCCATGAGGCCGTCGATCCAGCCCCGAATCCGCCACAGGATGTCGGCGTACGGCCAGCCGTGCGAGCCGCCCATTCGCTCGAGTTCGGCGAACACCAACTCGGGCGGCGCCGCGACGGTCGTGTGGCGGCGGTAGACCAGCTCCCCGGGTGCTCGTCGATCAGCCATCACGTGACAAGTCTGCCCGTTTGGCCGGGCATCTGCTTGCCTGCGCTACGATGCGAGGCCGATGACCGTGGAGTCCCCGCCGCGTAGCTGTCCCCGCTGCGAAGCTCGAGTCGCGCCGGATGCGAGATTCTGTGCCAACTGCGGCCAGGCCCTCAATTCGAGTCGGGCTGACGAGGCAGTGCACGCCCGCCTCACCGCCACGGCGCCGACGCCGCTGGTCGAGAAGATGCGGGCCGCGAAGCTGACCGGCGAACGCAAGCCGGTGACCGCGCTGTTCGTCGACGTCGTCGGGTCCACCACGCTCGCCGAGCACCTGGACCCCGAAGACTGGACGGCCATGATCAACGAGGCGTTCGACCTGATGTCGCGGGCGGTGTTCCGCTACGAGGGCACGATCGCCCAGCTCCAGGGCGACGCCATGCTGGCCTTCTTCGGGGCGCCGATCGCCCACGAGGACGACCCCGATCGCGCGATCTTCGCGGCCCTCGACATGCTCGACGCGACGTCCGAGTTCGCGCGCCAGCTCAAGGCGGCGCGCGACATCGAGTTCCGCGTCCGGATCGGGATCAACACCGGCCCGGTCGTCGTCGGCAACGTCGGCTCCGACCTGCGCTACGAGTACACGGCCCTCGGCGACGCGATGAACGTGGCCGCCCGGATGCAGACCGCGGCGCAGCCCGGCACCGTGCTCGTCACCGAGGCGACACGGCGGCTGACGGGCGACACCTTCGAGGCTGAGGATCTCGGCGAGATCGAGGTCAAGGGCAAGACCGAGCCGATCCACGCCTACCGGATCCTCGGCCGCAAGGCCGCGCCGGCGCGCAAGCGGGGCCTCGCGGCGGTCGGGCTCGAGAGTCCGATGGTCGGCCGCGACGCGCCGCTCCAGCAGCTGAGCGAGCGATTCGAGGACGCCCGGGCCGGGCACGGGCGAGTGGCATTCGTGGTCGGCGAGCCGGGGATCGGCAAGAGCCGGCTGCTGGCCGAGCTGCGGCAGAGCATTGGGGCGGGGTCCGGCGACGAGCTCCCGGCGGCGGCGCGCTGGGTCGAGGGTCGGTGCGTGTCGTACGGCCGGAACCTGCCGTACCACCTCCTGATCGAGATGGTTCGGTCGCTCCTCGGGCTGCCGTTCCTTGCATCTGAGCGCGAAACCCGCGAGCGGCTCGACGGGGCCCTCGCGGAGCTGCTCGGCGGCGACGGGCGCGAAGGTCTCGACACGGCGCCGTATCTCGCGCACCTCCTGTCGCTGCCGCTCCGGCCGGAGGAGGCCGAGCGCGGCAACCTGGACCCGGGGACGGTCCAGGCGCGCTACGTGGCGGCGACCCACCGCGTGCTGCGCGCGGTCGCAGCGAAGGGCCCGGTCGTGCTCGTGTGCGAGGACCTCCACTGGGCCGACCAGGCATCGGTCGAGGTCGTCCGGCAGCTGCTGCCGCTGGCCATGCAGTCGCCGATCCTGTTCATCGGCGTTCTCCGGGCAGACACCGACGCGCCGGGCTGGGGCCTGATCGCTCAGGCGCGGGAGCTGTTCGGCGAGGCGCTGACGGAGATCCGCCTCGAGGCGCTGTCGAGCGACGACAGCCGGACCCTCGTCGCCAATCTCCTCGAGATCGAGTCGCTGCCGCAAGCCGTGCGCGAGCTCATCCTGACGCGGGCCGAGGGCAACCCGTTCTTCGTCGAGGAGGTGGTGCGGATGCTCATCGAGCGCAACGCCATCGAGGAGCGCGACGGCCGCTGGGTGGCGACCGACGAGATCTCCACGGTCGAGATCCCGGAGTCCCTCCACGGTCTGCTCTTGGCGCGCATCGACCAACTGTCGGATACGGCGAAGCGCAGCCTCCGGGTCGCGTCGGTCATCGGGCGGCAGTTCCCGGTCCGGGTGCTCGAACGGATCGTCGGGTCGATCGGCCCGTGAGGCGCCGGCGATGACCACCGACGTGCAACTCGACACCCTCGAGTCCAAGGGCCTGATCCGAGTGGCGGTCGTCCAGCCGGAGCTGGAGTACCTGTTCCGCCATTCGCTCGTCCAGGATGCGGCCTACGGCTCGCTGCTCAAGCAGGAGCGGCGCGACCTGCACGCCCGCGTCGGCGAGGCCCTCGAGACGCTCTACCCCGAGCGCCGCAGCGAGCTCGCCGCGGTGTTGGCGATGCACTTCGAGCAGGCTGGCGACATCGACCGCGCGATCGACTACCTGATCGAGGCCGGGCAGTATGGCTATCGGCGCTTCGCGATCCAGGAAGCGTACGCGGCGTTCGATCGCGCCGGCCGTCTCCTCGGGGAGCATCCCGGGGCGGACGACGGCCGGCGCCGCTGGCTGCGCGTCCGGATCGAGCTTGGCAAGGCGGAGTCGGGCTACGCCTTCCGACCCACCGAGGAGGTGCTCGCGGAGCTCGACGCGATCGTGCCCGAGGCCGAGGCGCTCGGCGACGCCGGCCTCCTGGCGCAGGTCCACCTGTTGTTTGCCCTCGGCCGGCTCCAGGGGGGCGCCAGCCCCGAGGTCCCGGAGGTCGCTCGCTCGCTCAGGCGGATCGAGGAGATCGGCCGCCAGATCGGCGACCCGTCGCTGCGGGCCCTGCCGCTGGCGCTCATCGGCATGAGCCAGGTCTTCGCCGGCTCGGTGCGCGACGGCGTGAGGGCGCTCGAGGAGTCCGTGCCGCTGCTCGAAGAGCGCTCCGATTCGATCGGCGCGGCGTTCGCCCGTGGCGCGCTCGCGATGGGTTACGCCACGCTCGGCCAGTTCGACCAGGCCGCGGCTGCCTCGCGGCGGGCCACCAAGATCGCCGACGAGCGGGGCGACCTCATCGCCCAGCTCGACGCGATGATCGCCGAGTCGTGGGTTCGCTCGCTGCACGGCGAGCTCGACGCCGCGGTGCCGCTGGCCCAGCAGTGCGTCGATCGAGCCGAAGAGACCGGCGCGACGGCCTGCGCCGTCGCGAGCTCGTGGGTTCTCGGGGACGCCTTTCACCGCCTCGGTCGCTACGCAGAGGCGCGCGCGGTCCTGCAGCGCGGCGCGGACATCTCGGGCGTCGTCGATCGCAAGGTCTGGCGACCGACGCTCCAGGCGTGGCTCGGCTCGACGATGGCGGCGCTCGGCGACCTCGATGCCGGCACCTGGGAGGACGCCCTCGCGATGGCCCGTTCGATCGGCAATCGCCTTGGCGAGGCCGGCATCCTGGCGAAGCGCGCCGAGGCAGCGGCTGCCCGGGGCGACCTGGACGCGGCGGTCGCGGACTACACGGCCGGCGCGGCGATTCTCGAGGCCGAGGGCGCCCGCCCGCTGCTCGCCAGGACGCTCGCCTCGTGGGCCGAGGCGCTCCGCGCCGCCGGGCGCGCCGACGACGCCGAGCCACTGCTGCGACGCGCGCTGGCCATCTTCCAGGAGCTCGAGCTCAGCCGCGAGGCGAAGGAGGTCGAAACCGTCCTCTCGGTCAGCGGGACGACGGTCGACTTCGGCTAGCGGCGGTCGTTGACCCGAGCGTCAGCCTGCCGGGGAGTCCCGGTGAGCCTCGAGCGCCGACTCGATCGCCGCGGCCAGGCGGTCGCCAGTCGGAGAGCCGACGAGTGGCGTGACCCCGTGCGGCCCGGCGATCTCGACCCAGTCGGGCTCCATGCCGGACGCCGACAGCACGATCGGGACGTCGGGGTGGAGATCGCGAAGCCCGGCGATCAGCGTCGCGGCGCCGTCGGGCTCACCCGTCGCCCACGCGTCGTAGACCATCACGTCGGCCCACTCGGCGAGGTCGCAGGCGCGGCCCGATAGGATCGGGCAAGACGCCCCGATCGGCCCGAGGCACTCGCGAACTTCGTAGCCGCGTCGGCGCAGCGCGTCGACTTCCTCATCGGCGAGATCGGTGTCGTGATTTACGACGAGGACGCGGGTCATGAGCACACCTCGGCTGGCTCGAGCCAAGGCTTTGCCTCGCCTGCCGGCTTTCGGTAGTGCCAAACGTCACGTCGTGGTCCATCGCCGGACCCATCGTGAGTCCGTCGCGGTGCGCGCGGCCGGTCAGCCCTTGCGTTCGAGGAGCGGCCGCGCCACCGCCGGCTGGTCGACGACGAACGCGAACATCGCGCGGTCGCCCCAGCGACCGAGGAACAAGTGACCCTGGATGTTGACGCCCGCGTCCGCGAGCGCGCGCACGACTCGGGCCATGCCTCCGGGCCGATCGTCAACCTCGGCCAGGATGGACTCGCCCTCGATGTAGTGGTAGCCGCCCTCGTCGAGCACCTGGCGAGTCGTGTCGTCGTCGGCGGTGGTCATGATCACGTGGCCGCTGTCGCCGATCCCGCCGCCGCCGATGGCCCGCAGATCGACTCCGCGCGCCGCAAGCGCCTCGGCGAGCACGGCCAGCGACCCCGGCTCGTTCTTCAGCTGGACCACGAACTGGTTGGCCATCGGGCCCTCCTCCCGTCGCGACACCACGCGCCGGCGACCATCGTAGCGATCGTCGCACCCGCGGCGGCCAGGCGGCCGCCGATACCATCGCCGCCGATGGACCCGAGCGCGACGCCGACCGACCTGCCCACGCCCGTTGCGGCGGCCCTGGCACGTCCCGACCCGCCACGCCGAGGGACGATCGAGGCCGCCGGCTACGCCTGGGCGACCGCGGCCTGGGGTGAGCCGTCGGACTCGCCGCTGCTGCTGGTCCACGGCGTGACGTCCGATGCCGGCATCTGGTGGCGCGTGGGCCCCGCGCTCGCGGCAGCCGGGCGGCACGCGTTCGCGTTCGACATGCCGGGCCACGGCCTGACGGGCGGCTGGCGCGGCCGGCATCGCTTCGTGGAGACGGCGGCCGACGTCGCAACCTTCGTTCGCGATACCGGGCTGGATCGCGACGACCTCGCCGTCCTGGGCCATTCGTGGGGCGCGGTGGTCGCCGCTCACCTCTTCGAGGCGGGTATCCGTCCGGCAACCCTGGTCCTGCTGGACCCACCGGCCCTGACCAGGGCCGAGCTGGAGGCGCTCATGGACGACCCGACCGAGCGGCCGTACCCGAGCCGCCGGGAGGCGGTGGCCGCCGTCCGGGCGGCCAATCCGGCCTGGTCAGACGGCGATGTCGAGGCCAAGGCCGAAGCTCTCTGCCGTTTCGACCCCGATGCCGTCCGCGCGATCCTGCTCGGCAACGGGGCGTGGGACGCCGCCCTCGCGGCGCTGCGCGCGCCGGTGGCTGCCGGAATTCCGGCGTGGCTGATTCGCGGCGAGTGGGCGTCGGGCTGCCTCATCCCGGACGAGCGCGTGCCGGGCATCGCGGCCCAGCTCGGAGCGGAGCGCGTGATCACGATCCCGGGCGCGCCGCACTCGCCGCAGCGGACCCACCCGGCAGAGACCGTCGCGGCCGTCCTGCACGCCCTTGCGGGCTGACGCTCAGGATGCGCCGCGACCCTCGGCCCGCAGGGCGATCGCCCGCCGATAGGCCTCGATGTACGTGGGGGCGGAGCTCGTTCGCCAGTCGAAATCGACGGCCATGCCGCGGTCGAGCAGGCCCTCCCAGCGCCGAGCGCCCGGGTCGTACCACTCGAGGAACCGCTCGGCGGCTGCGACGAACGCGGCAGCGGACGCGTCCTCGAACCAGAACCCGGTCCCGGTCCGTGGATGCCTCGGGGCGTCGACGACCGTGTCCCGCAGGCCACCAGTCGCTCGCACGATCGGCGGCGTCCCGTAGCGCAGCGCGATCATCTGGCCGGTGCCGCAGGGCTCGAAGCGCGACGGCATCAGGAAGCCGTCGGCCCCGGCGTACATCCGGCGTGCGAGATCTCGATCGAAGCGCTCGACGAACGCGACGCGACCGCCCTGCTGCGCGGCCAGGCGCCGCAGCGGCCGGACGTGATCGGCCGTGCCGGAGCCCAGGATCGCGAGCCGCAAGCCGCGCGCGAGCAGCGCTGGGGCGGCCTCGGCCAGAAGGTCGAAGCCCTTCTGCGGATCGAGGCGGCCGATCATCGCCAGGAGCGGCGCCGGGCTCGCGGCGTCCATGCCTAGCTCCGCCAGCAAGGCTGCGCGGCAGTGCGCCTTCCCGGATCGATCCGCGCGCGAGTACGGCGACGCGAGCGCCGGGTCGGCGGCCGGATCCCACAGCTCGGTGTCGAGGCCGTTGAGGATGCCGAGGAACCGATCACCCTTGGCCTGCAGCCGTTCATCGAGGCCCATGCCGTACTCGGCGGTTCGGGCCTCCGCCGCGAATCCGGGGCTGACCGTGTTGACGAGCTCGGCGGCGTCGATGCCGGCCGCGAGCAGATCGATGCCGTCGGCGCCGGGACGGAGGATTCTCGAACCCAGGCCGAGGTTCGGCACGTCCGCCGCCGGCGTCCAGCCGTGGTATGCGAGGTTGTGGACGGTCATCACGACCGCCGCCGGCGCGATCACCGGATCGTCGCGCAGGGGGCCGTCCCGTAGGAGCGCCGCCGGTACGGCGTGCCAATCGTGGAGGTGCAGGAGGTCCGGCGGCGACGGATCGGACCGCAGGACCTCGAGCGCAGCCCGGCAGAACAGCCCGAAGCGCCAGGCGTTGTCCGGATAGTCGCCGGACGCGTCGCCATACAGGCCGTCGCGATCAAACGCCGGCGGATGGTCGATGAGGCGCAGCCGGTAGCCGTGCGTCTCTGTCTCGAGCAGACGGACCGCCGTCGTGCCCGTGGTGGCACGCGGGTCGGGCACGCGGACCTCCCGAACTGCGGTCGCGGCCGGGATCGGCACCGCGCGGTAGCGCGGCAGGAACACGTCGACGGGCGCGGACAGCCCGCCGGCGCCGGCGGGACCGGCCACCTGGCCGAGGGCCCGGGCAAGCGCATCCACGACATCGGCCAGGCCGCCGGTCTTGGCCCACGGCTCGCACTCGGCCGCGATGAACGCCACACGCACGTCGGTGATGGTAGCCGTGGACCCCCGGCCCACGGGTGCGGGACGAGATTCGAAGGCTAAACCGGTTTACGCTCCCCGGCTGCGCCGACTATGATCGCGCGATGGAGCCCACCGTCCGCATCCCCTCGGCCCTGCCGGGTCACGTGCGGGTGCCGCCCGAACTGGAGGGGCTGCGCCAGCTGGCGTACAACCTCTACTGGACCTGGCACCCCAAGGCCAAGGCCCTCTTCGCCCGCATCAACAGCGCGGCCTGGGGCCACATCCACAGCCCCATCCCGATCCTGACCGGGATGGTCGACTGGCCGGGCCTGCTGGACAACCCGGACTTCATGGCCGAGGCACACCGCGTCATCGGCGACTTCGAACGCTACATGGCGAACGGCGCCGACCACTGGTTCCATCGCGAGTACGCCCGTGAGCTGGAGGGCCCGATCGCCTATTTCTGCGCGGAGTACGGGCTCCACGAATCGCTCGGCATCTACTCGGGCGGCCTGGGCGTCCTGGCCGGCGATCACATGAAGGCGGCCAGCGACATGGCCCTGCCGCTCGTTGGGGTCGGGCTCCTGTACCGCAGCGGCTACTTCCGCCAGACCATCGACGCGGACGGCCATCAGGAGCACCGCTACCCGAACCTGGAGCTGGACCGGCTGCCGATCACGCGGACCCTCGGACGGGACGGCGAGCCGCTGACGGTCAGCGTCGAGCTGCCCGGACGAGACGTGAAGGTCGACGTCTGGCTCGTCCAGGTCGGGCGCGTCCCGGTCCTGCTGCTCGATACCGACAACCCGGTCAACGATCCGTCCGACCGTCCGATCACCCACATCCTGTACGTCCGGGGACGCGAGATGCGGCTCCACCAGGAGCTCATCCTCGGCATCGGCGGCGTTCGTGCGCTGCGCGCCCTCGGCATCGCGCCGGCGGCGTGGCACCTCAACGAGGGCCACTCGGCATTCCTGCTGGCCGAGCGGGCCCGGGAGCTGGTCACCAGAGGATCGGACCTCGATGCGGCGCTCGCGATCGTGGCCCGCGACGCGGTGTTCACGATCCATACCCCGGTCTCCGCGGGGAACGAGCGCTTCGAGGCCGACCTGGTCCGGCAGATCGCCGGCCCGATCCTCGACGGCGACGAGCGGCCGAACACCGGCGGCGTGCCGGCCGAGCGGGTTCTCGAGATCGGACGCGGCACGGACGGTGACCCGGGCCAGTTCGACATGACCGCGTTCAGCCTGCGCTTGACGAGCGGTGCGAACGCCGTGAGCCGGCTCCACGCCGTCACCGCCAACAACACCTGGCGTGGAGTGCCGAAGCACGACATCCGGGCGATCACCAACGGTGTCCACTCGCCGTCCTGGATCGGCGGACCGGTCCGGGAGCTCTTCGAGCGGTACCTCGATGCCGACCTCGACGACCTCGACGCCTCGACCGAGGCGGGCCGCTGGTGGGAGCGCCTCGAACGCATTCCGAACGACGAGCTCTGGGAGGCCCACCTCCGCCAGAAGCGCGAGCTCGCGGTCTTCGCCCGGGGGCGGTTGCGTAACCAGTTCGCGCGCCACGGCGAGGCGCCGCGGGTCCTCGGCGAGCTGGCCGAGGTCCTCGACCCGAGCCACCTGACGATCGGCTTCGCGCGCCGCTTCGCGACCTACAAGCGGTCCGCGATGATCTTCACCGACGCGGCCCGCCTGGCCCACCTCGTGGCCGACCAGGAGCGGCCCGTCCAGATCGTGTTCGCCGGCAAGGCCCATCCCGCCGACCGGCCGGGCCAGAGCGTTATCCAGGACATCTTCGGCAACAGCCGATCCCCTGACTTCCGGGGCCGCATCTTCATTCTCGAGGACTACGACATCCGGATCGGCCGCTTCCTCGTCCAGGGCGTCGACGTCTGGCTGAACAACCCGCGACGGCCCCTGGAGGCCTCGGGCACGTCGGGCATGAAGGCCGCCGCCAACGGGATCGTCAACCTGAGCGTCCTCGACGGCTGGTGGGACGAGGGCTGGACCGGCGACAACGGCTGGGCGATCGGCGGGCGCGAGCCACTGGCCGACGAGGCCGCCCAGGACTGGGCCGACGCCATGGATCTCTACCGCCTCCTCGAATCGGAGGTCGTGCCCGAGTACTACGACCGGGGCGACGGTGAGCTTCCGATGCGCTGGATCGAGCGCATGAAGCGCTCGATGGCGAGCAGCCTGTGGCGCTTCTCGACGAGTCGCATGCTCCACGAGTACACCGAGCAGCTCTACCTCCCGGCCGCAGGGATCACCGTCGGCGAAGCACTCGAGGTCGCGTCCGGATGACCGACGCCCGGCCACCGGCCGGCCGAATCTCGCTCGCGCTGACGCTCCACAACCACCAGCCCGTCGGTAATTTCGGGTGGGTGATCGCGAAGGCCTTCGAGCGCGCCTATCTGCCGATGGTCGAGGCGCTGGAGCGCCATCCCGGCGTGCGGCTGGCCCTGCACTACTCCGGCCCGCTGCTGGAGTGGATCGCGGCCGAGCGCCCCGACTTCCTGGCCCGCGTCCGCAGGTTGACCGACGAAGGTCGCATCGAGGTCCTCGGCGGGGGCCTCTACGAACCGGTCCTCGCGGCGCTCCCCGAGCGGGACCGCATCGACCAGCTCGAGCGGATGGCGGCGACCGTCGAGTCGACCTTCGGGCGACGCCCGACCGGCGCCTGGCTGGCCGAGCGGGTCTGGGAGCCGGATCTGCCGACCTCGCTGGCGGCGGCCGGCTACGGCTGGACGATCCTCGACGACTCGCACTTCCGTGCCGCGGCGATCGCGGAAGATGCGATGTGGGGTCCCTACACGACCGAGGATCAGGGCCGGATGGTCACGATCTTCGGCACCGAGAAGGGCCTCCGCTACCGGATTCCGTTCCAGGACGTCGAGGATGTGATCACCTATCTCCGCGATCACGCCACGCCGGCCGGCGATCGGCTCGGGACGATGGGCGACGACGGTGAGAAGTTCGGCGCCTGGCCGACCACCTGGGAACACTGCTGGGGTTCCGGCCGCTGGGTCGATCGGTTCCTCGACGCGCTCGAGGCCAATGCCGACTGGCTGACGACGGTCACGCCGTCCGGCTGGCTCGCGTCGCACCCGCCGATCGGCCGGGTCTACGTCCCGACCGGGTCGTACGCCGAGATGGGCGAGTGGGCCCTGCCGGCCGCCGAGAGCCGAGCGTACGCCGCGGCCCTGCATCGCGCCGAGGAGGCCGCCGCGCCGGAGGCGCGCTGGCTGCGTGGCGCCTTCTGGCGGAACTTCCAGGTCAAGTACCGCGAGATCAACGACCTGCACAAGCAGATGCTCCGCACGTCGCGCAAGGTCGCCGAGATGCCGGAGGGAACCGCGCGCGAAACGGCGCTCGACCACCTCTATCGCGGCCAGTCCAACGACTGCTACTGGCATGGGCTCTTCGGCGGCATCTACATCGCCCACATGCGTGCGGCGACGCTCGACCACCTCATCGCCGCGGAGGACCTGGCCGATTCGGCTCTCGGCCGGAGCGACGCGGCTGAGCTGACCGACGCGGACATGGACGGCGTCGACGAGGTCCGGCTGTCGAACGCCGGTCAAGTCGTCGTCATCGACCTCGACGACGGCGCCGGCATCGGATCGTGGGACGTCCGGGCGGCCCGCCATGCGCTGGCCGCGGTCATGCGCCGACGCCCTGAGGCGTATCACGAGATGCTCCGCGCCGCAGAGGCGGAGGTCGTCTCGGCAGCCGGCGAACCGAGCCCGACCGAGGGCCAGGACGCCACCGCAGCCGCCGGACCGGCCTCGATCCACGAGCTCGTCCGCGTCAAGGAGCCGGGGCTCGCCGCCCGCCTCGCGTACGACGCCTACGAGCGTCGCAGCGGCCTCGTCCGGTTCCTCGCGCCGGCCGCGTCACCGGAGGCGTGGGGCGGCGGCGGCGGAGCCGACCTCGGGGACTTCGTCGCCGAGCCGTTCGTCGTGGAGCGCCTCGACGCGGGTCGGCTCGTCGTGACGCGCGACGGTCGGCTCACGGTCGACGAGGGGCAGCCGCGTCCCATCCGGGTTTGGAAGGAGATCGCGGTCGGCGGCGACCGGTTGGCGCCCAGCCTCGGCCTCCGGCTGACCGTCGAGAACCGCTCTGACGCAGCGCTCGAGACTCGAGTCGGGCTCGAGTGGGGCATCACGATGCTCGGCGGCGGCGGGAACCCGTCGGCCTGGCTGGAGGTCGCCGGCGCCAGGGGCCGCCATGACAGCGCCGGGGAGGCAGCCGGGGTGGAGCGCCTCGCCCAGGGCAACGAGCACATCGGGATCGCGGTGGACACCGGCGTTGCTCCGGCCGCGGATGCGTGGTGGGCGCCCATCGAGACGATCTCGAACTCGGAGGACGGGTTCGAGCGAACCTACCAGGGGTCGGCGCTGCTGTTGTCGTGGCCGGTCACCCTCGGCCCCAGCGCGACGTGGACCGCGACTGTGCAGCACGCCGTCCGAGTTACGGCGCGCGTCGGCGCCGCGGTCTGACGCAGGAACGTCGCGTCCCAGCAGCCTGGTGGTGGGCTCCTGACCGTGATGGCATGGCGGCCATGATTGCGGCGCTTGGTACCGTGAACTGGTCCAAGCTGGAGCGTGGGTAGGCCGCATTCCGATGACAATCGACCACGACGATCACGCCGCCGGCTCGCCGTCCCCGTCGCGACCGCTCGACGTCGAGCGCGATTCGGACGTCCCGATCTCCACCCAGATCTACTGGCAGCTCGCCTACCAGATCGAATCGGGCCGGATGCAGCCCGGCACCCGCCTGCCGCCGGTCCGGGAGCTGGGTGCGGCCCTGCGGGTCAACCCCAACACGGTCCGCGCGGTGTACCGGCGCCTGGCCGACTCCGGGTACGTGGTCGGCCGGCATGGAGCCGGGACGCATGTCGTGGACCGGCCGCCCGTCCGGCGCGGGTCGGAGGCCCTGGCCGGGATCGTCGCCGAGACGCTGCGCCGGGC
>DATHRO010000051.1:0-6412 GCA_035465135.1 Candidatus Deferrimicrobiaceae bacterium
GGGCGACGGCCGGCGACGAGCTCCTCGTCCGGCCCCGGCGGGGGAACTGGGCGGCCACGGCTAGCCGGGGCCGGACCGGCGTGGAAGGGTCGCGGGCCCGGCTGCCGGCGGTCAAGCTGTCCCGTATCGGCACGTCGCGGGACGGGCCGATTGCCGTCCGGGGGTCGTGGCCGGGGTCGCCCGCGGTCGGTGTCGCGCCCGTCGCCGAAGCCGAAGCCCCGGCGTCGCGGTCCCGGTCCGCCAGCCGATCCGGCGGGGTCAGCCTTCGGATTGCGCGCCGGCCGGCGACCGCGAAACGGATCGTCGTCGCGCGGCGAGCGACCGCGCCGCGGCGGCGGGCTCACGGCTCGCCCTCCAGGCGCCTCCAGCGCTGGCCGTCGCGCGTGTCTTCGACGGCGACGCCGAGGGCTGCCAGCTCGTCCCGGAGCCGGTCCGACGCTGCCCAGTCACGCGCCGCACGGGCCGTCGCGCGAGCCTCGAGCAGCGTCTCTGCGCTGGCGGGCAACGCGGCCTCATCAGGCAAGATCGCCAGCACGTGATCGAGGTCGCGCAGAAACGCCATGACCCGCGCCGCGTCGGCTGTCGACAGCGCCCGGGCGGCGATCCGACGATTCGCCTCTCGAACCGCGTCGAACATCACCGCCAGCGCTGCCGAGATGTTGAGATCGTCGGCGAGGGCGGACCCGAAGCCACGCCGGGCGGCCTCGAGCAGGGCGGGCAGGTCGGAAGCGTCGGCGCGCTCCTCCGTGTAGGCCTCGAGCGCGGTGAGGAGCGTGTCGAGGCGATCGACTGCCGCGCCCGCTGCGGTCAGAGACTGGTCGGTGAAGTCGAGCGCCTGTCGGTAGTGCACCGCGAGGAGCGCGTATCGGAGGGCGCGAGCGGACGTCCCGCCGTCCAGGAGATCGACGACCCGGTGGATGTTGCCGGTCGACTTGGCCATCTTCTCGCCGGCGAGGCGAAGGTGCGCGCAGTGCAGCCAGGTCCCGACGAAGCGCTTCCCGGTGGCAGCCTCGCTCTGAGCGATCTCGTCCTCGTGGTGGGGAAAGATGAGATCGACGCCGCCGGTGTGGATATCGAACGACGGCCCCAGGTACTGCATGCTCATCGCCGAGCACTCGACGTGCCAACCTGGTCGCCCGGGCCCGACCTCCGACTCCCACGACGGCTCGCCCGGCTTCGGTCCCTTCCACAGCGCGAAGTCACGGACGTCGCCCTTGCCGTACTCGTCGGCCTCGACGCGCTCGCCGACACGCAGCTGCTCGGGATCCAGCCGGGCGAGGGCGCCGTAGGCCGGCCACGACGCGATCCGGAAGAAGATCGAGCCGTCCTCGGTCCGGTAGGCGTGGTTCCGCTCCAGGAGCGTCCGGACGAGCGCCGCCATCGGCTCGATGTGACGTGTTGCCCGGGGCAGCACGTCGGGCCGGGTCATTCGCAGGGCTGCGGCGTCGGCGAGGAAGCGCTCCAGCCACTGATCCGCGAGCTGCTCGATCGCGACGCCTGCGTCTGCCGCGCCGCGGATGATCTTGTCGTCGACGTCCGTGACGTTCATGATCCAGGTCACGCGGAGGCCCCGCCAGCGCAGGTACCGGACCAGGAGGTCGGCGAACAGGAACGAGCGGAAGTTGCCGATGTGGGCCGGCCCGTAGACCGTCGGACCGCAGCTGTAGATCCTGACGTGGCCGGGCTCGAGCGGGATCAACGCTCGCACCTCGCCCGAGAGCGTGTCGGCCAGCCGGATCGGCGCCGCCGCGGGATCCGCCGGCGAAGCCTCTCGGGGCGCGCCCTGGACCGTCATGGCCGGCCGGCCGGGATCACGCTGGCTACGGCCCGCGCCTCGATCGAGCGCCCGGCGCCGGCATCACCGCTCAGGTTCCCGGTCGAGGCCTTGACACTGACGGCCCCGATCGACAGCCCGAGGACGCCGGCGATCGCCGTCCGCATCGCGTCGAGCCGATCGGCCAGCCGCGGGCGCGCTGCGATGATCGTCAGATCCACAGCCTCCGGCTGCCAGCCGGCATCGCGGAGGCGCTCGACGATCGACGCCAGGAGCGCTCCGCTGGCGACCCCGCGCGGTGTCCGCTCGTCGGCCGGATGGTGGCGGCCGAGATCGCCCAGCGCGGCCGCACCCAGGAGTGCGTCGGCGATGGCGTGGAGCGCCGCGTCGCCGTCCGAGTGGCCCGCCAATGACGGCGCGCCGTCGATCGTCACACCCCCGAGGCGCAGCGGCCGGCCCGGGCCGAACGGGTGGCTGTCGACGCCGATGCCCACCCGGCGCGCCTCCGTCGCCACGGCTCAGCCGCCCTGCGGCTGCGCGAAGACCATCCGTCCGGCGACCGTCTGGAGAACGCGCGTGACGGTCACCTCGAGCTCGGTGTCGATCGCCTTCGCGCCGCCCTCGACGACGACCATCGTCCCGTCGTCGAGATAGCCGACCCCCTGGCCCACGTCCTTGCCCGGCTGGATCACGCGGACGCGGATCGTCTCGCCCGGCAGCAGCGCCGGCTTGACCGCGTTGGCCAGGGAGTTGACGTTCAGGACGCGAACGCCCTGGAGCTCGGCGATCCGGTTGAGGTTGAGGTCGTTGGTGAGGATCGCCCGCCCACCTCGGCGAGCCACCTCGACGAGCTTCGAGTCGACCTCGGGCGTGCCGGGCACGTCCTCGTCGATCACGACGACCGGGGTCGTGCCCTCGCGGCGCATCCGGGCCAGAATCTCGAGGCCGCGGCGGCCACGGGTCCGGCGCAGATTGTCGGAGCTGTCGGCCAGGCGCTGGACCTCATCGAGGACGAACCGCGGTACCTCCAAGACCCCGTACAGGAAGCCCGATTCGGCGATGTCGGCAATCCGGCCGTCGATGATCGCGCTGCTGTCGACGAGGATCCGAGGACCGTCACCTGCCGCGTCGTCCGTGGCTCGCCGGAGGATGCCCATCGACTCAGCCGCGGCGATGAGGTCGTGTCGCTTGGCGACGGTCAGGCCGACCATGCCAAGCCCGAGGAAGATCGACACGCCGAGCGGCGCCAGGGTTCCCAGACTGCCAGGCAGCGCCGAGAGCGGCAGCCCGAGCAGCAGGCCCATCAGCAGGCCGAGGAACAGGCCCAGGATCGCCGTGACGAACTCGGCCGTGGACAGCTCCTGGACGCTGTGCAGGATCGTCGATGCGGGAATGACGGTGAGATATGGCAGCGCCGCCAGCCCAACGACCGTCCAGGCCGCGACCCACGCGATGACCAGCACGGGTGCGCCCGGGGCCGGCTCGAACACGGCGAACTGGCCGATCACGAGCGAGATCCCGATCAGGCCGCCGAGGGCAGCCCCAAGGAGCCGAATGCTGCGGATCACGGCAGCTCGGCAACGAGCGGGGTCAGGGGATTGGCCGGGTCCCGGCCCAGCGTGGCGTCGACCATCGGCGTGCGGATCAGCCTAGCACCCGGGCCTGGGACGAAGAGCCGGCCGGGACCTCCGATTCGGCTGACGAATCCGGCGCTGGTCGCCCGCCCAGGGCCGCCTCGATCGCGGCCCGCAACGAGGTCACGCCGATGGTCTCGATGCCCTCGACTCGCGGCCCGGGGCGCGTTCTCGACTCCGGCACGACGGCGCGCCCGAACCCGAGCCGGGCCGCCTCGCGGAGCCGTCGCTCGAGCCCGCCGGTCGGGCGCAGCTCGCCCAGCAGCCCGACCTCGCCGACGGCGACCGTCCCCGGGCGGACCGGTCGGTCGCGCAGCGACGAGGCAAGGGCGAGCGCGATCGCCAGGTCGAGGCCGGGCTCGCTGACGCTGAGGCCGCCGGCGAGGTTCGCGTAAACGTCGTGGCTCCCGAGCCCTACGCCGGCCCGCCGACCGAGGACCGCGAGCAGCAGCGCGAGCCGGTTCGGGTCGAGGCCGGACACGCGCCGCGCGGGTGTGCCGTAGCCGGCCGGCGCCACGAGCGCCTGGACCTCGACGAGCAGCGGCCGCGTCCCCTCCATCGTCGCCGCGACGACGCTGCCGGGCGCGGACTCCGGGCGATCGGCGAGGAACGCCCGTCCCGGATCGGCGACCTCGACGAGGCCCGTCTCGCGCATCTCGAAGACCCCGATCTCGTCGGTCGAGCCGAAGCGATTCTTGGCGGCCCGCAGCAGGCGGAGGATGCCGCCCCGGTCCCCACCGAGCTCGATGACCGCGTCGACGAGGTGCTCGAGCGTCCGCGGCCCGGCGATCGAGCCGTCCTTCGTCACGTGCCCCACGAGGATGACGGCGCTCCCCTCGCCCTTCGCCAGGTCCATGAGCCGAAGCGCGGATTCGCGCACCTGGCCGACGCTGCCGGCGGGGCCGTCGAGCTCCTCGACCGTCATCGTCTGGATCGAGTCGACCATGACCAGCGCGGGCCTCGTCGCCCGCGCGGCCTCGACGATCGCCCCGACCTCGCTCGTGGCAAGGACGGAGACCGCGTTTCCGGCATCGGCGCCGGTGAGACCGAGCCGGGCCGCGCGCAGCCGGACCTGCCCGGCGGACTCTTCCCCGGTGGCGTACAGAACGCCTCGAGCCTCGGCGCCCGGGCCGGCCGGTACGGCGACCCCGCCGGCGACCTGGAGCAGCAGCGTTGACTTGCCGACGCCCGGCTCGCCTCCGATCAGGACGAGCGAGCCCGGCACGATGCCGCCGCCCAGGACGCGGTCCAGCTCCGCGAGGCCGGTGGCCAGCCTCGGCAGCGGACCGTCGCGGACGTCCGACAGCGGGACCGGAGCCGGCGCGGCCGTCGGGAGCGGCCCACGGCTGGTCCGCGGCGTGGCCGTCACGACCGTTTCGACGAGCGTGTTCCAAGACTCGCACGCACGGCACTGGCCCTCCCAGCGGAGGAACTCAGCGCCGCAGGCCTGGCAGACGTAGCGGCTCTGGGCCCGGGCCACGCCGAGCCTACGAGACTTCGACGGGGGTCTTCTGCTCGGCGGCCGAGATCACAATGCCGTCGTCGGCATTGGCGTCCACGATGATCGTCGAGCCCGCGGCGTAGCGACCGACCAGCAGGTGCTCCGCGAGCACGTCCTCGATCGAGTTCTGGATCGTCCGCCGCAGGGGTCGAGCGCCGAAGGCCGGATCCCAGCCGAGCTTGATGAGGTGGTCCTTGGCGGAGGTCGTGACCTCGAGCGACATGCCCTGGGCCTTGAGCTGATCGTTGATCCGCCGCAACATCAGGTCGACGATCTGACGGATCTCGTCCTGCGTCAGGCTACGGAACACGACCGTCGCGTCGATGCGGTTGAGGAACTCGGGCCGGAAGCTGTTCTTCAGCTCCGCCTGGACTTTCTCCTTCATCAGCTCGTAGGACGCCTCGCGCCGCCCGACCTCGTCGTCCGCGACCGGCCGGAAGCCCAGCGAGGCGTTCGTCTGGAGCTGCTTCGCGCCGAGGTTGGAGGTCATGATGATGATCGTGTTCCGGAAGTCGACGCGGCGGCCCTTGGCGTCGGTCAACTGCCCGTCCTCGAGGATCTGGAGCAGGATGTTGAAGACCTCGGGGTGGGCCTTCTCGACTTCGTCGAGGAGCACGACGGCGTAGCTCTTGCGGCGAACCGCCTCGGTCAGCTGGCCGCCCTCGTCGAAGCCCACGTAGCCGGGTGGCGCGCCGACCAGCCGGCTCACGTTGTGGCGCTCCATGAACTCGCTCATGTCGATCTTGATGAGCGTGTCCTCGCTGCCGAACATGAACTCGGCGAGGGCCTTGGCGAGCTCGGTCTTGCCGACACCCGTTGGGCCGAGGAACACGAACGAGCCGATCGGCCGCTTCGGGTCCTTGAGGCCGGCCCGGGCGCGGCGGACCGCGCGCGAAACCGTCTCGATCGCCTCGTGCTGGCCGATGACGCGGTTGTGGAGGGAGTCCTCCATGTGCAGCAGCCGCTCCGACTCCTCCTGGGCGATACGGGTCACCGGGATTCCGGTCCACATCGCGACGACCTGGGCGATCTCCTCCTCGTCGACGGTCGGGGCGTCGCCGGCGATCGTGGTCTGCCACTCGCCGCGGAGTCCTTCGACCTTCTCGCGCAGCGTCGCCTCCTGCTCGCGCAGCTGGGCGGCCGCCTCGTAGTCCTGCGAGTTGATCGCGGCGTCCTTCTCCTTGGTGACGCGATCGAGCTCGCGTTGGCCCTCGCGCAGCGCCGGCGGGGCCGAGGCGTGGCGGAGGCGGACGCGGCTGGCGGCTTCGTCGATCAGGTCGATCGCCTTGTCCGGCAGGTGGCGGTCGGTGATGTAGCGGATCGACAGGTCCGCGGCCGCCCGCACCGCGTCGTCGGTGATCGAGACCTTGTGGTGCTGTTCGTACCGCTCGCGGATGCCGAGCAGGATCTCGACCGTCTGCTCCATGGTCGGTTCCTCGACCATGATCGGTTGGAAGCGCCGCTCGAGGGCCGCATCGCGCTCGATGTACTTGCGGTACTCGT
>DATHRO010000052.1:0-8083 GCA_035465135.1 Candidatus Deferrimicrobiaceae bacterium
GACCGCTCCCCGGTTCGGTGCCACGGAGCCGGGGCAGCGAATCAGTCGCGAAGCGCTCGAGGATCGCCTCAGCCTCGCGATCGTCACCGGGGTGAATGATCATGAGCTCCGGGATGCCGATCTCGAGCATCCGACCGACCCACTCGTCGAACGCGTCGATCGACGCGTAGACGCCGGCCCGGAACGTGACGACCGACCGCCGGTTGGAGGCCGGGCTCCGCCCGATCTCGAGGCACGCGGCCTCGAGCTGCTCGATCTGGCGACGCGTCTCGGCGATCGCCTCGTCGAGCGGCAGCGCCTCGCCTTCGATCGGCTGACCGCCGAGGGTGTTCCAGATGTCCGCCCGACGCGCGGCGACGCGGATCGCGCGCGGCCCCTGGGCGGCCACCAGGATCGGAGGCCGGGGTGACTGGAGGGGGCGCTCGACCCAGGCGTCACGCATCGGGTGGAAGCCGGTCTCGCGAGTGACCGTTTCGCCGCGCAGCAGCCGGTCGATCGAGTCGAGCTGCTCGTCGAGTCGCTCGACCAGCTCGCGGCCCGGGGTCCCGCCAGCGCCGAGGCCGTCGAGGTCGGCCGGAACGCCGCCGGCGCCCATCCCCAGGATCGCTCGCCCACCGGAGATGTGGTCGAGGGTCGACACGTTGACCGCGTTGAGCAGCGGGTGCCGGTAGACGGCTGCCGTCACAAGCGACCCGAGCGTCGGACCCGGGAGGTCTCGAGCCAGGGCCGCCATGAGCAGCCAGGCATCCATGGCGATGGCTCCCGGGTAGGCCATCGGCGTCTCGTCGGCGAACCACAGCCCGTCGAAGCCGAGCTCGACGGCGCGGCGCGAGCGGCCAAGGACCTCGTCGTACGGCGCGACCAGCGGGGCCGGCATGAGACCGAGCCGAAGCAGATCGACCATCGGTCAGTTCGCCGCGATCGCGGGCCGGGCCTCGCCGGCGCCCGTGGACTTGCCCCGGTTTCGCAGGCCGTCGACCAGCGAGTACACGACCGGCACGACGACGAGCGTGAGGAACGTCGAGCTGAACAGGCCGCCGATGACGACCGTGCCGAGCTCGGCCGCGATGATCGAGCCCTGGTTGAAGCCCGCGGCGAGCGGGATCAGCGCCAGGATCGTCGCGATGGCCGTCATCAGGATCGGCCGGACGCGGGTCCGGCCGCCCTCGATCAGGGCATCGTGCGCCGAGAGCCCCCGGGCGCGCAGCCGCTCGACGAGGTCGAGCAGCACGATCGCATTCGTCACGACGATGCCGATGAGCATCAGGAAGCCGATCATCGCGCTGACCCCGAGCGGCCGGCCGCTCACGAACAGCGCGACGAACGCGCCGATTGTGGCCAGCGGCAGGCTGAACATGATGATGAACGGCGTGATGAGCGAGTTGAAGGTCAGGACCATCGCCACATAGACGACGAGGATTGCGACGGCCATCGAGAAGAACAGGCCGCCGAAGGCCTCCTCCATCTGCGCCGTCACGCCGGCGAGCGTGACCGCCACGCCGTCGGGGATCTCACCGGCCGCGACGAGCCGGTCGATCTCGGCCTGCACCTCGGCACTGACTTCACCGGTATCGACGTCGGTGATCTCGGCCGAGATCGAGGCCGCCGGCGCCCCGTCGATCCGGGTGATCGAGCCCTGGGCGTCGACCTGCTCGACGCTCGCGACCTGGCTGAGCGGGGCCTTGGCGACCGTGCCGACCGGCAGTGCGCGCAGGTCGTCGAGCGAGCCGACGGCGGCCGGATCGAGCCGGACGAAGACGTCGACCGTCGCCTCGGAGCCGTCGAGCGCGATTCGGGTCGCGGTGCTCCCGACGAGCGCGGTCCGCACGTCCTGGGCGACCTGGGCGGCGGTCAGACCGACGCCGAAGGCCTTGGCCGGGTCGGGCTCGATCTGGATCTCGGGCGAGCCCTTCGACAGGTCCGACTTGAGGTTGATGAGCCGCGGGTTGTTGGCCAGCGCCGCGACGACGGCGTCGTTCGCGGTGGCCACGGCGGCGGCGTCCTCGCCCGAAACGATGACGTTGAGGTTGTTCGAGGTGAACCCGGCGGCCTGGGACACGGCGACGTCGTAGCCGTCGGTCTTGACCGGGGCCAGGGCATCGGACAGGCGCTTCGACGACTCGGTCAAGTCGGCGCTGTCCTCGAGCCGGACGGTCAGCCGGGCGCTGTTCGCCGGGCGGCCGCTGAAGGCCGCGACGAGGGCCTGGAAGCCGGCCTCGCCCTCGCCCGGGATCGAGGTCTCGACGAGCTCGACCTCGTCGACCCCGAGCAGGATTCCCTCGGCCTGCTCGGCCCGCTCCTGGACGGCCGCCGAGCTGGCGCCCGAGGGCGGCGCGACGGTCACCTGGAGGATCTTCTCGGCGCCGGCGTTGATGAACGCGGTCGGCAGCAGTGGCGCGATGGCCGTCGTGCCGGCGAACAGCGCCAGGCCGATGGCCAGCGTGGCCAGCTTGGTCCAGCGGTTGCGCAGCGCCGCCTTGATCGTGGGCGTGTATGCCCGCAGCCACAGCGAGTTCCGCGGCTCGCCGTCCTCGTCGACGTTGAGCCGGACCCGGTCGATGAGCAGGTAGGCCAGCACCGGCACGACCGTCAGCGCGCACACGAGCGAAGCCAGGAGCGCGAACGTCACGGTCAGCGCGAAGGGCAGGAAGAACTGCGACACGAAGCCGCCGACGAAGCCGATCGGCAGGAACACCCCGACGGTCGTGATCGTCGCCGAGGTGATCGCGCTCGCCACCTCGCGCGGCCCGGCCAGCACGGCCGTCAGCTTGTCCTCGCCGAGTGCCCGGTGGCGGTAGATGTTCTCGAGGACCACGATCGCGTCGTCGACCACGCGGCCGACCGCCACGGCCAGCCCGCCAAGGGTCATGACGTTCAGGGAGATCCCGGTCGCCTGCATGATCACCAGCGCCGTCAGCAGCGACAGCGGGATGCTGACTGCCGCGACGGTCGTCGAGCGGATGCTGAAGAGGAACAGGAAGATCGTCAGGATCGCGAAGGCCGCGCCCAGACCGCCCTCGCGCAGCAGCCCGTCCTGCGACTCCTTGATGAACGCCGACAGGTCGCTGACGACCGTGACCGTGACGACGTCGGCGTGACGCTGGCCCAGCTCCTCGAGGGTCTCGCTGACCGCGTCGGCGACCTGGACGGTGTTGGCCGTCGATGTCTTCGAGATCGAGATCGAGACCGACGGTTGGCCGTTCGTCCGGGCGAAGCCCGTCGCTGCCACGTCCTCGAGCTCTACGGTTCCGAGATCGCCAATCGTGACGACGGTCGGCGGCGCCGGCGGCTGGTCCGGGAGGGTCGGCTGCATCACGACCCCGACCGGCAGGTCCCGGATCTCGTCAACGGAATCGAGGCGGCCGAGCGTCGAGACGGGGATCCGCGTGCCATCGAAGCCGAGCTGGCCGGACGGGATCGTCAGGTTGTTGGCCGCGAGCACGCCGCTGACCTGGCCGACCGAAACTCCGGTCCGAGCCAGCGCCGCGGGATCAAGCGTGATCGTGACCCGCGGCTCCTCGCCACCGGTGACGTCGACGCTGCCCACGCCCTCGAGCCCGAGGAGCGCGGGCCGGATCACGTCGCGGGCGATGGCCGCGGCGTCGGCGACACCGTCGTCGGAACGGGCCGCGACGGACGCGATGATGACCGGCGCGGCGTTGATGTCGAGGGGGTTGACGTCCGGCGTCACACCGTCGGGCAGGCCGGCACCCTGGAGGCCCTGCTCGATCGCGGCGCGTGTCTCCTTGACGTCCGTCCCGAACGAGAACTCGGCGATGACCAGGGCAATCGAGTTGGCCGACACCGACTGCATCTGCTCGAGGCGCGGGACCCCGGCGACGACCCGCTCGATTGGCTTGGCGACCTGCTCGGCCACGTCGGCGGCGCCGGCCCCCGGGAGCGGCGCGATGATGCTGATGACCGGCAGCTGGACGTCGGGCAGGAGCTCCTGCTTCAGGTCGCCCCAAGCCACGATTCCGGAGACGAACAGGGCCCCGGCCAGCAGCAGGGTCACGCTGCGGCGGGCAACGGCGAACTCGGACAGTCGGGTCACGTGCTGGCCTCCTCGGGGGCTGGCGCGGCTTCGGGTGCGAGGCGGCCGACGCCGCGCTCGAGGACGTTCAGGAATGACTGAGCGTGCTCAAGATCGGCGTCGTCGAGCACCTCCAGCAGGCGCCGCATCTGGCGCGCGCTGAGGTCACGGAAGCGATCGAGCATCGTCACGCCCGCGGGCGTGATGGCCACGATCACCTGGCGCCGGTCGCTGGGGTCGTCATGCCGGCTCGCAAGGCCGGCCTCGACGAGCCGCTCGACCAGCCCGCTGATCGTCGGCAGCGACACGCCGAGCCGGGTCGAGAGGTCCGACATGTGGAGCTCACCGAGCGCACCGAGCAGGTACAGCACCTTGGCTCGCGGCATCGTCAGGTCGATCTCGACGAACTCGGGGGCGTGGACGTCGGCCAGGCGAATCATCACGGCCTCGTAGCCGGCGATGACGTGGTCGATCAGCGCGGAACGCGCGGACGGGTCGATGGTCGGGCTCCCCTGCCAGGCTGCGTGATGGTTCGGCGTCACCGAACCATTCGGCGCACACGATACGTCTTGTGCAGCGATCGTGCAGGCGCGGCGGCGGCTCGAGCTACTCGAGGTCGACGGACGACTGGCGGACCGGCAGCAGACCCACCGACGACAAGGCGTTTGCCTCCGAGCTCCACTCGATCGCCAGCTCGACGCTGCCCTGCTCGCCGGTGAGGCGGTACGTCGCCGCCTTGACGCCGTCGCCGGCGATGGCCGGGCCGAGCGTCAGCCCGCCGAATCTCGCCTCGGTGGCTCGCAGGGCCCGGCCCAACGCGGCCCGATCGACCGCCTCCGCCAACGGAAGCTCGGCTGGGATCACGGGCGCCGCGCCGTCGTCCGGTCCGAGGGCCTGGACAATCCGGGCGGCCGCGGCCGCCAGCTCCGGGGATGGGTCAGGCACGGAGTAGAGATTCAACGCCTGGACCCGCGGCGGCAGCTCCGGCGAGAGCAGGATCTCGACTCGCACGCGGCCGCGCTCGCCGCGCAGCCACCACTCGAGGTGGAACGGCGACTCCGAGCGCGCCTGGAGGTCCGGATCCGGCACGAGGCGCCCGTGGTCAGCGCGCAGCTTGTCGAGGGCCCTGCGCCGGTCCTCGATCGGCTCGTCGAGCTCGACGTTCATCGCGAACAACGCGGCGGCGGTGGCATCGTCCCAGCGCGCCAGGAGCGCCTCGACCGCCGACCGGGCGGCGGTCGTCGCGTCGGCGGGGCCGATTCGGCGCGACGGGGCGGCCTCGCCGACGATGAGCTCGGTCAGCATCTCGCGCAGCAGCGGGGTGACCGGGGCGTAGCGGCCGTTGGCCATCCCGACCACGGCCAGGCCCGACGCAGGGTGCCAGCGCATCTGCGACCCGAAGCCCGGGTAGCCGCCGCTGTGGCTGATCGTTCGCCCGATGCGGAAGTCCTCGACGATGAACAGGCCGTAGCCGTAGTGGATGCTTTCGACCGTCGGTACCTCGGCCGAGGTCCGCAGCGTGGCCAGCGCGAACGGCATGATCGGCTGCTGCATCTCGCGCCGGACCGCGCGCGGCAGCGGGTGGCCGTCGTCCGGGTCGTCGCGCGGCGGCCAGGCGTCCACGAAGCCGGAAACCCAGCGAGCGAGGTCGGGCAGGGTCGTGAACACGCCGCCCATCGAGGCCAGGGCGCCGTAGCCGTCCATCGGCTCCTCGAGGAACCCGTTGTCGTCCCGCCACACGTAGCCGTGAGCCAGGCGCTCCGGTGGGACCTCCTCGGCGAGATAGCCGGTGGCCGCCATGCCGAGCGGCTGGAGCAGCCGCTCCCGCACGACCTCGCGGTATTCACGACCGGCGACGTTCGTGATCACCCGGCCGAGGATCCCGTAGCCGAGATTGGAGTACTCGAACCTCGTGCCCGGCGTGAAGGCGAACGACAGCCCGCCGCGCAATAGCTCCGAGAACGACGCGAGGTCCAGACCCTGCTGCCGGTCGCCCCACGGGTCGTCGCTCGGCAGGCCCGCCGTCATCGTCAGGAGGTGGCGGATCGTGATCCGTGGCGAGTCGGCCGTCGGGTACCGCCACGACGCGAGCTCGGGCACGTAGCGCTCGGCCGGGTCGTCGAGGGCCAGCCGACCGTCGTCGCGCAACAGCAGCACGGTCGCGGCCGTGAAGCTCTTCGTGATCGACGCGATCCGGAACGCCGATTCGAGATCCGGTGGCGCCTCGGCCCCGACCCGCAGCGTGCCCAGGCCGCGAGCGTGCACCAGCCGGCCGTCGACGAGCACGCCGTAGATGAGCCCGGGCGCCTTGCGCCCGTCAAACCACCGATCGGCACGCGCGTCGGCGTCGCGGATAAGCGACTCAAGCTTCGGGGCGACGGGCTCACTGACGAGGACCCGGGGAGACGGGGCCTGCGGTGTCGGAGCCGGCGGCGCGGTCACGGCCGAGTGGGAATCACGAAGCCGCCGGTGTGCCGGCGGCTTCGGAGGGGACGCCCGTTCGATCGATGATTCAGTGCGCGCAGCTGCGGGCCTTGCCCGCGTCATCCGCGGTCCGGAAGCTGGAGCCGCAGCCGCAGGCCGCGACCGCGTTCGGGTTGTTGACCGTGAAGCCCGCACCCATGAGGGTGTCGACGTAGTCGATCTCGGAGCCACTCAGCAGCGGGATGCTCTGGGGATCAACGTAGACCTTGACGCCGTTCGCCTCGAGGACGTTATCGTCTGCCGTGGGCTGGTCCTCGAGCATCATCCCGTAGCGGAAGCCCGAGCAGCCGCCCGAATAGACGTACACCCGCAGGCCGATGTCCGGGCTGGACTCTTCCTTCGTCAGCTCACGCAGCTTCGTCGCGGCGGCATCGCTGAGAGAGAGCTCGATCGGCTGCTGTTCGATCATCAGGCGTTCCTTACTCCGGCTGGGTCGCGCTCGTCGCCAGCGTCGGCGACCCGCCAATCGTACGCAGCCCAACCGATTCCGACAACCACCTTCGTCGAAATCGAGCTGCCGGGCGACCCGGGCGCCACCGGGCCGCCGATTTCGACGGCGTCCGCTATCGTTCTCGCATCCCCCGCCACCACCGGAGCCAGATGGCCAGCCCCGAGTCCAGTCGCGCACGCCGCTTCGCCCTGCCCGAGCTCGCCGACGAGCGAGCCGGGCACGTCATCGAGGCCTTCCTCGACGGCCGTCACGCCCGTCGCGGCCGGCCTGCGCCGGTCGACGACGCCGTCCCGGCTCCGGCGAATCCGCTCGTGGCGCTCGTCTCGCGGCTCGACTGGAACGAGGCCCTTCGGCGTGAGTCGGCCCGGGGCCGGCGCTATCGCCGGCACGCCGCGATCGTGGTGCTCGCCGCTCGGCCGGCAATCGGCACGATCGACGGCGCCCCGCCACCGGACCACGTCACCGAGTGGCTGCGTCGGGTCGCCGGTCCGGTTGCGCACGTTCTCCGGCGCGGCGTCCGAGCGACCGACCTCGTGACCCGGATCGGCGAGGTCCGCTTTCAGCTGCTGCTACCCGAGTCGAGTGAGCGCGCGGCGACCGTCCTCGCCGAGCGGTTGATCGCCGATTGTGAGGTCTGGCTCAGCGCCGCCGGAGCACCGGTGACGCTCGAGGCTGCCGTGACCGGCCTGGCCCGCGATGAGGCGCCCGAAGCGGCAGTCGCCCGCGCCTGGCAGCTGCTGGACCAGGGTCCCGCGGGAGCGGACGACTAGCTCTCGATCCGCTCGACGATCGTCGCGATGCCCTGGCCCACGCCGATGCACATCGTGGCCAGGCCGTAGCGGCCGCCGCGCCGCCGGAGTTCGTGCACCAGCATCGTCATGAGCCGCGCTCCCGAGGCACCCAGCGGATGGCCGAGCGCGATCGCGCCGCCGTTGACGTTGACCTTCTCCGGATCGAGCTCCAGCTCGTCGATGCAGACGAGCGACTGCGAGGCGAACGCCTCGTTGAGCTCGACGAGGTCGAGATCCTCGACCGCCAGCCCCGCGCGCGCCAGCGCCTTGCGCGAAGCCGGCACGGGTCCGACGCCCATGATCGCCGGGTCGACACCGGCGACC
>DATHRO010000053.1:0-6132 GCA_035465135.1 Candidatus Deferrimicrobiaceae bacterium
CTCCACGCGGGTGCCGTCACCGAGGGCTTCCTCGATGAACGCGATGTCGAACCCGACGGAGTGGCCGACGAAGGGCGCATCGCCCACGAAGTCGAGCGCCTTGCGGGCTGCCTCGGCCGGGGTCGGAGCGCCCTTGATGTCCTTGTCGGTGATGCCGTGCATCTGGTTGCCCACGATGGGGCGGCCCGGGTTGACGAGCGTGGACCAGCGGTCGGTGATCTTGCCGCCCTTGACGCGCACCGCGGCGACCTCGACGAGATCGGCCATCTTGGGATCGGTGCCGGTGGTCTCGACGTCGACCACGACGAACTCGCCGCCCGCCTTCGCCAGCTCGGTGAACTTGACCACCGAACCGGTCGCCGGCTCGATGTACGGCAGGCGCTTGGGCTTGCCCACGAGCTCCCGGAGCTTCTCCTGGAGCTCGATCAGCGGCAGCAGCGACCGGTGGCCGAACAGGATGGCCTCGGCCATCACGTCCTCGGGCAGGATCTTGACGCCCGCCTCGACCATCATGATCGCGTCGCGCGTGCCGGAGACGATCAGGTCGAGCTCCGACTCCTCCAACTGGCTGTACGTCGGGTTGACGACGAACTCGCCGTCGATCCGCCCGACCCTGACGGCTCCCACCGGCCCGAGGAACGGGATCTCGCTGATCGTCAGCGCGGCAGACGCGGCGACCGTGCCGATGACGTCGGGGTCATTCTCCTGGTCGGTCGACAGGACCGTCAGCACGACCTGGACGTCGTCCTTGTAGCCCTCGGGGAACAGCGGCCGGATCGGGCGGTCGGTCAGGCGCGCGGCGAGGATCGCGGCCTCTGACGGCCGCGACTCGCGCTTGATGAAGCCGCCCGGGATCTTGCCGGCGGCGTACATCCGCTCCTCGAAGTCGACGGTGAGCGGGAAGAAGTCGAGGCCGGGCCGGGGAGCGGACCGGTTGGCGGTGCCGAGGACGATCGTATCGCCGAACCGGACGGTGACCGACCCCCCGGCGAGCATGGCGAGCCGGCCGGTCTCGATCGTAAGCGTCTGACCGGCGAACTGGGTCTCGAAGACCGTGGACACGGGGTGTTGTTCCTCCTGCCGTGGAGAAGGCGACGACCTGGCTGCAGTCGACCCGTGGCTGCCTCTGGCTGCCCGCCGCGGCGGGCTGCCGGCCGTGCGGCCGGCGCAAGCGAGGCTAGCGGCGGAGCCCGAGCCGTCCGATGACGGCGCGGTAGCGGGCGTTGTCCTTCTTCACGAGGTACGCGAGAAGGCGACGGCGCTGGCCGACGAGCTTGAGGAGGCCGCGTCGCGAATGGTTGTCCTTGGGAAAGCGGCGAAGGTGCTCGGTCAGGCCCTTGATCCGCTCCGTGAGGAGCGCGATCTGGACCTCCGGCGAGCCGGTGTCGTCGTCAGCGACGGCGTACTCGGCAATGATCTCCTGCTTCCCCTCGGGCGCGAGCGGCACTCGGTCCTCCGACACGAACTTGACTATTGGTACTTCCACAGCTGGCTATGACCGGCGGAGGATAGCAGCCGGGGCCCCTTCGTGCACGTTCGGCAGCCGTCAGGTCGGGGCAATCAGCTCGAGTGTGATCCGCCGCCCATCGGCCGGCCCGGCCTCGGTGTCGATCCGGACGCCGGCGGCGCCCGCCCGGACGACGACGCTGGCCGGCCCCCCACTACCCTCGAGCCTGGCCGCGTAGACACCGGCCGGGGGCAGGGCGACGGGCAAGTCGAACCGCAGGCTGTGGACCCCGTGGTCGTCGGCCTGCCCCAGCGTCGCGCTGAGCGTTACGGGACGGCCGAGCAGACGCTCGGCAGCCCGCAGGTCGCCGGCCGCGATCGCCCCCCGGATGTCGGAGCTCCTGACCGGCTGGCCGTCGAGCTCGAACGGCGGCACGACCGCGACCTCGTAGCCCATCACGCGACCGAGGTCGGCGACGGTCTCGGGCGTTCCGCCTCGCTCGTAGCCGAACGACGAGTCCGGGGTCATCAGGAAGCCGGCCAGCTTGCTGCGCTCGGCGATCTGGCGAATGAACGCATCGTAGGTCGTCATCCGCAGCGCGACGTCGAAGTGCTGGACGACGGTCACGTCGACGCCGGCTGCGGCCAGCCGCTCCAGTCGCTCCTGTGGGTCGCACAGCAGCGGAGGCGCCGAGCCGATGACGATCTCATCGGGGTGATGGTCGAACGTCACGACCGCGGCGTTCGCGGCGCGAGTCGCGGCGGCACGCTCGAGCTCATCCAGGAGGTAGAGGTGGCCCCGATGCAGGCCGTCGAAGACGCCGACCACGACGAACAGCGGGCCATGGGCCGGTTCGAGGGCCTCGATGCCGGGAACGACGTGCATGGTCGATGGGCCTCCGGTCCGGCGATCAGCGGTGGAGGATCTTCGTCGGCGCGATCCGGCGCCCGTCACGCCGGCCGATCCCGACGATGGCGCCGGCTTGGTCGAGCAGCCTCAACGGCACGTTCTCGGGCGTATCGGCGACGCCGGCCACCGGCCGCACGAACCGGCCCTGGGTGGCGTCGCGGATCTCCGCCGGGGTGAGCGCCACGGCCGGCAGCCGCTCAAGCCCGAAGTCCGCGGACAGGAGCAGGTCCGCGATGCCCGCCGGTCCTCGTGCCGACGCGGCCTCGCGGAGCGCCTCCAGCCCATGGGCGTCGTCCTCGGTGAACGGCCCACTTCGACGCCGGATGAGCGCCCCAAGGTACGCGGCCGAGCCGACGGCGGAACCGAGATCTCGCGCCAGGGCTCGGACATACGTTCCCGCGGAGCAGGTCACGTCGACGATCGCGATCGGGCGCTCGGGATCCCCGGCATTCCACTCACGGAGCTCGAGCGACCGCAGGACGACCGGGCGTGGCTTGAGGTCCGGCGTTTCGCCGGAGCGGGCCATGGCGTACGCCCGCCGTCCGCCGACCTGGATTGCCGAGTACGCTGGCGGCCGCTGGAGCTGTGGTCCCAGCAGCGCCCCGAGCGCCACCTCGACGGCCTCGCGGGTCGGCGCGGGCGCGGCGCTCGGCGTCAGCTCGCCGTCGAGATCGTCGGTCGTGGACGCGGCCCCGAAGCAGACCGTCGCCCGATAGGCCTTATCGTCGCCGAGGTGGTACTCGACGAGGCGGGTCGCCGCACCGAGGAACAGCGGCAGCACGCCGCTGGCGAAGGGGTCGAGGGTCCCGCCGTGGCCGATCCGGCGGGTCCCGGCGAGACGGCGGACGAGGGCCACGACGTCGTGCGACGTGGGGCCGGCCGGCTTGGCGACGACGAGGATGCCGTCCATGCCGGGCGTATCCGGCTGTCGTGGCATGGCGCTAGCCCGAGGCCGTGGCGTCCAGCAGCCGGCCGGCCTCGGCGAGCACCCGCCGTCGGGCCTCGTCGAGAGGCGCCGCGACCGTTGCTCCCGCCGCGCGAGCATGGCCGCCGCCCCCGAACGCCGCGGTCAAGCGTGTCGCGTCGAGGCCGCCATCCCGGGTCCGGATCGAGATCCTCGTCGCCTCGGGCGAGTTCTCCTTGAACAGGATCGCGATCTCGGCGCTCTCCGACTGAGCGAGGAGGTCGATCAGGCCCTCTGAGTGTGGGCCGGTGGTGCCGGTCGCCTCGAGATCGGCGTTCGTCAGGCTGCTGTGGATGATCCGGCCGCCCGCGGCCGTGTCGAGGCGGTCGAGCACGCGTCCGAACAGCCGCAGCTGGGCGTCGGGCTTCGTGCGGTACAGGCGCCTTGAGATGTCCGACAGCGGCGCACCGGCCGCGACCAGGGCCGCCGAGACGGCGAGCGTCCGGGGCGTGGCATTGGGATGGGCGAACGTCGCGGTGTCCATGACGATGCCGGCCATCAGGGCCGCCGCGAGGGCCCCGTCGCCGGTGTTGAGTGGGACGTCGAGATGGGCCGCCAGGAGTGCGATGAGCTCGCACGTCGCAGCCGCCTCGGGATCGACCCAGTCGGCCGGCCCTCCGTCGGCGTTCGAGCGATGGTGGTCGACGATCACCAGCGGCAGGCGGCTGAACAGCGCCGCGTGGCGCTCGCGCACGGCGCCGACTCGGTCGAGCGAGCCGCAGTCGCAGACGACGAGCAGGTCGTGGGCGGTATTCGGATCGGGATCGGTCCGGAACCGGTCCATCCCGTCGAGGAATGCGTACAGCTCCGGGATCGGATCGCTGCAGACGAGGTCTGCGCGACCACCTCGAGCCTCGACGATGAGGGCCACACCGAGAGCCGCGCCGAGCGTGTCGGCATCGGGGTTCTCGTGGCCGACGATCAGCGGCCGTCGGGCCGTCGTGATCCGCTCGACGGCGGCCTGCGGCACGGCCTCGAGCCACGGCCGGAGCTCGACGCTCATCGGCGTGGCTCCCGGCGTCGACGCCGCGGCGGCCGGACCGGCTCGTCAGCGCGCGGGGCGACCGCGCCCGGATCGGTCTCGGCGTCGCCCTCGCGGGCCACGCGTCCCACCGGCGTCGGGAGTGATTCGGGCGCTGCGGACTCGTCCGGGATCGCCCCGGTCTCGAGCTCCGACAGCAGGCGCAGGACGCGGGTCCCGCGCTCGGCCGTGTCGTCGAGGCGCACGTGGAGCTCTGGTACCCGCCGCAGCGTCAGCCGGCGGGCCAGCTCGCGGCGAACGAACGGCATCGCCCGACGCAGGCCCTGGAGGGCCGCGTCCCGCTCGGCCGGCTGGCCGATCACGCTGACCCAGACCCGGGCGTGGGACAGGTCCGGAGAGGTCTCGACGGAGGTGACCGTCGTGAACCCGATTCGCGGGTCCTGCACGTCGCGCGCCAGGATCTCGCCGAGCTCCTCGCGGATCAGCTGGTCGATGCGATCCGTTCGCGCGGTCACGAACGCTCCTTCCGAGAACGCGAGGCGGGCGTGGGGCGCCTCAGGACGCCGTCGATCGGCTGACCGACTGGGTGGTGAAGCACTCGATGATGTCGCCCTCGACGATGTCGCTCGTCGAGGCCAGGCCGATGCCGCACTCGAAGCCCGTCTGGACCTCGCGCACGTCGTCCTTGAAGCGCCGCAGTGATTCGATCTTGTCCGTTTCGACGACCTTGCCGCCGCGCCACAGCCGCGCGCCGCCGTTGCGGACGATCCGGCCGTCAGTGACGTACGACCCGGCGATGACGGCGCGGCCGACCTTGATGATCTTGCGAACCTCGGCCCGACCCTCGACGACCTCGACCTGCTCGGGCTCGAGCATCCCGGTCAGGGCCTTCTCGATGTCGTCGGTCAGCTGGTAGATGATGTCGTACAGCCGGACGTCGACCTTCTCGGCATCGGCCATCCGGCGGGCGGTGTCGCTGATCGTCGTGTTGAAGCCGACGACGATCGCGTTCGAAGCCGAGGCCAGCAGGATGTCGTTGTCGCTGATCTCCCCGGCGCCCTCGTGCAGGACGTTGAGCTTGACCTCCTCGGTCGGCAGCTGATCGAGAGCGTGGGTGATGGCGCCGAGCGAGCCCGAGACATCAGCCTTGAGGATGATCCGCAGCTCCTTGGCCTGGCCGGCCTGGATCTGGCGGTAGAGGTCCTCGAGCGTCGCCCGGCCGCTGCCCTCGCCACCCTTCGCGGCGAGCTGCGCCCGCCGTGCCTCCACCTGGGCCCGGGCCCCCTTCTCGTCGGCGACGACTCGCAGGACGTCGCCGGCCTCCGGGACCTCGGCCAGGCCGAGCACGACGGCGGCCGTCGCCGGGCCGGTCTTCGACATCCGCTTGCCGGCCTCGTTCTCGAGCGCCCGGACACGGCCGAACGTCTCGCCGACGACGATGACGTCGCCGACCCGGAGGGTGCCCGTCTGGACGAGGACCGTCGCCACGGGGCCGCGGCCCTTGTCCATGCGGGCCTCGACGATCGTGCCGATGGCCGTCCGCTTGGGATTGGCCTTCAGCTCCTGCAGATCGGCGACCAGCAGGACCATGTCGACCAGGTCCTCGAGCCCGACGCGGCTCTTGGCCGAGACGGGCACGAGCGGCGTGTCGCCGCCGTACTCCTCGATGACCACGCCGGCCTCGGTCAGCTCGGTCTTGACCCGATCGGGGTTGGCGTCCGGCTTGTCGATCTTGTTGAGGGCGATGACGATCGGCACCTTGGCGGCCTTGGCATGGCTGATGGCCTCGAGCGTCTGGGGCATGACGCCGTCGTCGGCGGCCACGACGAC
>DATHRO010000054.1:0-3451 GCA_035465135.1 Candidatus Deferrimicrobiaceae bacterium
ATCGTCGAGAGCGTCCGGTAGTCGAGGTCGACCGAGCCAGACACCTCCCAGTACGGCAGGAACCCGAAGACCTCGCGCCGCAGCCCGTTCTCGCCGACGGCCGCGGCCGCAACGTTCTCGTCGCCGGTCGAGGCGCTCCACGACGTCCCGGTTGCGAGGCTCCCTGTCGCGCCGCCGTCCTGATCGACCCCCTCGAGCGAGGGCTCGGCCGAGCCCGGATCGCGCAGATCGGGCGGCGCGCCAATGGACCACGCCGCGTCCGCTGGGGCGGCCCGCATCTCGGCGCCGGTCGCGTAGCCCGCAGGCAGGGCCCGCGGCAGGCTGCCGCCGATCGGCCAGCGGTCAGAGGCACGCGGCTGGAAGGGGATGGTCACGCGCTCGCCGGGCTCGAACTCGAGGACCTCGAGCTCGTGCTCCAGCGCGTCGAGGTAATGGGCCGACGGCGCCGCTGCGGGATCGACCGCAGGGATCGTCGAGGGAATCCTGGGCGCCAGCCCGGTCGCGCCGACCGGGCCGACGAGGACCAGCGGGACGAGCAGGGCGGCGGCCGTGACGGCGGCCGCACCTGAGCGCAGGCTGTCCGCTGCTCGGTGGCGGAGTGACGGTCTCGGCGGCGGTGCTGTCATGGCTTGGCGTTCCGGCTGGCGGGGTCGGTGGCCTGGGCACGATGGGGCGGTCGCGCCGCTTGCGACGCTAGGTGCGCGGCTCACGGTCGGGCAGCCGTACGAAGGTCCCGCGGCGGGCTGGTACCGATGGGTGCGGTGTGGTGCGGTGCGGTCCGGATGGGGCGCCGCCGCCGCACCGTCAGCGCAGGACTGCGAAGGCGTCGACGTCGACCCGCGGATGGCCGGACGTGGCCCGAACGACCAGCTTGATCGTGTGCGTCCCGACGAGCTTCCAGTTACGGCTGAAGGCCACGACCCGCTGGCCCGGCTCACCGGAAGAAAGGTCGAGCGTCGTCACGTACGTGCCGTCGATCACGACCTTGACCGACCCGCGATCGGGACCGAACGTCGTGACGAAGCCGATGCTCCGGCCCTTGAACGTGTAGATCGCCTTGGCCTTCAGCGTCGCCGAGTGGCGCACCGAGCCGCCCGAGTAACCGGCATCCGAGGCGCCCGACCAGGCCTTGCGCCAGACGATTCGGGACGAGGTCTGCTGGACCAGCTTTGGGCGCACCGTCGGTCCGGCCGCCCAGGCGCCGACGTTGCCGGCCTTGTCGCGCGCCCGGACGCGGAAGCGGTACGTCGTGCCGGGCTTGAGGTCGAGCTCCAGGCTCGCCGTCGGCACGTGGCTCGAGATCATCGTCCAGGCGCTGCCGTTGACGCTCCAGGCGACGTCGTAGTCGGCGAGCCCGGCGCCGCCGCTGTCGCTGCCGGCCCACCTCAGGCGAACCGGGAACGCGGCCTTCCGGGCCGCCGACGCCAGCGACTGCCCGGACACCAGCTTCGCCTTCGGGGCCTTGGTCGTGGGCGCCGTCAAGTCGATCCTGACGGTCTCCGAGCTCACCCAGCCGGCCGGGCCGAGGCCGCCGTCGACGTCGGTGACGGACTCCGCGCTCAGCGTCAGGCCGAGGGTCCCCGTCTTGCACTTCGTGACCGGCACGACCCAGGCGCTGCCGGCACCGCTCGGCGTCCCGATCACGCACCCGGCGGCGGAACCGGTCCTGACGAAATCGGAGGCCCCGAGGCCGCTGACCTCGCCGGCGAAGGTCAACGCGAACTCGACCGTCGAGCTGTTCGTGGCGCTGCCGCTGGTCGCGGCGAACGCCAGGACGGCGGTCGCCGAAGCGTCGGCCGGGACGATCGAGAAGGTCCCGTCGGTCGACGCCGTGGGGTCGCCCGAGCCGCCGGCCGAGGCGCTCAGCTCCCAGCTGTAGTCGCCGACGGATGCTGGATCGCCGTCGACCAGGGCATCCCAGCCGATGAACGCCTGGTGGCCGACACCCGACTGGCTCCGGAGCACCGTGCCGCCGGTGTCGCGAACACGCGCCGTCCAGGTCGCGGTCTCGGAGAAACGGGCGACGAGATCGAGCCGGTCGTGGAGCCCGTCGAAGTTCGGCGTGATCACGTCGGCGCCATCGACCGACCAGACCTCCGGAGCGGCGCTCGTGAACGGCGCGTCGGCGCCGTCCCGGACCTCGCCGGTGGTCATCGACAGATTGCCGACGATCGAGCGGTAGAAGCCACTCGTCCAGGTGTTGGGGTCCATGATCGCTTCGTAGGCCGGGTTGCGAGCCGGGACGAACGGCATCTGGTGGCCGTGGTTCGACGGCGAGTTGCGCCACATGTCGCCGATCGTCGTGTCGGCGGAGAGGATGTCGCGGAGGTAGGCCTCGACGCCGCCGTCCCAGACGTCGGCGATGACGGCGCGGGCGCCGGCCCGCAGGAAGCCCGACGCGAAGTTGTCGATCCGCTGGCGGGCGACCGGGTAGCTGGGCTCGGGATCGCCGGACTCCGAGTTGCCCGAGGCGTAGCAGAGGTGGCTGAGGATCACGACGGCGTTCCTGGCCAGCCGGATCTGGTCGGCCACGTAGCTCTCGCCGTAGTACCGCACCACGTAGTCGTCGGGATTCGACGCCTTGTTGAGACCCATGCCGTCGTGGCCGTCGGGGTTGAAGACGGAGTCGTCGTAGCGCGGGTAGCCCGAGCCATGGCCAAGGTAGATAAGGATTGAGGCGCCCTGGGCCGCCGCCTTGACGTTCCTCCACGTCGCGTTGGGGCTGTAGACCTTGACGACGTTCGCGCCGTAGTCGCTGGCGACCTGGGCGAAGCCGTCGGCATCCCGGCGATACGACGAGGTGTACTCGTGGGTCGCACCGACGACGATGACGACCTTCGGGGGCGTCGCTGTGCCGGGCGCCGCTTCGCCGGACGTGCCGGCGACCGTCGCGGCCTGCGCTCCGACGACGAGGCCGGGGGTCGCGAGGAGGAGCACGGCGAGCAGGGAGGCGAGCCGAGGGCGAAGGCGCATGGCGGGGCAACTCCGGTGAGCGATGAGTGCTCGGCCCAGCCTCCCGGGCGCGACCCCCGCGGCTCAATGCCGCTTCCGTACTACCAACCCTGACGCGGGGCACTGCGGTGAATCGCGAAGCGGGGCGGTGCGGTGTGGTTGAGGTGGCTGCCCCGGAACCCCGGGTGGTGCGCGGAGGCGACAGGTCTCAGCCGCCGGGCGGCGGCGAAGGGCACGGCTGGTCGCTGTCGGGCAGCGTCCCGCCCTCGGTCGGCTCGCACGGGACGAGGCTCTCCAAGGGTCCGGTCAGACCGCCCTCGTAGTTCGTGATGACGAGCAGGTACTCGAGCCGATCGAGCGCCGCCGCGGGCTCCAGGAAGACGGTCTGGACGACCTCGTTCGGGTCGCGGTCGACGTCGACCACGCGGCCGATCAGCAGGCCCTTCGGGTAGGGCGATCGGATTCCGCCGCCGAGCTCGATGCCAGCCGTGAAGACCTC
>DATHRO010000055.1:0-11994 GCA_035465135.1 Candidatus Deferrimicrobiaceae bacterium
CTTGTTCGTGAAGTTCAGCTCGCGCTCGACGTTGACCTCGACCCACAGACCCTGGCAGTCGAAGCCGTTCTGCCAGCGCTGGTCCTCGCCGAGCATCGCGTGGAAGCGCTGGAAGATGTCCTTGTACGTCCGGCCCCAGGCATGGTGGACGCCCATCGGGTTGTTGGCGGTGATCGGACCGTCGAGGAAGCTCCAGCGCGGACCGCCGGCATTCTGGGCCCGCAACTTCGCGAACGTCCCGCGCTCGCGCCACAGCTCCAGCAGCTCGTGCTCCTGGGCCACGAAATCGGGACGCGACGGGGCGGGTCGGAACATGGGGCCGCTATCGTACCCGGCCCGCCCCTCGGTCAGGGCCTCGCGACCCGGTGGCGGTCAGGGGCTGCCGGCTGGCGACGGGCGTACGAGGATGACCGGCGTCATCTCGTCATCCTGGCCCATCGGGTTGTCGAGCAGGATCAGGCGCGCGTCGGCCTTCGACACGGGTATGCCGGGGCTCATCGAGATGATTTTCACGTCGATGTTGTTGCCATCGATGATCGCGGCCGGGACCCCGAGCTCCACTTCCACCGCCCGGCAGACGCCCTCCGGATCGATCGGTGGCAGGACGCAGTACTCGGTGTAGGGCCACATCGCGTCGGGGTTGAAGCCGTCGATCTCGCTGACCCGCCCGGCGATCCGCCAGAACACGCCGCGGATGCCCACGGCGCGGGTGATCGTCCCGAAGAACGTTGCGGCCAGCATCCGCGGGTAGCCGGCCATGTCGATCGCCGCCTGCATCTTCTTGGGGTGCGACCAGGCGATGTCCTTCGGGTACTTCGTGACGCCCTTCACGATCAGCCTGGCCAGCCAGCGCTCCCTGACCGTCGAGATGTGGCGGACGTTGTTCTGGCAGACGCTGACGACCTTCTCCGAGAGGGCGATCCAGTCGCCCGGTTGAGCGACCGGCGGCACGTACCGCCGAAGGATGCCCATCAGGTCCTCGCCGAACTCGACCTTGTGCGTTCGAACCCCCCAGCGCCGGAACGAACGGCCGTCGATGGTCAGCGACGGAAGGTCCCGGAGCGGACCTGGCGGGGCCGGGCTCGGGGCGGACTCGGTCGTGGTGCTCATGTGGCGGGCGGGCCTGCCTCGCGAACGCTGGTGGGCGGAGAGTCCGGCTATCCTACCCCGCAATGCAGGCCGGCCACGACTCCTACCCCGCGGGCCACCTGCACCGCCGGTCGGCGTTCACCGCCGCATTCCTGTCGCTCCTCTTCCCGGGTCTCGGCCAGGCCTACCTTGGCGCTTCGCGGCGGGCCCTCGGCTGGGCCGCCCCGCCATTGCTGCTCGGCGCCCTGGCAGCCGGGTTCGCCGTGCGGCTCGACCCGATCGAGCTGGCCGGCATCGCCCTCCAAACGTGGTTCCTCGGCGGGGTCTTCGCGCTGAACTTGGTCCTGCTCGCCTACCGCGGCGCCTCGATCTTCGACGCCTGGCTGATCGCCCGAGCGCTCGACGCCCCGCTGGGTCGCCGCTCGGCGGTCGCCGGCATGTCCCTCAGTCGCGGCGCCGGGATCCTGTCCATTGCCGGCCTCGCCGCGGTGCTGCTGGTGATGGGCCTGGCGCACGTCGCGGTCGCCCGCTACGACCTGCTCCTCGCGACCACGGCGGACTGCATCTTCAATCCCGATGCCGACGGCTGTGAGCCGACCGAGTCCGAGCCGCCGGGAGAATCGCCCGCGGCGCCCGGCGAGACGGCAACGCCGGAGCCCAGTCTCGGACCGGCGGTGACGCCCCCGTCGGTTCCGCAATGGGACGGCCGGGAGCGGCTGAACATCCTGCTGATCGGGGCGGACGAGCAGGGCGGCGGCCACAACACCGACACCCTCATCACCCTCTCGATCGATCCCCAGACGAACCAGGCCGTGATGTTCCAGCTGCCCCGCGATACGGTCGACGTGCCGCTGCCGCCGGGGCCGATCCGGAACACCTACGGATCCGTCTACGGCGGCAAGATCAACAGCCTCTACGTCGCGGTTCGGAACCACCCCGACTGGTTCCCCGGAACGAACCGGACTCGTGGCTACAACGCCCTCAAGTCGGTCCTGGGCGAGCTCTACGGCCTCGACATCAAGTACTACATCGAGGTCAACTTCCGGGGCTTCCGGAACGCCGTCGACGCGCTCGGCGGCGTGACGGTCAACGTCCAGGTGCCGGTCCTCGATAACGACTTCCCGCGGTCCGATGGGCAGCGCTTCAGGCTCTTCATCCCGGCCGGCATGCAGCACATGACGGGCGCGGAGGCGCTCGACTACGCCCGCTCCCGCAAGTCGACGAGCGACTTCGAGCGGGGCGCCCGCCAGCAGCGCGTGCTCGTCTCGTTGCGGCAGCAGATGGACCTCTCGACGATCTTGCCGAACATCGAGGCGCTGGCGACGGCGGTCGGCGAGAACGTCCGTACGGACTTCCCGCGGGAGCTGCTGCCGCAGCTCCTCGGCCTGGCCGAAAACATCGATGCCCGCTCCATCCGGTCGATCATCTTCACCCCGCCGTACTACCAGGTCGAGTGCCTCAGCTGCCCGCCGCGGGGCTACATCATCCAGCCGCGGGTGGAACGCATCCGGGCCGCCGTCAGAGAGGCGTTCACGATCGACCCGATCTTCGCCGAGGCCCGGGAGGCGCTGACGAACGAGGCCGCCGCGGTCTGGGTCCTCAACGGCTCGGGCCGGCAGGGCGAGGCCGCGACGCTGACCCATTACCTCAACTACCTCGGGATGGCCGCCGCCGCCCCGAACCAGCGGCCCGACACGAGCGGGCTGTCGGACACCACGATCCGTGCCTACAACGGTGCCGAGGACGCCTTCCCGTTGACGGCGGCCACGCTCGCCGAGATCTTCGGCGTGACGATCGAGCCGCTGACCGATCCGACCGTGCCGGCTGACTTCATCGTCATCACCGGTATCGCGACACCACAGCTGACCGCGCCGCCGGCACCCTGACGCGCCGCCACCAGCGGCGGAGGCGACGTACCTACCGCGCCGGAATCGGCGTCAGCCAGTGGGCGAACCGCGGATCGCGGCCGCGAACGGCGTCGAAGTACGCGGCGTGGAGCTGCTTCGTCAACGGACCGATCGCGCCGGCCCCGATCGGCCGGTGATCGAGCTCGACGACCGGCGACAGCTGTACGCCGGTGCCGCACAGGAACATCTCGTCGGCGACGTAGATTTCGGAGCGGTCGATCGAGCGGACCTCGACGGGCAGGCCGAGGACCTCGGCCAGCTCCATCACCGCCCGACGCGTGACGCCCTCGAGGATGTCGTCGCTGACCGGCGGCGTCAGCAGGACGCCGTCGCGGACGACGAACATGTTGGCCGCAGACGCCTCCGAGGCGTGGCCGTCGGGTGTCAGGACGAGGGCCTCGTCGAAGCCGTTGAGCTCCGCCTCGGACTTCTGGAAGGCCATGTTGACGTAGCCGCCGACGATCTTGCCGCGGGCCGGCAGGGCATCGTCGGCGTTGCGTCGCCACGACGAGCTCATCAGGCGGACGCCCTGCTCGATGTCGATGTAGTTCCCGAACGGCACGCTGAAGACGGTGAAGGCGTGCTCCAGCTCGTGGAGCCGGACGCCGATCGCGCGCGACGACTTGTAGAAGCAGGGCCGGACGTAGACGTCCTGGCGGAAGCCGTTCCGGCGGACGGTCTCGACCGCGATCCGCACGAGCTCGTCGACCGGTGGGAGGTCGTGCATCAGGAGGATCCCGGCGTTCCGCCGGATGCGCTCCATGTGCTCGCGGACCTTGAGGCCGTAGAGGACGCCCTGCTCCTCGTTCCAGTAGCCTCGGATCCCCTCGAACACGGCGGTCCCGTACATGAAGGCGTGGGTCATGATGTTGACCCTGGCGTCGCCGAGCCGGACGTAGTCACCCTCGAAGTAGCAGATCATGTCGTCGAGCGGGTTGGCGACGGGTGCGGGCGCAGGCCGCGAGGCCTCGGCGTCCTGCGGCTTCTCGGTCAGCATGGCGGTTGGGCTCCTCGTGAGCGCGGCGCGAGGCCACGACCGGGTCGATCTTGGGGCGAGTATAGAGCCGGGACCTACCGCAACCGCCCGAGCCGGACGGCCCGAGCCGCCGGTCCAGGGGGCCGGACCGCGCCGCCGGCGTCAGCCCAATCCGACCCCGATCGCCACGGTGGCGAGGTAGCCGAGATAGAACAGCCCGCCGAGCAACAGCCCGCGCCCCCGCAGCCGGCCGTTGCGGGCCATCGGCAGGAAGATCGCCGCGCTCGACAGGAAGGCGATGCCGGCCGAGCCGAAGGCGAGCAGGCTGCCCGGGCCGGCGACCCACGTCGCCGGCGCCCAGATCAGCGCGACCGACACCGGGATGGCCGACTGGAAGACCATCGCGCCGGTGATGTTGCCCATCGCCAGCGTGTCCTTGCCCTGGCGCACCCAGATGATCGTGTTGAACTTCTCCGGCAGCTCGGTCGCGATCGGCGCGATCACCAGCGCCAGCAGGACCTCGCTGACGCCGAGGCTCACGGAGACGTGCTCGACGGCGTCCACGAACACGACCGCGCCGGCGATGATCAGGCCCAGCGCGAACAGCACCTGGGCGGACACGATCCGGAGTCGCGGCGGGGAGTCCGGATCCTCGGGACGGCCCCGATCGAGGCGGTTGAAGCGCAGCGGCCCGAGGTCCTCGACGTCGATGCTCGGGTCCGCCTCGAAGTGGCGCTTGACGTACCAGCCGTAGATCACGACCAGGGCGATGGCGACCGCGATCTTCGGCCAGGCCGGGTCGGAGGGCAGCACGATCGCGGCGCCGATCGCAAGGCCGTAGGTGATCGCGAAGGTCCGCATGTCGGCCGCCAGCACGGCCGGGTCGACGACCATCTCGTCGCCGCTCGCGCGCCCCCGGGCGGCGATCAGGACGGCGGTCCCGGTGACGAACATCGCCAGCGTGGCGAGCATGAATGGCGCGCCGAGGATCGCGCCGACGCCGACCTCGGCGGACGCCGCCCCGCCGGCGAACAGGATCGCGACGATCGGAATCATCGTCTCGGGCAGCGCCGTGCCGACGGCGGCCAGGACCGAGCCGACCGCGCCCTCGGCCAGGCCCAGCTTTCGCCCGAACCACTCGATGCCGTTGGTGAACAGGCCGGCCCCGGCCAGGATCACGACGAGCGAGATCAGCAGCAGGACGAGATCCACGCCTCAGCCTCCCCCCAGCCCGGCGATGACACCGGCCACGAGGACGACGAGGATCAGGGCCGCGACGGACGCCATCCGGGCATCGCCGCGCCGGGCGTAGCCGACCAGCGCGGCCACGACCCGGGCGCTCGGCGTGGCGATCAGGCCCACGATCCCGAGCCACAGGAAGCCGGCCGACCGCAGGGCGACAAGGTCGGCGGCGATCGTTCCCGGGTCGAAGATCGGCCCAAGGTCGAGCGGCGATCGGCCTTCGACCAGCAGCAGGATCGTGCCGACCAGCAGCAGGACGACGGAAGCGTAGGTTCCCACCCTGAGCAGCCGAGCGATCGCGTCCTCGAGGCTTCCGTCGACCGAGGTTCGAGCGGGCGCCATCAGGTCCAGCCCACGGCGCGCCGGGCCATCTCGTAGGCCGTGAACAGCAGGACGGCCACGAACAGCAGCCGCAGCACCCGGACATCGAGGCGGTGCCCGATCCGTGACCCGAGGCTCGCCCCCAGGAAGACCCCGATCGCGGTCGGGCCGGCCGCGTTCGCGTCGATCCCGCCGCGGAGCAGGTAGACGACCGCGCTGGCCGACGCCGTGATCCCGATCATCAGATTGCTCGTCGACGTCGCGACCCGCAGGGGAACGCCCATGACCAGGTGCATCAGCGGGACCTTCACCAACCCGCCGCCGATGCCCAGCAGGGCCGACAGGATCCCGGCCACGACGCTGCCGGCGGTCCCGGCGCCGAGATTCCGGGTGCGGTAGGCCCGGTCGTCGGACGGCTCCTCAGTCGCCGGCCTGGGTCGGCTGCCGCGGATCATCGAAGACGCGACGTACAGCAACACCACAGCGAACAGGCCGGCCAGGAACCGCTCGTCGAGCAGAAAGGCGACGATCCCCCCGACGACGGCGCCCAACGCGGTGAACAGCTCGAGCGTCATCCCCAGCCGCAGGTCGGCCTGGCGGCGCTCGAGGAACACGCCGGCCGAGGCGCTGCTGGTCACGATGACGCAGACCAGCGAGACACCGACCGCCTCGCGGACCGGCAGCCCGAACCCGATCGTCAGCAGCGGGACGATGAGCAGCCCGCCGCCCAGGCCCAGCAGCGAGCCGAAGGCCCCGGCGGCGAGGCCGCCGGCGAGGAGCAGCAGGCCGGTCTCCATCAGCGCCCGGCTCGGTCAGCTCGTGCGGCGATCGCTACGGCCGGAGGTGCTGCGGCGCGTACGGCAGGAGTGCGACGTGACGGGCCCGTTTCAGCGCGACGGACAGCTCGCGCTGGTGCTGCGCGCACGTCCCGGTCTTGCGGCGAGGCTCGATCTTGGCGCGCTCGGACAGGTAGCGACGGAGGCGGTTGACCTCCTTGTAGTCGATCTGGACCGTCTTGTCGGCACAGAAGGTGCAGACCTTCCGGCGGCGGCGGTCGCGGTAGAAGTCGTCCCGCTTGCGGGACCGAGGGGAAGCCATGGTTCAGCGTCTCCTGGGGGTCAGAACGGAAGGTCGTCGATCTCAGACTCGTCGAAGCCGCCGGGCCGCGACGAGCCCCCGGCGGGCGCTGCCGCAGCGGGGGCGCCGGCGAAGGACCCTTCGCCGCTCTGCTCGCGCTTGTCGAGGCCCATCACGGTGTCGGCCGTGATCTCGAGCGACAGCCGCTTCTGGCCGTCGTTGCCCTCGAACTCGCGGGTCTTGAAGCGGCCGTCGACGAACACGCGGCTGCCCTTGCGGAGGTTCTCCGCGACGCGCTCGCCGCGCTCGCCCCAGACGCTGATCCGGAACCAGTCGGTCGTCTCGACCCACTCGTTGGTCTGCTGGTTCTTCGTCGATTGGTTGACCGCGACGGTGAAGCTCGCGACCGGCCGCCCGTTCGGCGTATAGCGCAGCTCGGGGTCGCGCCCGAGGTTGCCGATGATCTGGATCTTGCTCAGCGACATCTCGTGACCCTCTCAGTCGATCGCGGCCGGGGCCGCCTCGCTCTCGGATTCGTCGATCCGCTCGCGGCCGTCGTCCTCGTCCTCCTCGTCCTCGCCCGAGGGCAGTTCGTCCTCGCCCTCATCCTCGGTCGAGCTCACGTCGCGCAGCGAGCGCCGCGGGCGCTCCTGCCGGACCACGAGATGGCGGAGCACCTCCTCGGTGATCAGCAGGCTCCGCTCGAGCTCTACGATCGACGTCGTCGGTGCCTCGAACACGACGATGTGGTACGAGCCCTCGCGCTGCCCGTCGATCTGGTACGCGAGGCGGCGGCGGCCCCACGGGGCGACCTTGACGATCTGGCCGCCGTCGGCGGTGATCTGACGGGTCGTGCGGTCGATGATCGCGCCGATGCGCTCGTCCGGCGCATCCGGACGGAACACCAGCATGAGTTCGTAACGGCGCAACGCCGATCTCCTTCCTGTGGGGATGCCCCGCTGCCGCAAGGGCGACGCGGAGCCGAAAGGCAACGGCCGGCAGTCTAGCACGCGGGCGCCGGCGGGCCGCGATGTATCCTCTGCCAGCGGCGCGGGGACGCCGGCCACCTCCAGGGAGTCCAGGTGACTGACAGCAGCGTGCTTCTCATCGGCGACGGCGACAGCGAGGCCGTCGAGCGGATCCTCGTCCGGGCGGGACGTACAGTCGCGCGCGTTTCCGACCCCGAGGAGGCGCTGGCCGGTCCCGGAGGCCATGCCGTCGTGGTCATCGACAGCGTGCCTCCGCCCGCCACCGTCGCCGACGTGGTGAAGCGCTTCCGCGCGAGCGAGGGCTTTGTCGGGACACCGGTCCTGGCCATCACCTCGTCGGCCGATGTCGAGCAACGGATCGCGCTGCTCGAGGCCGGCGCCGACGACGTCATGATCCGGCCCCTCGACGAGCGCGAGCTCGAGGCCCGGGTCGAGGCCCTCGATCTCCGGAGCCGCCGCTCGACGACCCTGCAGGGCCCGACCCTCGTCGTCCCGAGCACGAAGCGCAGCGGCAAGCGACTGATCGTCGTGTTCTCACCGAAGGGCGGCGTCGGCACGACGACCGTGGCCGTGAACCTGGCCCTCGCGCTCGCGGGCCGCAGCCCGGATGAGGTGGCGCTGATCGACCTCACGCCCGGCGGCGGGCACGTCGCGGCCAACCTGAACGTCAGACCGAAGGCCACCGTCGCCGACCTCGCCAACGACACCGCGCTCGCCAAAGACGCGAGCGCCCTGCGAACGACGTACCTCGTCAAGGCGGAGCGCGACCTGCTCGTCCTGGCCGGCGCCCCCACTCCCGGCAGCGGCGAGCTGCTCACGACCGAGAATGTCGAGACGATCCTCGAGGGCGTCCTCGAGGCAGTCCCGACGGTCGTCGTGGACGCGGGCTCGCACGTCGACGACCGTTCGATCACCGCGCTCGGGATGGCCGACGACGTCGTCGTTCCGGTCACCCCCGACTACCCGGCCCTGCAGTCCGCGCACGTCTTCTTCGAGTACCTCGGCGAGACCGGCACCACGATCTCCGAGCCGGTCGTCGTGGTGAACGAGATGTACGCCCACCAGGTACTCGGGCCGGATGACATTCGGACCGCGCTGCAGAAGCGCGTGGCGGTGCGGATCCCCTATGACCCGCTGTTGTTCGTGCGGGCGGCCAACGAAGGTCGGCCGGTGTTTGCGGCCGCGCCAACCTCTCCTCCGGCGAAGCGCTTCGAGGAGCTCGCCGCGATCATCGTCGGCGAGGACGTCCCGCAGCCCGACACCGATACTCGCCGTCGCGGCCTGGCCGCCCTGTTTGGACGCGGCTGACCCGGACAGCCACGCGGCGGCGTCTCGCGGGCCGGGGCTTGCCCTCGTCCCTAGGATGAGGCGACTGGCATGGAGTGGTCCGGCGTCTCGGTTCGGGGGCGAGCCCAGCCCCTGATCCGGTGCCGTCGCCGGCCCCGACCTGGGAGGGAGGCCGTTGGAATTCCAGTTGCTGAAGTACCTGCACGTCCTGACGATCATTGGCGCGATCGTGCTCGCCGAGGGCCCGATCCTGCATATCTGGGTCGCGGCACGCCGGCACGACGTCGCCGCGCTCCGACACTTGATCGAGGAGAGCGAGCGCGGTGACCGACTCTCGAATCCGCTTGTCGTGCTGTCGATCCTGTTTGGCGTTGCCGCGGCGCTCACGGGCCAGATCGACCTGACCGCCCCTTGGCTCATCACGGCGTACGCGGTCCTGATCCTTGGCTTCGTGGGACTCGGCCTGGGCGGTGGGCTCCGGCACATCGAGCGCCTGAAGCACGCTGCCGAGACCAGCCCGATCGACGCGCCCTCCACGGAGTTGGTGGCCCTGATCGACCATCCTTGGAGCTACGTCGTGACGTTCGGGCCGCCGACTCTCATGGCGGTGCTGATCTACCTGATGGTCGTGAAGCCGAACTTCTGGTGACAGCACGACCAGCGTAAGTTCGGGGCGATCGGCTGGGAGTGAGGGCTCAGTCAGTCATCCGCGCGGCCCCAGCGACCGCGCTGGCAGGCGCCCGCTGCGACCACCACGGCGCCGGCGCGACGGTCAGGTCCTCGAGCCGAGCGAGCGGCTCGTCGTAGCTGGCGCGACAGGCCCGGAAGTCCCGCCACGCCGCCTCCAGATCAGCCACCAATGGAACGCCGCCAAGCTCGAGCTCGGCCAACGCCCGGTCGAACGTCTCACGGTCGATCCGCACGGGACCCTCCGTCCCCGGCTCGGGGTCGAAGGGCAGGTGGAAGACCGTCGTGATCCGCCGAAGCGTCGAACGGCCGGAACGGAGCGTGAGGTCGACCTGGGCATCGCGATCGAGCTGGACTGGCGACGAGACGAGGGCGCAGGCGTCGAGGACCGCTCCGGCCGCGTTGACCCATGACCGATCAGCCGACTGCGACCGGAAGTGGACGAGGGCGGTCAGCGACGTGTGGGTTTCCTCGAGCTCCGCGAACCAGAGTTCCCAGCGCCCGAGCAGCTCGTGCAGCTGGTGGAGGCCATCGAGCTTCCAGAGGCGTGTCAGCAGCGCGACAGGAGACGGCGGCGAACCGGCCCGCGTCTCGAGGAGCGAGACGAGAAGCTCGCGCCGCGAGAAGCCGCCATAGATCGTCGGGAGATAGGCGATGAGCAGGGCGATCAAGCCGAGGCCGATGGTCGCCTCGCTGAAGGCGATCAGCTGGGCTCCATAGCCATCCGGCCGATCGAAGCCCAGCGTCAGGAGCGATGAGCCGCTGTCGACCAGCGCCTGCTCCATCGGTCGCACGCCCGTGCCCCAGAAGATCAGGGTGTACCCGGCGCCCACGACGACGAGCCAGACCACCGGGAGCGCCATCAGCGCGAAGGGCCCGAAATACGCCATCAGGCGATCCTGCAGCGGGTATGGCAGACGGGGCGACGCGGCGAGATCGAAGGCACGCCGCAACGCCCGAAAGACGATTCGCGTGATGAGATCGTTGGTCGCGCGCGGCAACACGAACGTTCGGATTGCGCTCAAGTTGGCCCGGAGGACAAGCACGACACCGACGACGACCGCCAGCGCATCGAGGACGCGCGCGAAGGGATCGGCGTCCTCGGCTCGGGCCGTTGCCAGGGATATTGCCACGAGCGCCAGGGCGGCCAATCCGGCGGCAATGACCACCCGTCGACTCATCCGCTGCCCTCCGGATCCGGATGCGCGATTCGGCGCGTCCCAAGCGGCACAGCGTCCACGCGGGCATGGTACGGCCCCCGTAGCCCGCCGCTCCTCTGGCCGCCACTTCGGTTCGAGGGAAGCCGAAGCCGGGATTGGGGGCGACGGCCTGAGTCTTGGCAGTGACAGGGATGGGATGCTGTGGACCGAGGAAGGTCCGAGTGCACCGCCAAGTGCATTCTCGCCTCCAGTCACCGGAGGTCGCTGCCGATGCTGACAGGAGAGCGCATCACGCTCCGTCCGATCCGCGAGTCCGACCTGGATGCGGTCTACGCGAGCCTCGTCGACATCCGTAACCGCGGCGAGTTCTTCCCGCTCGGCGTCCAGTCACAGTCGGCCTTCCACCGCCAGTTCGCCGAGAACGGCTTCTGGGACAAGGAGGAGGGGCTGCTCGTCCTGGTGACGAGCGATGACGAAATCGCCGGACACATCGAGTTCTTCAAGCCGATTAGCTACTGGGACGCCTTTGAGCTGTCGTACCTGCTCTATGACAACCGCCACGCCGGCCACGGCTACGCGACCGAGGCGGTCCAGCTCCTCGTCGACTACCTGTTCGCGACCAAGAAGCAGCACCGCATTCAGCTGGTGATCGTTCCCGAGAACGCCGCCTCGCGGCGAATAGCCGAGAAGTGCGGCTTTCAGCTTGAAGGCACCGCGCGTGGCGCGTTCTTCAACGCCGGTCGCAACCAGGACGTGCTGCTGTACTCCCTGGTGCGGACTGACCGGCGTCCGTGGCACGAGGCCTGAGTTCTGAAGCGCCAACGGCATCCCGGCGGCCTCACCGAGCGTCCACGCGTGCGACGGCTCGGGGCGGGGTCGCTCTTGGGCGTATTTCAGCTGTCGACGATGATGATCATCCTTGCCCCGAGCTCGCTCAGGATGCGACCACCGGCGAAGGCGCCGACGAGCGTGATCAGGATGCCGGTGTCGGCCGCGTAGTCGACGCTGAACAGCTGGGCGAAGACGAAGCCGTCGAGGCGGGATCGAGGGCGACGGCCCGGAGCGGGGGCCGAGTGGCTCCGGTTTCAACCCATGCGTAGGTAGGGCTCGTCCCGCCTCAGCCCTCGACGTCGAAGTTGATCCGCATCCCGAGCGCGTAGTGGGCCTCGTTCTCGTCCGCGCTGTAGATGTTGCAGAGCAGGACGTACGAGCCGGGCGCGAGATTCACCTTGAGCTCGCCGGTGTCACCGACCTCGATG
>DATHRO010000056.1:0-4228 GCA_035465135.1 Candidatus Deferrimicrobiaceae bacterium
CCACCTCGGCGTGAACGGCATCGGGTTCCAGTCAATGTACGGCGCCTCGGACCCCGCCCACACTGAGCTCCACACCCAGGTCTTCCGCTGGTTCCCCGACCGGACCTTCGAAAACGCGCTGATCATCGGCGCGGGCAGCGGGACGGACGCGGCAGTCGCGCTGAGCCGTGGCGTCGGGCGGATCGACGCGGTCGAGATCGACCCCGTGATCGCCCGGATCGGCCGCGATTTCCATCCCGACCGGCCGTACGAGGACCCGCGCGTGACGGTTCACATCGACGACGGCCGGGCGTTCCTGCGACGCAGCACAGAGCGCTACGACCTGATCGTGTTCGCGCTGACCGACTCGCTCATCCTCGTGACGAGCACCGCCAACCTCCGGCTCGAGTCGTTCCTGTTCACGGAAGAGTCGTTCCGCGCCGCGCGCGACCACCTCACCGATGACGGCGTGCTCGTCATGTACAACTCGTACCGCGAGCCGTGGCTCGTCGCCCGGCTCCAGGCGATGCAGGCAGAGGTCTTCGGCCACGAGCCGATCCTCCGTCTATCGGGCCCGGCGCGGGCGGTCATCGCCAGCGGCCCAGGGGTCGTGCAGGCGCTCAACGACGAACAGCTGGGCGACGCGGTCGACGAGCTGCCCGGCTTCGACGGCGCAGCGCCCCCGCCCGCGACCGACGACTGGCCCTTCCTGTACCTCCGGACGCCGGGCATCGCGCCGTACTACCTCGTGGCGCTCGGAATCCTGGTGGCATTCGCCGTCGCGGCAGTCGGGGCCGCGTCGAGGGTCACCGGCGTGCCGCTGCGGCGCGGCTTCAGCCCGCACTTCTTCGTCCTCGGGATCGCGTTCCTGCTGCTCGAGACTCGCAGCCTGGTGACGTTCAGCCTGCTGTTCGGTACGACCTGGTCGGTCAACGCCCTGGTGTTCTTCGCGATCCTGCTGAGCGTCCTCGTCGCGATCGGCATCAGCGCTCGCTTCCGGGTCAGGAACCCGGCGCCGCTGTACCTCGGACTGTTCGGGAGCCTGGCCCTGGCCTGGCTGCTGCCGCCGGAGGAGCTGCTGATCGACCCGCCGGCCCTGCGATATGCCATCGCGTCAGCCCTCGCGTTCGCGCCGATCGTGTTTGCCAACCTCGTGTTTGCGCACTCCTTCCGGGACACCGCGGCGGCCGACATGGCCTTCGCCAGCAACCTGCTCGGCGCCATGCTCGGCGGCGCACTCGAGTACGTCGCCCTCCTGACCGGCTACCGCGCGCTCCTCCTCGTGGTGGCCGTCGCGTACCTGCTGGCCTACGTCCTCGCCAGCCGCTGGCGGGTCCTCGCCGACCGCGGCCTGACCCTGGCACAGCCGGTCCCCGCCGAGTCACCGGCGGCGACCGCCTAGGGTCAGCTGAGCCGCGGCAGTCCTAGACCGCGACCGGCTCGCGGTACTCGCCAAAGACGCCGCGCAGCACGCCGCACTGCTCGCCGAGGGTGGCGTAGGCCTCGGAGCAGCGGAGGAAGTGCGGCATGAGGTTCGTCTCGGATGAGCCCGGGCGCGAGGCCGCGTCGCGGAGACCCTGCAGGGCCGACTCCACGGCGGCCGCGTCGCGCTCCCGGCGGATTCGTCCGAGGCGCTCGAGGTGCCGTTCGAACGAGCCCGGCGGGACATCGAGGACCGGTACGGTCGTGACCTCGCGCTCGTCGACATAGGCGTTGACGCCGACGATCCGCCGCTCGCCCTCGTCGAACGCGCGCTGGAAGCGATAGGCCGCGTCGGCGATCTCGCGCTGCGGGTAGCCCTCGACGACGGCCTTGACCATGCCGCCGCGGCGGTCGATCTCGTCGAGGTAGCGCCAGACCCCGCGCTCCACTTCGTTCGTCAGGCGCTCGACGAACCACGACCCGCCGAGCGGATCGACCGTCCCGGTTACACCGGTCTCCTCGGCGATAACCTGCTGCTGGCGCAGCGCCAGCAGGGCGGCCTCGGCGGTCGGGACCGCGAGGGCCTCGTCGTAGGCGTCGGTGTGGAGCGACTGGGTGCCGCCGAGGACAGCCGCGAGGGCCTGGATCGCGACCCGGGTCAGGTTGTTGAGCGGCTTTTGGGGCGCCAGCGAGACGCCGGCCGTTTGGGTATGGAAGCGCATCCAGGTCGAGCGCTCGTTCTCGGCGCGGTAGCGCTGGGTCATCAGCTTCCACCAGATTCGGCGGGCGGCCCGGAACTTGGCGATCTCCTCGAAGAAGTCGGAGTGGCTGTTGAAGAAGAACGACAGCCGCGGGGCGAACTCGTCGACCCGCAGGCCGCGGGCCAGGGCGTCCTCGACGTAGGCCATCCCGTCGGCGATTGTGAAGGCCAGCTCCTGGACGGCCGTCGAGCCGGCCTCGCGGATGTGGTAGCCGCTGATCGAGATCGTGTTCCATTTCGGGAGCTCGCGCGTCCCGAACTCGATCGTGTCGGTCACCAGGCGCATCGATGGCTCGGGCGGGAACAGGAACTCCTTCTGGGCGATGAATTCCTTGAGGATGTCGTTCTGGATCGTGCCCTCGAGGCGGGCGCGAGGGACGCCGGCCTTCTCGGCGGCGACGATGTACATCGCCCAGATCGGCGCGGCCGGCGAGTTGATCGTCATCGACGTCGAGACCCGGTCGAGCGGCAGGCCCGCGAGCAGGACCTCCATGTCGGCCAGCGACGAGACCGCCACGCCGCACGTGCCGAACTCGCCCTCGGCTTCGGAGTCGTCGGTGTCATAGCCGTACAGCGTCGGCATGTCGTAGGCGATCGAGAGCCCGGTCTGGCCGGCCGCCAGCAGATCCCGGAAGCGCCCGTTCGTGTCCTCCGCAGCGCCGAAGCCGGCGAACATCCGCATCGTCCAGAGCCGCGACCGGTAGCCCGAGGGATGGATCCCCCGGGTGTAGGGTGGCTCGCCCGGGAAGCCAACGTCGCGTGCCGCGTCGAAGTCCTCCCAGCGACCCCCCGGCAGCGCGTCGCCGTGGTGGTCGACCGCGGTCGGGCCGCCCGGACCGGGCGGGGCGGCGTCCGGCGGCGCGTCGGGGTCGAGCTCCAGCGACCACGGCCCGTAGAGCGGCTCGAGCTCGATCTCGCCGAGGGTCCGGAAGCCCGCACCGCGCTCGGGTGCACGACCGACGGCCGGGTCGAATCGCTCGACCTTCCAGGCCCGCCGGCGAGCCTGCCAGTCGGGGCTCGGGTGGCGCTCGGTCATCCGGGCGACGGTACCACGCCGTCTTCGGACAGCCCCTCGAGTGCAACGGCCGCTAGGACCGCCAGCTCGACCCGGCGCTCGTGCTCGGCCAGCGACGCGCCGGGGTCCACGTGGGTGGCGACGAGGACGACCTGCACGAGGTCGCCGAACGGACGCACGACGACCGCCTGCTGCGACAGGTCGTTAAGCGCGTCGAGCCGCCACACGGACTCGCCGCCGATCGTCGGCCGGCTCGTCTCGACGTTCGAGGTCTTGCTCGAGGCCAGGGCCCCGGCCAGGTAGAACTCCTCGACCCAAGCGACCGGCAGGCGCGCCGCTCCATCATCACCGGCGTTCGCGAGGACGGCGATCGATGTCCCGGCCCCGCTGCCCTCGTCCCAGGTCGCGCCGCCGAAGCGCAACTCGTCGAGGCCGTGGCTGGCCAGCGTGCCGAGCGCCCGCTCGCTGCAGCTGCGCCCCGAGTCGACCGACGTCGGGGGCACGCCGCTCAGGTCGCGCGGGACGACCGCCTCCAGGTCCGGGTAGGCCCCAGCGGCCCGGCCGTCGACGACGCAGGCACCGGTTGGGCTGAAGGTCGCCGTCGGCCCGCAGGCGGCGACGAGCACCGCCGCGAGCACGACGAGGAGGCGACGCGAACCGGCGGGGACGCCGCGCCGCGGGCGGGAACCGGGGGTCACGCCGCGAGCGTATCGCGGGCGGCGACCCGGGTGCGTCGACGCACCTGGTACGGACGTCCCGCGAGTGGTGCGCCGACGCCGCCGACCATCAGCGTCGGCCGGACGGGACGAGACGACCATTGCGACGGCGGGACGGCGAGCCGTAAGGTCTGGTCGCGCCGAGACGCGGCGAACCGGGGGCACTCGGGGCGTCGGTCACGGGCCCTCGCACGGACGCCGGGACCGAGGAAGGAAGTCCGGGCCCGGTGATCCCGGGCGAGGGCCACGAGCCGAGCAACCATGATCCATCGGCCCCGAGCCGGCACGCGTCCGGCGGGAATCATCGATCTCGCGCCCGTCGATCGCCTCCCGCTC
>DATHRO010000057.1:0-7202 GCA_035465135.1 Candidatus Deferrimicrobiaceae bacterium
CTGCCCCGTGACCGAGGGGCTGCGCCGAGCCGTCCCACTCGAGCTCGAGCTGCCCTAACGACCTCCGGAAACCGCCGGGATCACGTGCACGACGGCGGCGTCGGGCACGGGCGTTGCGAGCGTCGCGCGCTGGCCGTCGACGAAGACGTTGATGTGCGCGCGGATGACCGGACCCGCGTCGACGATCCGGTTCCGGATCCCCGGCACGCGCGCGTCAAGCTCGGCGATGACCTCGTCCACCGTGGCGCCGCTCGCCTCAAGCCGCCGGGGCGCGCCCGGGAACAGCGTCACGAGGGAGCGGGGGAGATGGACCTCGGCCATGGCGCCGCCTCGTCGTCCCCGCCTCGGTCCGGCGTCAGGCGAGCGTGGCCGTCTTGACCGACCAGATGCCGGGCAGGTTGTCGACGACGAGGCTCCACGTCCGACCCTCGTCGACGCTGCCGTACAGCTGGCCGGTGCTCGTGCCGAAGTAGACGCCCGCCGGCTCGCGGCGGTCGACCGCCATCGCCTCGCGGAGGACCGTGAGATGGGCGTGCTCCTGGGGCAGGCCCTCGCCGGATCGCTGCCACGAGTCCCCGCCGTCGTTCGAGCGCCACACGGCCGCCCGGCCGTCGGGCATTGTCCGCCCGCGATCGGCCCCGTTGAGGGGGACCGTCCAGATCGTCAGCGGGTCCCGAGGGTGGGCGGCGATCGGGAAGCCGAAGTCGGACGGCAGGCCCGCGCTGATCTCGTCCCACTGCCGGCCGCCGTCGAGTGACCGGTACACGCCACAGTGGTTCTGCTGGTACAGCCGCTCGCCGCCGTCCGCGGCGACGACGATCTTGTGGACGCATTGCCCGAACTCCGGGTAGCGCTCCGGCATGAATTCCGCCCGGACGCCCTTGTTGCGCGTCTCCCAGGTCAGCCCGCCATCGCGGGTCTCGAACGCGCCGACGGCCGAGATGCCGACCCACAGCCGCCGCGGATCGCTCGGGTGGGGCGCGATCGAGTGCAGGCACAGGCCGCCCGCACCGGGCTGCCACTCGGACCGCGTCGGGTGCTTCGTCAGGCCCTCGACGTGCTGCCAGGTCACGCCGGAGTCGGTGCTCCGAAACAGGCCCGCCTCTTCGACCCCGGCGTACATCGCGTCCAGGCCGGGAGTGACGTTCCAGACGGTCGTGACCTTGGGTCCGTCGTCGCCGTAGGTGAGTCCCTCGCTGGAGTGGCTCCACGTCTGGCCGAGGTCATCGCTCCGCCATACGGCGGGGCCGTACCACGTGCTGCCCCCGGCGGCGAAGATCGCGCCGCGGGCGGCGTCAAAGACGGCGTCGTGGATCGGCCAGCCGTCGCATAGCGGGCCGCGGACGTCCCATGTCCGCCGGGACGCGTCGCCGTCGAGCAGGAACAGTCCTTTGCGCGTCCCGACGAGCAGCAGGCTCCGATCGGCCATCGAATCCCTCCGACCCTGCGAAGTTGTGGCGTGGCGCACGGCCGACCATAGCGCAGCCGCGGCCCGGGCGTGCCCGGATGGGCCCCGCGGTCAGAAGGCTCGGCGCAGGATGACGAGACCGATGAACACCGCGCCGACCACGAGTGCCATCTCGATCGGCGGGAGTGACGTGAACCAGCCGACGGCGCCGTCGACGGTGTGGCTGATGTTGGCGAACGGATCGCCACCGCCGAAGTCGGGCGCAGTGCCGCCGCCACCGCCGGGAACCTGACCCGCCGGACCCTTGCTGATGCCGCCGCCGTACTCGATCACCGGTCGATGATCGCACCGCGTGCAAGCCCCGCTATCGTTGCGCCATGACTACTGCCATTCGCGCACCCGGCGTCGTCGTCACCGAGCGCGAGCATGTCGTGCCGCTCGATCACGCCGCGGCCGACGGACCGACGATCAGCGTCTTCACCCGCGAGGTCGCGGATCCAGACGGCCTCGACAAGCCGTATCTCGTGTTCCTCCAGGGCGGGCCCGGCGGCGAGGCGACGCGGCCCACGGCGCCGACGTTCGGCTGGCTGAAGCGCGCCCTGAAGGACTATCGCCTGCTGCTGCTCGACCAGCGCGGGACCGGGCGCTCCACACCTGTGGCCGACATCCCCGGTGACACGCCGGCGGACCAGGCCGCCTACCTGACCCACTTCCGAGCCGATTCGATCGTCCGCGACGCCGAGCTGATCCGGCAGGAGCTGGGGGTCGATCGGTGGAGCATGCTCGGCCAGAGCTTCGGCGGCTTCTGCTCGATGACCTACCTGTCGTTCGCCCCCGAGGGGCTGCGGGAGGTCTACATCACCGGCGGCCTGTCGCCGATCGGGCGATCACCCGACGATGTCTACGCCGCGACGTACCGCCGCCTCATCCAGAAGAACGAGGCCTACTTCGCGCGCTATCCGGCCGATCGCGCCCGGATCGAGCAGATCATCCGCCGGCTCGACGAGGAGGACGTCCGCCTCCCGACCGGCGATCGGCTGACGAGCCGCCGTTTCCGGCAGCTCGGCCTGAAGCTCGGGATGAGCGACGGATTCGAGGCCATCCACCACGTCGTGGAGCTGCCGTTCGGGTCACGGGCCTTCCTGTTCGACCTGATCGATGGCGGGGGCCGGTTCGAGCGCAACCCGATCTACGCCACCCTCCACGAGTCGTCGTACGCCGACGGCCATCCAACGCGCTGGTCGGCGGCACGCCTCCTGCCCGAGGTCGTCGAGGCGCGCGGGTACCTCACGGCCGAGCATGTCTTCCCGTGGATGTGGGACGACTACGCGGGCCTGCAATCCCACCGTGAGGCGGCGCACCTGCTTGCCGAACAGCCGTGGCCGAAGCTCTACGACGCCGACCAATTGGCCCGCAACGAGGTTCCCGTGGCCGCGACGATCTACTCCAACGACCTGTACGTCGAGCGCGACTTCGCGGTCGAGACGGCCCGTGCGATCCGCGGCCTCCGAACCTGGGAGACCGACGAGTTCGAGCACAACGGCCTGCGGGCCGATGGCGATCGAGTCCTCGGCCGGCTCATCGACCTGGCCCGCGGACGGGCCTAGCCGGGCGTTGGCCCGGGCTCGGTCGGCGGGCCCTTCTCGGGCACCAGATCGATCGCTCGAACGCGTCGTGTGCGCCCGGCCTCCGTCCTGACCAGCGCCGCCGGGATCACCCCGCCGACGACCGTCTCCACGACGGCGCGCTCGCCGGCGTACAGCCCGGAGCCGATCCGGACGACCCGGCCGGGCTCGATCTCCGAATGCCCCGACATCGCGGACAGATCGATCGCGATGGAGCCGCCTCCTCCGGGGTTCCGAGGATCATCGGGCCCCCGGGATGCCGGGCGCGTCCCGGTCTTGGGCGGCGGGTATCTCGTCTTCCGTCGGCGCGCCACCTAGGGGCGCCGCCAGGGCGTTGGATGATTCACGATGGCGATCTCCGGCTGCGGGGCCGCGAGCCTACCACAGGGGCGGGCATCGAACGGACGATCGATACTTCCCAGAACCTGCTACGCTTCAGCCCTCGTGAACGAATGGGCGCACCGGTCGGCGCCCCGGCTGACACCCGCCCGATCTCGATCCAATCCCTTGCCCTGACCGGTCCCCACCGCGGCATCGCGGTCGGGTGGGCCGTCATCAGGAGCTGCTCTCCCAATGTCATTCGATCGCCTCGGGCTGACGCCCGAGCTGCTTCGCGCCGTCGAGGCGCAGGGGTACACCGACCCGACCCCCGTCCAGGAACAGGTCATCCCGCTGGTGCTGGAGCGTCGCGACGTCCTGGCGGCAGCCCAGACGGGCACCGGCAAGACGGCTGCGTTCGTGCTGCCGATCCTCCAGATCCTCGAGGCAACGCGGCCGCGGGCGCGCCACCCGATCGGTGGCGCCAGGGTCAAGGGCGGCTCGGGCCTGCCGGTCCGCTGCCTCGTGCTGGCGCCGACGCGCGAGCTTGCGCTGCAGGTTGAGACGATGGTCCGTGACTACGGCCACGGCCAGCCGGCGCGCTCGACGACGATCTACGGCGGCGTCGGCTTCGATCCCCAGGTCAGGGCCCTCCAGCGCGGTCCCGAGATCGTCGTGGCCACGCCGGGCCGGCTCCTCGACCATGTCGGGCAGGGCACGATCGATCTGCGGCAGGTCGGCATCCTCGTCCTCGACGAGGCGGATCGGATGCTGGACATGGGCTTCATCCGCGACATCCGCCGGATCCTGGCGGTCCTCCCGGCACGGCGCCAGAACCTGCTCTTCTCGGCGACCTTCTCGAGCGACATCCGCGAGCTGGCGGCGACGCTGTTGCGCGATCCGGCGCAGGTCCAGATCGCTCGTCGGAACGCGCCCATCGAGCTCGTTCGCCAGGTGGTGCATCCCGTCGAGCGGGGGCGGAAGCGTGAGCTGCTCAGCCACCTGATCCGCAGCGGCCACGTCGATCGGGCCCTCGTCTTCACCCGGACCAAGCATGGCGCGAACCGCCTCGCGGGACAGCTCGTCCGCGACGGCATCGCCGCGACGGCGATCCACGGCAACAAGACCCAGGGTCAGCGGATCCGGGCGCTCGACGACTTCAAGGACGGCGAGGCGACGATCCTCGTCGCTACGGAGGTCGCCGCCCGCGGGCTCGACATCGACGGCCTGCCGCACGTCGTCAACTTCGAGCTCCCCAACGTGCCCGAGGACTACGTCCACCGGATCGGGCGCACCGGGCGCGCGGGCCTCGAGGGTGATGCCATCTCGCTCGTCTGCGCCGAGGAAGCGGACCTCCTGCGAGACATCGAGTCCCTCCTGGGGACCCGCATTCCGCAGCGGTCCGTCGCCGGCTTCGAGCCTGGCCACGGCATCGCGTCGGGTTCGAGTCGTCGTTCGCCACGGGGACCACGCCCGGTCACGATGTCGCGTCCCGCCTCCCACGCGCGCCGGAACCGTGAGCCTCAGCCCGCCCGCGAGCACCGGCCATCCGACCGTCGCCGGCTGGTGATGCCGGGCGAGCGTTTCGCACGCTTCGCCGAACCGTCCTGATCGCGCGGGCGAGCGGCTCGCGCCGCGGCTCCCGACGCTAGCGAGCCCGCACCCGATACGGTCGCGGGGGCATCGAGCCGCGCCGCCGGGGCGCGGTTAGCGCCGGTGCGGCGATCCGATCGAACAGCGCCTGGTACATCGGTCCGATCTTCGACCAGGTCATCGTCCGGCCCCGCTCGTACGCAGCGCCGCCCACGTCCCGGCTTCGCGCGGGATCGCCGAGCAGGTCGATGATGGCCGTCGCAAGTGCGCCCGGCGATCGCTTCGCCAGCACGACACCCGCGCCGTCTCCGAGGAGCTCGGTCGCGATCAGGGACGGTGCCGCGACGACCGGTCGGCCCGCACCGAGCGCGTACGCCAGGCTGCCGGACGACACGCGGTCGGGCGAGCGCTGCGGCATGACGATGACGTTCGCCGCCTGGAGCCAGTGCGTCAGCTCGCTTCGGCCCACGAAGCGGTCCACGAACCGCACCCGATCGGCCACGCCAAGGGCTTCGGCCCGCTCGATCAGCTCGTCGCGCAGGGTCGATCCGCGCCTGCGGATCTCGTCGGGGTGGATCGCGCCCACGACGATGTGGCAGGCCGCTGGTCGCGCCGCGAGGATCTCCGGCATCGCCTCGATCGTCAGCTCGCAGCCCTTCTCGGGCCCCAGGAGCCCGAAGCCCAGGATGACCTCGAGACCGGCGACGCCGAGGCGCTCGGCCGCGTCGTCGGTGGCTTCCGGGCTGGTGGGGGGCAGATCGGGCGCACCGTGGTGGATGACGTCCACGACATCCGGGGCGACGTCGAATCGCTCGGCCAGCCGGCGCCGCCCAGCATCCGACATCGCGACGGTCGCCGCCGATCCCTGGATGACCGCCAGCAGGATGGCCCGCTCTCGGGGTGACGGGTCATTCGGGATGTCGTGCAGGGTCGTGACCGCCGGTACGTCCAACCCGCCGAGGAAGTCGAGGACGGCCTCACCGTCCTCCACTCCCCACAGGCCACGGTCATGCTGCAGGGCCACCACGTCCACGCAGGCCGACACGGATTGCGCCACGCGTGCGAACTCGGACCGCTCGTCGACGCGGATGCGGTGATGGACCTCGATCGGGTAGGCCGGCCGTTCGCCCGGCGGGTCGAGCGCCACGACCTCGCGATCGGGTGTGATCCGAGCGAGATGATCCGTGAACGCCGCAACGCCGCTGGTTCGCGGCGGATAGCTCGAGACGAACGCCACCCGCGCGGTTCGGCCGCCGGTGGAATCGGCGACGGTCCTCCCGGATGGGCGGACCGTCGCGGGCGCCCTCAGGCGGCGCGCCGCGCGGCCCCTTGGGGCTCGCCTCGATCTCGAATTCGACGGCCTCGCCGCCGTTCAGGCGATCGAAATCGAGGCCCGAGTCGACCGAGCTGCGATGGAAGAAGTACTCCTTGCCGTCCTCGGCGACGATGAAGCCGAAGCCGCGATCGGCGACGACCTTCTTGATGGTGCCGGTGGCCATTTGGGACCTCCAGTCTTCCCGAACGTTGAGCCTACGAGCGAGCGGTCAGTTCGAGAAGAGGGTCGACCACACGGTCCGTCGCCGCGAGTGGCGGTGAATTTCAAGCGTATCACCGAATGTGTCACCAGAAAGCGGGACGGAACCGCTCGGCCGAGCGATGATGGGGACATGTCCAACCCGGATCCACAGGCTCGCGTCGTGAAGCTCGAGCGGCCGAAGCGCATCGCCCGCAGGTTCGTCGCCGGCGTGATCGAGGACGATGTCATGGGGCTGGCGGCCGAGATGGCCTACCGCTTCCTGTTCGCCGTGTTCCCGTTCGCGCTGTTCGTCGCCGCGCTCGGGGCGTTCATCGCGGGGCTGCTACCGATCGACAACCCGACCGGACAGATCGTGACGATCGTGAACAACAACCTGCCGGCGCCGATCGCCGAGGCGCTCGGCCCGGAGCTCGCGCGGCTGATCCGCTCGCCCCGCGCGGACCTGATCTCGATCGGTGCGATCGCAGCTCTGTGGGCGGCGACCGGCGGCACCAACGTCCTGATCAAGGGCATGCACCGTGCCTATGACGTGCCGGAGGCCCGGCCGTTCCTGCGGCGCTATGCGGTGGCCGTGGCCATGGCGCTCTTCGCGGCCGTGGGCGTCATCGGGTCATTCGTCGTGATCGTCGGTGGCGCGTTCCTGACCCGCGACCTCGCCGACCGGGTCGGCCTGGGCGCCCAGGCCAGGGCGACGGTGCAGCTCCTTCGCTGGCCGACCGTC
>DATHRO010000058.1:0-17667 GCA_035465135.1 Candidatus Deferrimicrobiaceae bacterium
CTGCTGCATGGCTGCGAGCTGGAGATCCGGGCCGATGGCTCGCTCGACTCCCCCGACGAGCTGCTTGCGACGTTCGACCTGGTCGTCGCGTCGTTGCACGTCGCCCGGCGCCAGGGCCGCGCCGAGCTCACCCGGCGGGTCCTGAACGCGATCGAGAATCCCCACGTCGACGTGATCGCCCACCCGGCCGGCCGGATGATCGGTGGTCGCGATGACCTCGACCTCGACTGGGACACGGTCTACGCGGCGGCCGCGCGCACCGGCGTCGCGTTGGAGGTCAACGGCTCGCCGCATCGCCTCGATCTGGCCGTCGAGCGGGCTCGTCGCGCGATCGCCGCGGGCTGCGTCGTGGCCATCGACTCCGACGCGCACCGGACCGGGGAGTTCAGCCACCTCGAGTGGGGCGTCAGCCAGGCGCGCCGGGCCTGGGTAGAGCCGGCCGCGGTCGTCAACACGCGCTCCCGCGCCGACCTGCTCGCGTGGCTGTCGCGGCCGCGCGGCTGAGCCCTCGCGTACCATCCGGCGCGGTGAAGACCCCGCCCGCAGCGCGCGACCTGGCCATCGGGGTGACGGTCGTGGTCGCGCTGTCGCGCCTCGCGCCGGACCCGTTCGCGTGGCCGATCGCGGGCTTCCTCGTCGCGGCGACGGCGGTCGGCGTCCTGCAGGTCCTGTCCGACGTCATCCCGGGCGCGGACGCCGTCGGCGTCCCGATCGAGGCGATGCTAGTGCCGGGGCTGACCGCCGGAGCGTCGGTCCTGGCGCTGCGGCTCGTTCCGGTGGGGCTCTGGCTCGCGCCGGCTGTCGCCGGCCTGGCACTGCTGATCCTCGTTTCCGTGACCGTCGAGTCGCGGCTGGTCCGGGCCAGCGGTCCGCCATCGAGCACGGATCGGACGGCGGTCGGGATCCTGCTGCTGCTGGTCGGCTTCGTCGGCTTCGCTGGCGTCGCCGGCATGCTGCCGGACGTGGCTGGCATGAGCGGCGGGAGCGGCCCCGGCCCGCCCGACCCGATCGCGCTGGCGACGTTCGCCTCGCTCGACGCGCTGATCGGCGCTGTCATCGGCTACCGCGCGGCGGCGCTCCGGTCGTCGAACGTGCGCGACGTCGCGTGGTTCGCGATCGGCGCCGGAATGGTCATGGCGATCGCGGCCGTGGCGCTGCGCTCGATCGAGCTGCCCCGCCTCAGCGGACCGGCGCTGCTCGTCCTCGTCTTCTTCCTGTGGGATGCGATCCACGGCGGGCGACCGGCCCGCCGGCACGACCCGTGGCGGGCCTGGGAGACCGGACTGCTGGCCATCCTCGCGATCGCGGTCATCATCTGGTCATCAGGCGGACGCGCCTGACCCTGGACGCCTGCAGCCATTGGCGGAGCGGTTCGTTTGACGGACCGCCGGGCCGGTGCCACCATCGCGGGCCGACTGAGCCGTTCGAAAGGAACCCCACCCCGTGACCTTCCCCGAGATCGATACCGGCTCGAGCCCGGCCGCGACGACCCGCATGAAGCGCCAGCTGGCCGAGCAGGCGATCGCGCAGGCGGCGGCCGGCCAGTGGTCGGACGCGGCCGAGACGAACCGCAAGCTCCTGGAGCTCGGCGCCGAAGCCGAGGCCGAGAACCGCCTCGCCAAGGCGCTCTGGGAGCTCGGCGAGCTCGCCGCCGCCCGCGAGCACTACCAGGCCGCGCTTGCCCTTGACCCGACGAACCGGATAGCCGAGCGCAACATCGACCGACTCCGGACGCTCCTTGTCGCGACGGGCGAGAAGACGGTCCCGGCCATCGAGGGCAGCAAGGCCCCGGTCCGGATCTTTGTCGAAGAGACCGGCAAGACCGGCTTCGCCTTCCTCATCGACCTGGCCGATCCCAAGACCCTCGCCCAGGTCAACCCCGGCGACGCGGTCGACCTGATTCCCGAGGGCAACCGGCTGGTCGCGATCAGCAACGACGTCCGGATCGGGGTCGTCGAGCCGCGCGTCGCGGCCCGCCTCCTGCGGCTGATCGCCGATGGCAACAAGTACTCGGCCGGGGTGACGTCGCTCGGCGCGGTCGACGTCCGGATCATCATCCGCGAGGTGTTCCAGGACCCGCGCAACTATGGCAAGGTCAGCTTCCCGACGGCGGCCAAGTCGAGCGACCTGCGCCCGTACACGAAGGGCACCCTGCTGCGCGAGGACGAGGAGCTCGAGGAGGAGCTCGAGGACGACGTCGAGGACGAGGAGATCACCGACCTCGAGAGCGTCATCCCGCCGGACGACACGACCGACGAGGCCTTCGAGGAAGAGTCCGAGGAGGACGAGGAGTCCTAGCCCGAGGCTGCGTCCGCCGCGGGCGGGATTCGGTCGGCGGCTGAGTCGCCGCCTGCGCCGCCGGAGGGGTCTGCCACAATCCCGGCATGGTCGGGAGGCAGTTCCTCTCACGTGCCGAACCGGGCTTCACGCTGCCGGCGTTCGAGCGCCTCGCGCCCCCACCACCGCCGGATCTGGTCGCGGCCCGCATCGAAACAGGCTCCGCGCCGGGCGAGATCGTGGCCGACCTCCACGGCCGCGGTGGCTGGATCGCCCGCGTGGCGGTCGACCACCAGCGGCGAGGCTTCAGCCTCGAGACGAGCCCGCTGACTCGCCTCCTGGCCGAGGTCGTGCTCCGGCCGCCTGATCTGCGGCATCTCGACGCGGCCTTCGGCTCGCTCGCCGCGTCGCCCCGTGGCGAGACCAGCCTGCGGCTGGCGATCGCCGACACCTTCGCCAGCCGATGTGCGACGTGCGGCCGGCCGACCACGCTCGACGAGCTGGCGTGGGGCCCCGAGGGTCCGCGTACAAAGTCGTACCGCTGTCGAGTCTGTCGCGATCAGCAGGGCGGTGCCGAGGGGCGAGTCGCCGATCTCGACGACGCCGACCGCGATCGCGCCGTGCAGGACGTCGGCGCGGCTGCCGCGCGCGATCGGCTGCGCGGGCGGTTCCCGGTGCCCGACGGCGGGGAGGCGCTGGTCGAGGCCCTCCTGGATCTCCACACCGATCGCCAGCTGGTCGGGCTCGCGGCCATCCTCGAGCGCATCGAGGGCGACCTGCGCGCGGCGCCGGTCGAGTCGGCGCTGCGTCTGGCCTTCCTCCATGCCGTGCTGCCGGCGAGCCGGATCGGGGCCGGTGCGGGCCGCGTTCCGGCGCTGCGAATCGCCGGCGGGACGGTCAGGACGCCGATCCCCGAATCGTGGCGGGAGCGCAATCCGTGGCTCGCGTTCGAGGACGGCTTCCGGGAGGTTCGAGCCTTCGTCCAGCGGCTCGAGAGCCGGTCGGGCGGCGGGATCGAGGCCCGGCCCGGCAGCGATCTCCGGAGCCTCGTCGAGGGCTCGGCGCTGGCGGTCGTGCGCGTCCTGACGCCCGATGCGCTGGCGATGTTCGCGGGCGAGGCCCGGGAGGCGCCCCGTGAGCCGGGTTCGCGACCCCCTGCCGGCCCGCGGATCCGGCTCGTCATCGGGCAGCCTCCGGCTCGCTTCAGCCAGGAGCGCCTCGCGGCCGCCTATCACGGCACTGCGTGGACGCTCGGGCGCGAGGCGGCATCGCTGCTGCCGCTGGAGTCGCTGCTCGGGCCCGCCATCCGCGCGCCATGGTCCTGGCAGGCCGCGACCATGCGCCGATCGCTGGAGGCGGCGGCGCCGCATCTAGCTCGTGACGGACGGGTCGTCCTGTTGCTCGAGCACGGCGGGCCGGAGGCCCTCGTGGCGGGGGTCCTGGCCGGCGTCGGAGCGGGCTACCGGGTCGTCGAGGCCCGTCTCGCCGACGCGGACGACGAGATCGGCGGCGTCGTCGAGCTCATTCCGCCGGGCGGCATCCTGCCGCCGCCGGCCCGGACCCGCGGCAACGTGGTCCTCGAGCCGGCCGGCGGGCGCGGCGACCCCGAGCTGGTGCCCGGGCCCGGGCTGTTCGCCCCGCCCGAGCGGATCGACGCCCGGCCGTTCTCGGCAGCCGAGGCCTCCCACACGGTGCTCGAGACCGCGGTCGACGTCCTACGGGCGCGTGGCGAGCCGGCACGCTACGAGCGCCTGCTCGGTGAGGTCCTCGTCGGTCTCGATCGTTCCGGCCAGCTGCGGCGCCTCGTCGCCTCGGCCGACGACGTGCTCGGCGGCCCGGCCGGTCCGGGCGAGCCGGAGGCCGAGGCGGTGCCGGACCGCGACGAAGCCAAGCCATCGACGTCGTCGGGCGGCGAGCCGGAGTCGCCGCGACCGCGGGCCGCGACCCGGCGATCATCCGTCTTCCGGGCGCCGCCGCCGAGCCGCGATCCCGTGGACCGGGTCCTGTCGCTCGTCCACGACGAGCTGGGCCGGCCGGAGCAGCGCCGCGTGGTCGAGATCGAGGCAGATCGCTGGTGGCTCGGCGACCGGGCCGATCGCCAGACCGCCGCCGTGCCGCTGTCGGATCGCGTGGAGTGGGCCGTCTACAGCCTCCTCTCGACCGCCGGCCCGATGAGCGAGGCCGCGTTCTTCGAGCGGATCGCGACGCTGTTCTCGGGCCACGACCTGCCCGACGAGGCCCTTGTCCGGGCCTGCCTCGAGAGCTACCGCAGCCCGCGCTCGGAGCCGGACCGCCTCGTCACGGGCGAGGATGTGCGCCGCCGCACGGCCGCGCACACCGAGCTGCTGGCGCACCTCGCCAACGCCGGCCATCGGCTGCGCCTCCGGGTCTGGCTCGGGCGCCGCGAGCAATCGCGCCGGATCGGCGGCCGGACGCTGGTCGATTACCTGGATCGGCGCGAGCGTGAGCCCTGGGCGGCGTCGTTTGCCCGCGCCTCGGCCGAGGACGTCGAGGCGGTGGACTGCATCTGGTACCTGCGCGGCGGCGGCGCGTTCCTGTTCGAGGTCGAGTGGACGGCGATGCTCGGCGACCTCCTGCTGCGCCGCCATGCCCGTATCCCGCCTGACGAGGGGCTCGTCCGCTTCCTGGTCCTGGCGCCGGAGCGACGGGAGCTGCTGCGCTACAAGCTCGACGTATCACCGATCCTGCGAAGCGCGTTCGAGACCGGCAACTGGCACGTCGTGCTGTGGCCGCACCTTCGAGCCTGGCTGGACCGCGAGCCGCTCGATCTCGCCGGGCTCGAGCGGTATCTCGGCCTCGACCCGCTCGTCGAGCGCAGCGCGGAGCAGCTCGGCCTATTCGAGCCGCCGGACGCGGTAGGCTAGGGAAGCCGGGGGAACGCCCCAGCCACCATCCGGCCGGTCACCAGCGGTGACCGGTCGCCGACTGCTCCGGAGGCCTCGATCTTGAGCTCGCCAGGGACGACCCAACGCTCGGCTGTGGACCGCCTCGCCGACCGCTTCTTCGAGCGCTACCTCGAGCTCAACCCGATCTCGGCAACGATCCTCGGGGACGATCGCTTCGACGACCGGCTCCCGGATCCGGGTCCCGAGGGCCGAGCGGATCGCCGGCGCTTCGCCGAGGACCTGATCGCCGCTGCCGGCGACATCCCGGACGACGGGCTGAGCGTCGAGGATCGGATCACCCGCGACGTGATGCGGGTCATCGGCGAGATCTGGGTCACCGAGGACGACCAGCGAATGGACGTCCTGCACGTCGTCGACCAGATGGGCGGACCGCAGACGCTCCTGCCGCAGCTCTGCCAGTTCCAGGCCGCCGATAGCCCGGAGCGCGTCGAGCGCTTCATTGAACGGCTGCGCGCCTACCCGGCATTCATGGCCGCCAATACGGAGCTGCTGCGCGACGGCCTGGCGAGCGGGCTGACCGCGCCGCGGATCGTCGCCGACCGGACGATCGCCCAGCTCGAGCGGATGCTCGCCACCCCGATCGACGCCGCCGTCGTCCCGTCGCTCATCCGCGTTGCCCGCGACGAGGACCGGGAGCGGATTCGCGAGGTCGTGCGCGACGTCGTCTACCCGGCCGACGCCGCATTCCTCGAGGCGCTCCGCGGCGACTACCGGGCGGCCAGCCGAGAGGGCCAGGGCCTGTGGTCGGCGCCCGGCGGCGGGGCCCTGTACGCGACCCAGATCCTCCGCTGGACGACGCTGCCGCTCGATCCCGAGGAGGTCCACCACAGCGGGCTGGCCGAGCTGGAGGAGATCGAGGCAGAGCGTCGCGAGATCGCGCGCCGAGCCGGATTCGGCGACGACACCGTCGCCTACCGCGCGTCGCTGTCCGAGGACCCGGCGAACATCCCCGCCAGCCGCGACGAGCTCATCGCCCGGGCCCACGAGGACATCGAGCGAGCCCTTGCCGCGGCACCGGCAGCCTTCGGGCGCCTGCCGCGTTCGGGTTGCCGGGTCATCCCGGTCGAGGAGTACAAGGAACGCGACGCGCCGTTTGCCTACTACTACCCGCCGTCGGAGGACACGACCCGCCCGGGCACGTACTACGTCAACACCTACGACCTTCCGACCCGGGTCTTCTCGCGCCTCGCGTCGACGACCTACCACGAGGCCGTGCCGGGCCACCACTTCCAGATCGCCCTGGAGAGCGAGAACACGGCCCTCAGCCGCTTCCGCCGCTACGCGGCCCGCTTCGCCGGTGGAGCGTACGTCGAGGGCTGGGGCCTGTACGCGGAGCGACTGGCCGACGAGCTCGGCCTGTATCGTGACGAAGGAGAGCGCTTCGGGATGCTCGACGCCCAGGCCTGGCGCGCGGCGAGGCTCGTCGTCGACACCGGCCTGCATGCCCTGCGCTGGACGCGCGAGCAATCGATCGACGTGCTCCTATCGGCCGGCCTGACCGAGACCGACGCGGTCATCGAGACCGATCGCTACATCTGCTGGCCGGCCCAGGCACTGACGTACAAGACCGGACAGCGCGAGATCGCGCGACTGCGGCGGGAGCTCGCCGCCCGCGACGGCCGCGACTTCGACCTGCGGGAGTTCCACGACCAGCTCCTCGGCCACGGCTCGCTGCCGCTGTCGACGCTGACCCGGGAGCTGCCGAACTGGGTGGCCGTCGCCGTCTAACGGCAGGAACGGCGCGCAATCGACGGCCGGATCGGGCGTTCCCGCGCCGATTCGCACGAATTGTCCCCCGCTGCGACGAATCTCGTTTGCCAGGTCGGTACCGCCATGGCACGATTCGGCCCACGCTGCCACCGCGAGAGGAGCCCTCACGTGCCCAGTTCCGAGCCGCCCGGCCTGCGCCGCACCCGCCAGCTCGAGCTGTACCGCCGCGCGCTGCAGACGATGCCGGGAGGCACGAGCTCGAACTTCCGGGCCTGGGGTGACTCGACGGTCTACATCGACCGCGGCAAGGGCGGCCGGGTCTGGGACCTCGACGACAACGAGTACATCGACCTGCGGCTGGGCTACGGCCCGGTCATCCTCGGGCACGCGGACGAGCGCGTCGACGACCACGTCAACTTCCGGATGCGACGGGGCGTGAGCTTCTCCCTGACCTCCGAGGACGAGGTCGAGGCGATGGAGCTCCTCAAGCAGCTGACCGGCTGGGTCGGCAAGGCCCGGCTGACCGTCTCGGGCACCGAGGCCACGATGCACGCCATGCGGGTGGCGCGCGCCTACACGGGACGCAGCAAGATCGTTAAGTTCGAGGGCCAGTACCACGGTGTCCACGACTACGCGCTGATCTCGGTCACGCCGAACGACATGAGCCAGCTCGGCGACGCCGAGAACCCCGTCGGGCTCGCCTGGGGCCGCGGTATCCCCGAGGCCGTCTCGAGGACGGTCATCCCGGCCCGTTACAACGAGATCGCGATCCTCCGCCGGATCTTCGAGCGCGATGGCGAGGACATCGCGGCGATCATCATCGAGCCGGTGCTCGGCAACGCCCAAGGCATCCTGCCGCGTCCCGGGTTCCACGAGGAGATCCGGGCGCTGACACGTGAGTTCGGGGCGCTGCTCATCTTCGACGAGGTCAAGACCGGCTTCCGCTTTGCCCGCGGCGGCGCGGCCGAGTACTTCGGCATCACGCCCGACCTGGCGACATACGCGAAGGCGATGGGCAACGGCTATCCCGCGGCCGCGTTCGGCGGTTCCGAGGAGGTCATGTCGGTCCTGCCCGACAAGGTCAGCCACGGCGGGACGTACGCTGGCAACCGCGTCGCCGCTGCGGCCGCGGTCGCAACGCTCCGGATCCTGCGGGACACCAACGCGCTCGAGACGATCCACGACGTCGGCCGCGCCATTCAGGCCGGCCTCTCGGAGGTCATCTCGGAGCGAGGGCTGCCGTACGTCTTCACCGGCCACCCGTCGATGTTCGGGATCATGTTCACCGAGCAGGCGCCGACCGAGTACCGCGACTGGGCAAGCTCCGACCACGAGCTCTACGACGCCGTCGCGGTCGGCATGCACGCGCGAGGCGCGATGCCCGAGCCGGACTCGCGTGAGCCGTGGTTCCTGTGCGAGGCCCACGCCCACGAGGACATCGTCGATCGCGTTGTCTCGATCTTTACCGATTCGCTCGACGCGGCCCTCGAGGAGCGGGCCCGCGGTGGCGCGAGCGGACGGCCGGTCCCGGCCGCCATGAGCGACTGACGAGTTCGCCCCCGGCCTCGCCGCTGCCGGGGCATCCGCCCTTCGGCTAACCTCCTCATATGCCCGACCTCACCGAGGAGCCGTGGGCGACGCTGGTGGCCTTCGCCGTCGACCGCGCCCTGCCGGCCCTCGTCATCATCGTCGCGGCCTGGCTGCTGCTGCGCATGTCGCGCGTCTTCGTCCGCGGCATCGTCCAGGCGCTGATGGATCGCGAGTCGTCCGAGGGGACGACGCGGGAGCTGTCGGCGATCGAGCAGCGGAAGCGGATGGATACGCTCGACGCGCTGCTCGGGAAGGTGCTGACGTTCTTCATCGTCGTCATCGCCGGGCTGATGGCCCTCGGCTCGTTCGGGCTCGACATCGGACCGGCGATCGCCGGGCTCGGCGTCGTCGGCATCGCGGTCGGCTTCGGGGCCCAGCACCTCGTGCGCGACTACCTCAACGGCGCGCTGATCCTCATCGAGAACCAGTTCAGCAAGGGCGACGTCATCCGCGTCGCCGGCGTGGCCGGCGCCGTGGAGGCCTTCACGCTCCGCCGGACGACGCTGCGCGATCTCGACGGCAACGTCCACTCCGTCCCCAACGGCGAGATCACCGTCGCGACGAACATGACCCGGGTCTGGGGCCGCGTGAACGAGGACGTGACGGTCGGCTACGGCACGGACATCGACCAGGTCGAGCGGATCATCGAGCGTGTTGGCACGGAGCTCGAAGAGGATCCGGAGTGGGGCTCCAAGATTCTCGAGCCGCCGCGGCTGCTGCGGGTCGAGGCGATGGCCGACTCGGGGATCACGCTGAAGGTCCTCGCCACGGTCCGGGCGCCGGAGCGCTGGGCCGTCAGCGGCGAGCTCCGCCGCCGGCTGCTCGAAGCGTTCGCCCGCGAGGACGTCGAGATTCCGTTCCCGCACCGCGTGATCCTCAGCCGCTCGACAGACGGCAGCGGCCCGGCGGAGGGCGAGGCCGCGGTCGCGGCTGGCGACGAGGCCTAGCCCCCACGGAACTTTCAGCCCCGTGGCGGTGACGCCCTCGTAGAATGGCCCGACGAGTCCGACCCCACGAGGTGCCCACGTGAGCGTCGACCACGTCCCCGAGATCGAGAATCTGCTCGCCGAAAAGCGCACGTTCCCACCGGACCCGGCCTTCGCCGCCCAGGCGAACGCGAAGCCGGGAATCTATGACGAGGCGAAGCGCGACCCGGTCGCATTCTGGGAGCGCCTGGCGCGCGATCGAATCGCCTGGTTCGAGCCGTTCACCACGACCCTCGAGTGGGAGCTGCCCTTCGCGAAGTGGTTCAGCGGCGGCAAGCTCAACGTCGCCTACGAATGCGTCGATCGGCAGGTCGAGCGTGGCCTCGGCGACAAGGCCGCGTACCACTGGATCGGTGAGCCGGGCGACACGCGGACGCTGACCTATCGCGATCTCCAGCGCGAGGTCAACAAGACCGCCAACGCCCTCCTGGAGCTCGGCGTCAGGACCGGTGACCGCGTCGCGATCTACATGCCGATGATCCCGGAGCTGCCGATCGCGATGCTCGCCTGCGCCCGGATCGGGGCGCCCCACACGGTCGTCTTCGGCGGCTTCTCGGCCGAGGCCCTCGCCGGTCGGATCAACGATTGCGGCGCCAAGGTCCTGCTGACCGCCGACGGCGGTTGGCGGCGTGGCAAGAAGGTCGGCCTCAAGCACCACGCCGACGAGGCCGTCTCGGATACGCCGACGATCGAGAAGGTCGTCGTCGTCGACCGCTTCGGCGACGGCGCCCACATGGTGCCGCGGCGTGACTACTGGTGGCACGACGTGGTCGATCGCCAGCCCGAGGAATGCGCCCCGGTACCGGTCGACTCGGAGCACATGCTCTACCTGCTCTACACCTCGGGCACGACCGCCAAGCCGAAGGGCATCCTCCACACCAGCGCCGGCTACCTGCTCGGCACGAGCTACACGCACGAGCAGATCTTCGACATCAAGCCCGACGACGTGTACTGGTGCGCGGCCGACATCGGCTGGGTCACCGGCCACAGCTACATCGTCTACGGCCCGCTCAAGAACGGCACGACCGGAATCCTCTACGAGGGTGCTCCAGACACCCCGACGTGGGACCGCTGGTGGCAGATCGTCGAGGACTACAAGGTCACGATCCTGTACACCGCCCCGACCGCGATCCGGGCGTTCATGAAGCAGGGCCCGCAGTTCCTGGAGTCCCACGATCTGTCGTCGCTGCGCCTTCTCGGCTCGGTTGGCGAGCCGATCAACCCGGAGGCCTGGCTCTGGTATCACGAGCACGTCGGCGGGCGCCGGGTGCCGATCGTCGACACCTGGTGGCAGACCGAGACGGGCATGATCCTCATCACGCCGCTTCCCGGCGTCACCACGACGAAGCCCGGCTCGGCGACCTTCCCGTTCCCCGGGATCGAAGCCGACGTCGTCGACGCGGAGGGCCGATCGGTGCCGCTCGGCGGCGGCGGCTACCTTGTCCTGAAGCGCCCGTGGCCGGCGATGCTCCGCGGGATCTACGGCGATGACGAGCGCTATCAGCAGACCTACTGGTCGCGCTTCCCGGGGATGTACTTCGCCGGCGACGGTGCGAAGCGCGACGAGGACGGCTACCTGTGGCTGCTCGGCCGGGTCGACGACGTCATGAACGTGGCCGGCCACAGGATCTCAACGACGGAGGTCGAATCCGCGCTGGTCGACCATCGCTCGGTCGCCGAGGCCGCGGTCGTCGGCGTGAAGGACGAGGTCACCGGCCAGGCGATCTACGGCTTCGTGATCCTCAAGGCCGGCCAGGAGCCGACCGATGCGCTCGCGGTGCAGCTTCGCGAGCACGTCGCCTACGTCATCGGCCCGATCGCCCGTCCCAAGTACCTGATGTTCGTGCCGGACCTGCCGAAGACCCGCTCGGGCAAGATCATGCGCCGGCTGCTGCGTGACATCGCAGAGGGCCGGACGCTCGGCGACACGACCACGCTCGCCGATGCGACCGTCGTCGAGACGATCCGGGAGAACACCGGCAAGACCGAGGAGTAGGCGCCTGACACCCCGGCGGCGCGGCAGGCCCTAGGCCTGGGCGGGCAGGCGTCGGCCGAGCAGCGAGCGGAGCAGCGCGCGAGGGTCGTGCTCGGAGGTCCCGATCGCGCCCTGCCCGGCCGCGGCCAGGAGCTTCTCGGCGAGACGGTCGAGATCCCCGACGACCTTGTGCTTCGGGAACTTCTCGATGACCGTCAGGCCGGCGTTCGCGGCGCGGACGAACGCCAGCCCGGCCGACGGGATCTCGCCGATGGCCTTGAGGCCGAGCGTCTTCTCGATGTCGTTGACCGGGACGCCGCTGTTCGCGCGGTTGGCGACGAGGGCCATCCGATTGACCACGCCCAGCGCGGTGAGGGCCTCCTTGAGGCGGACCGCGGCGAGCATCGCCGGCAGATCGGGCGTGACCGGCACGAGGATGCGGTCCGAGATGGCGAACAGCGCGATGTTCAGCTCGCTGTACGACGGGTGCATGTCGACGATCACCGCGCCGACACCCGTGCGTGCGGCCAGGATCGCGTCCGAGACCTGCTCGGCCTCCAGGTGGTCGAGCGTCAGCGGATTGTTCGTGAGGGTCACGACTCGGACCCCGGAGCCGTGGGTGACGGCCAGGTCGAGCAGCGACCGGCTCGGCTCACCGTCCCGCTCGTCGGTCAGCTGGTCCGACAGGGACTTCCCGGGATTGATGCCGAGCGACAGGCTCACGTGGCCCGTCACGGTGTCGGCGTCGACGAGCAGAACCTCCTGCTTGCGGTGAAGGCGGAAGATCGCGGCCAGGCTCGTCGCGATGGTCGTCTTGCCCACGCCGCCCTTCGGATTGAAGACCGAGTAGACGGGCGCGACCGGCAGCCAGTCGGCCCGGACGGAGCCGGCCGTGAACAGGGCGGTCGAATCCTCGTTGGGACTCATCTGGGACCGGATCGCCATCGCCTCGACGCGCCAGCGCAGCGCGTCGGGTGTGAACGGCCGGGTGAGGATCTCATCGGCCTCGTCGAGGCCGGCGGTCAACTGCTCGAGATGGGCGTCGTCGGCGAGGTACAGGACCGGGATCGCCAGTCCGGCGCCCGCGAGCGCGTCGCGGACGGCGACGACCGTCTCGTTCGGGGACGTGCCGGCGTCGACGATCGCGATGCTGATCTCGGCGCCATGCGACAGGATGGCCGGCAGGTCGGCGACGCTCTCGCCGCCGAGCGTTCCGAAGCCCGCCTCCTCCAGCGCGTCCTCGAGCCTTTCACACTCGAATCGGGGAACGACGAGGGCGAGGGTCGTCTGCATGGACGGGCCCGCGGCTCTCGGATCCCGTTCCGTCATGCTGCCGGCTCGTGCGCGGCGACGCGGATCGCGTCGTCATCGCGCCCAGTCACCTTGGCGTCGAAGCCGGGCAGCTGTGGCAGTGCGGACTCCAGGTCGAGGGCCGGATCGTGGGCGATCGCGAACACGAACGTGCCGCGCTCGCCGGCGGTCACGCTGACGCCCTGGACGCCTTCCAGCTGTCCGATTGCACCCTTGAACGCCGAGATTCCGGCCACCGTCGTCAGGCCCGTCACCACCATTCGATGGCTGCCGGGCGCGTCGGCAGCACGGTTGCCGTCGTCGTCGGCGATCTCGAGGTCCTCGAATGCCTGGGCCTCCGCGGCGGCGGCGTCCTCCGGGCCGAGCGACTCGTCGATGAGCTCGTCAGAGGCTCGCTCGCCGGCGTGGGGCTGGCTCGTCGCCTCGGGCTCGTGCGCGGTGTCGGATTCAGAAGGCACGGCCGGACCGGGCGTCGCCGGTTCGAAGGTAGCCGGGCGAGGCATGGCCGCCAGATCGGCCAGGATTGGCGGGTCCGGCGCGCGCTCGGCGAGCGTCGCCAGGCGGGCCGGATCGTCCTCGGCGAGGAGGCGCTCGAAGAACGCGCCCATCTCGGCCTCGTAGGCGGACACCGCTGCTTCGACCTCGGCGACCCGAGCGTCGATGGCCTCGGCATGGGCTTCGAGCTCCAGCGCGTGCGCCGCCTGACGGTCGGCGATTCGCTCCTCGCTCTCCGTTCGAATCCGGGCGGCTTCGGCCTTGGCCCACTCCCGGATTTCGGCAACGTCGGCGTCGGCCTGCTTCCGCAGCGCCGCTTCCTCGTCGGTCGAGCCTGACCGGATCGTCTCGACGTGGGCGGTCGCCTCGGCACGCAGTGCGGCAATCGACTCCCCGCGGCTGGTCTCGGCTGCTTCGCGCATCGCTTTGACCAGGCCGGCGACGAGAGGAGTGTCGCGTCGCGGGGCGCGGACCGGCTCGGTCTCGGGCTCGGCCTCGGGCTGGGTCTCGACCGCTGGTTCGACGTCCGGCTCGGCCTCCGCGGTGGGAGCCGGGTCCTGCGCCTGGCTCGTCGCATCCGGACGGTCAGAGGCCGGCCACGCCGGCACCTCCGTCGCGTCCGGCGCATCACCGCGCTCGGCCGAGCTGGCTGTCCCCTTCGCCTCGGGCACCTTGGCCCGATCATCAACCACGCCTTCGAGCACGACCGCCTCCGATTCCGCTGCTTCCTGCTTGGTCACGTCGTTCTGTGCCTCTGCCGGCGCGACGCGGAATGGCCCTTCGCCGAGATCGCCCTGACCTTCCGCCGCCGAGTCGCTGGCCCCATCGGCGGCGGCCTCGAGGAACGTCGCGAGGCGGTCGGCGGCATCGGTCGGGTCCTCAGGCGTGCGATCACTCGACCATGGGAGCCGGAAACCTCGCTTCTGGGCTGTCGACATCAGGCAACGTCCTCGGGGCGTGGTCGGCGCACTTCGCGTACCGGTGCACAGGATCGTCGCGGTCCGGTCGCGTCCGGGGCAGTCCGCTAGAGGTACTGGCGGCTTGGCCAAGAGGTACCGTTTCCACTTCGGGTGCCACGGCCGGGATCGCGAACCAGCGATACGCTTGCCTCCATGTCCTCGCCCCGCGCTGCACCCGCCGCACGCGCGACCCGTCCGCCGGCAGCTGCCGGCGAGGAGGCTCGCCACCGGCCGCCGACTGCGTTCGACGGCCGCGACGGCCGGCTCGACCGGTACGGCCGCGCACTGCGCGACCTGCGGATCTCGGTCACCGACCGCTGCAACTTCCGCTGTCCGTACTGCATGCCGAAGGAGGTCTTCGGCCGCGACTACGAGTTTCTGCCGAAGGCGGAGATCCTGACCTTCGAGGAGATCCGGCGGCTCGCGACCGCGTTCGTCGCGCTCGGCGTCCACAAGCTCCGGATCACCGGGGGTGAGCCTCTGGTCCGCCACGACCTGCCGGAGCTCGTCGCGATGCTGTCGCCGCTGCGGACCCCGGAAGGCGATCCGGTCGACATCGCGCTGACGACGAACGGCTCCGCGCTGCGGCGGCTCGCACGACCGCTCTCCGACGCTGGACTGCGTCGGATCACGGTCAGCCTCGACTCGCTCGACGATCGGACGTTCCGCCGGATGAACGGCGTCGACTTCCCTGTCGATCGCGTCCTCGACGGGATCGAGGCCGCGCGGGCCGCTGGGCTCTCGCCGATCAAGGTCAACGTGGTCCTGCGGCGCGGCCTCAACGAGTCGAGCATCCTGCCGCTCGCGGCGTGGGCTCGCGACGCCGGACACATCCTGCGCTTCATCGAGTACATGGATGTCGGCACGACAAACGGCTGGCGGCTCGACGACGTCGTGCCTGCCGCGGACGTGGTTTCGACGATCGACTCGGCGTGGCCGATCGAGCCGCTCGACGCCGGCTACCGGGGCGAGGTCGCCGAGCGCTGGCGGTATCGCGACGGCCACGGCGAGATCGGGATCATCGCCTCGGTCACGCGACCGTTCTGTGGCGATTGCACCCGGGCGCGCCTGTCCTCCGAGGGTCGGCTGTACACGTGCCTCTTCAGTGCGACGGGGCACGATCTTCGGGGGCCGCTGCGGGACGGGGCCGGGGATGACGCGCTGCGGACGCTGATCTCGGGTGTCTGGTCGGCGCGGACGGACCGCTACTCGGAGCTTCGCTCGGAGGCTACCGAGCGCCTGCCGAGGATCGAGATGTTCGCGCTCGGCGGCTGACGCCGCCATCTTCGCTCATCCGTGGGCCGCGCCGACGCGACGGGCAGGCGTTGTCCACCGCCTGTCCACACGCGGCCGCAACTGGTGGACAGATTCCCGTAACCTGCCGGCAATCTCGTGGAAAACCGCGTTGACCCAGGCCGCCGCACGCCGATAAGGTTCGTCTTGCCCGAAGGGGCCGCCAGGGATCGAGGAACCGAGATCACATCAAGGGACCTCGCGCCAGGGCCGGTCGCTTCGGGCGCTTCTGTACCCGGTCGCGACGACGTTCCGATGTCGTCCCCGGGTCGGCTCGGCGGGACGCGACCGGCATCCCGGTGTCGGTACTCCCGTCGGGCCCGCAGAAGCCAGCGGGCCCCGGCCGTCGACCCCTGGACGAAGCCCCGGAGGCCCGCATGACCGCTCCACCCTCGATCGATCCCACCACGCCGATCAGGCCGGCCGACCAGGCGGCGCGGATCGATGCCCTCGAGGCTGCGGTCCGCGCACGCTCAGACCTGCGGCCGGCGCTCGGCATCGTTCTCGGCTCGGGGCTCGGCGGGCTGGCCGACGACCTCGAGGCTGGCGTCTCGATCGGCTTCGCCGAGCTTCCCGGCTGGCCCGCGGCGACGGCGCCGGGCCATGCCGGTCGTCTGCTCCTCGGGCGCCTCGGCGGGCGCGACGTGGTGCTGCTGCAGGGGCGCTTCCACCTCTACGAGGGCAATGATCCGGGGCTGGTCGTGCAGCCGATCCTGCTGTTCCAGCGGCTCGGCGCCGCGGCCGTCGTGCTCACGAACGCTGCCGGGGGGCTGGACCCGAGCTTCGGGCCCGGGACGCTGATGCTCATCTCCGACCACCTCAACCTGACGGGCCGCAATCCGCTCGTTGGACCGAACGACGAGGCGATCGGCCCGCGCTTCCCGGACATGACGGATGCCTGGAGCCCACGGCTGCGAGCCCGGCTTCGGGCGGCCGCCGAGGCCGAAGACGTGGCGCTGGCCGAGGGGGTGTACGTCGGCCTCGTCGGACCGAACTACGAGACGCCGGCAGAGGTCCGGATGCTCGCGAGCCTGGGCGGCCACGCGGTCGGGATGTCGACCGTCATGGAGGCGATCACAGCCCGCTGGGCCGGTCTAGAGGTCTGTGGCGTGTCGCTCGTCACCAACGCCGGGGCCGGCTACACGGGTGCGCCGCTGACCCACGAGGAGGTTCTGGCGGCCGGGCTCGAGGCCGGTCCACGGCTGGCACGGGTCATCAGGCGGTTCGTCGCAGAATACGAGGCAACGGGGGCCGGCGTCCCACCTATGTGACGGGCAGCTCCCGTCCGGCCGCGCGCGCCGCCTTGGCCTTCTCGGCCCACGCGCCGAGGACCGTGTCCTTGTGGGGCCGGATCGGACAGTGGCCGTCGCGGTTGTTCATCTCGTCGCAGTAGCCCAGCGGCACGCACTTCGGGGCGAGGAACGAGCCGAGGAACGGCGAGACCGCGAAGATCTCGTGGCGGATCTGCTGGAACAGCCGCCGGATCTCCCACTGGGCCATGGTGCACAGGCGCAGGCCGGACATGTGGATCAGCGCCCGCAGGTTCGTGGTCATCACGAGGTTCGTTCGGGTGGCGTTCGGGAACACGAAGCGGGCGTCCTCGCCCGGGATGCCAGCCTCGACGAGCTCGGAGTACAGGGCCATCGAGCCCTCGATCGTCTCCTCGTAGCGCTCGCGAACCGCCGCGTCGGCGTCGGCGATCGTCTGGGGCAGCATCGTTGCCGCCTTCTTGAATGTCACGTAGCGCTGGCTCTGCTGGTCGAAGGCGACGCCCGCCCGGTGACGCACCAGCTGGTGCGACAGCGTTCGCGACACGCCGCTGATGCCGAACGTGAAGACGATGTGCTCGATCGTGCTGCCGTGGCCCGATTCGATGACGTTCGAGATGAGCCGCTGCATCTTGGCCGCCTCGACCTCGCCCTCGGTCGCGCGCCGGAAGATCTCCTGGGGAAGCAGCTCCGAGTAGCAGGTCCGGCAGGCCGTGTAGATCAGCGGGACGTAGTAGCGCTCGACGATCTCGCGGTCCGGGAAGAGCAGCGTGGCCTTCAGGCCGAGGTCCGTCCGCCCCGGGTTCCGGGGGATGCCGGAGGGCTCGCGCGCCTCGGTCGGGACGGTCATGGCCGGAGTCTAGAGCCTCGCCCCGT
>DATHRO010000059.1:0-17005 GCA_035465135.1 Candidatus Deferrimicrobiaceae bacterium
ACGTGTCCGTCGCGCCGAGGAGCCGGACCGCCTGATCCCCGACGACGATGGTTCGCGGCTCGCCGGTGGCGTGCAGTCCGAGCGCCGCGCGATAGCGCGCGGCGGTCGCCGCCGGATCGCGGACGGGCAGGCTCATGGCCCGCAACCGGACCGGCCCGCCGATCGGGTGCCGAAACCGCGCCCGCTCGCGCCGGGCTTCCGGGCCCCACTCCGCACCGACGGGCTCGTGTTCGACGATGAACGGCGGCTCGTCACTGGCGAGCGTCGCCGGGAACGCGGCGCGCCAGCGCACGACCTCGCCGTCCGGGCGGGTTCGGGATCGAGCCTCGAGATCGGACAGCTCCGATCCGGCGCCGCGGAGACGGACCAGGTCAGCGCCCGCGTCGTCGGTTGCCAACGCGTAGGTGATGAGGCCCTCGGCGCCTCGATCGAGGGCCGCCACGACCGCCCGCGAGACGGCGCCGCTGGGCGCCAGCGACCGATCGAAGACGCCGATCAGCTCGGCGTACGTGTCACCGAACCAGGCCAGCCGGTTCCAGGTACCCCAGCTCGGGTGCCGACCGCCGCCGCTGCAGGCGAGGCCGATCCGTGCCTCCAGCTCGGCGGCGGCCTCGTGAGGGTCGGCGACGGCGATCACGAGATGGTCGATCCCGAGGAGCATGGTCAGATCTCCCGAATGTCGCGCGGCGCGACGCGCGGTCCGAACCGCGGTGGCCCGATCCCGGACGCCTCCAGCAGGCGGATCACCCGGGCCCGATGTCCGGGCCATGGTGCCAGCAGCTCGAGCATCCGCTCGTCGGTCGCCCGCGGCTCGCCGGCGAGGGCCCAGGCGACGACGTGGGACAGGTGGGCGTCGCCGACGCTGACCGCATCCGGATCGCCGAGCGCACGCAGGGTGACCTCGGCGGCCGTCCACGGCCCGATGCCCGTGAAGCGCTGCAGGGTAGTCGCCAGCTCGAGGGCCCCGGTCCCGCCGCCACCCGGTCCGCGCGCCGCTGCGGCCAGCCCTTCGAGGCGCGCCGCCTCGGCCGCGACCCGCCGCAACAGCGCGCCGCGCCGCGGCTCGATGCCGAGCGACGGGAACGTCCACGATGGCAGACCCGCGACGGCCTCCGCGGACGGTGGGAGCCACAGCCCGAACGGCCCGGGCGCCGGGGCGCCATGCTTGCGGACGAGCCGCCGGAAGCCCCGGTAGGCCTCGGTGCCGGTGATCCGCTGCTCGAGGATCGCCGGCAGCAGCGCCTCCCATACCACGCCCGTGCGACCGAGCCGCAGGCCGCGCAGCCGCCGCGCCAGGCCGGCCACCACCGGGTGGCGCGCCGGCTCGAAGCCCGCATCGTCGTCATCGAGCCCGAGCAGGGCTGGTAGGGCGTCGAGCGCCGCCGCGGCGCCGGGACCCCAGGCCGCGGCCCGCAGCTCCGACCCGCCGGTGCGGACCTCGATGGTCGCCGGGCCGGCTGGCGTCGCGGATGCCCGCCGCAGGGCTCCCGCGGCAAGGCGCATCGTTGGGTCACCTCCCCCGCGCAGCAGGTGGCCGAGGGTGGCGCGGAGATCGATCGGGCGATCGAGTGCCAGCCGCACCTCGTCGTCCGGTGCGACCGCCGCCGGCAACGTGGTCATCGCCGGGCCGGACCGGCGGGATATGCTCGGATCGTGCAGCGCTGGCGGACGATCGTCGAGCCATTCCGGATCCACTCGGTCGAGCCGATCCGGCTGACAACCGTCGAGGAGCGGGACGCGGCCCTGCGGGCGGCCGGATACAACCTCTTCAACCTCCACGCCGACGACGTCATGATCGACCTGCTGACCGATTCTGGCACCGGCGCGATGTCGCGCGACCAGTGGGCCGCGGTCCAGCATGGCGACGAGAGCTACGCCGGGTCGCCGTCGTGGTACGTGTTCCTGGAGGCCGTCCAGGAGCTGTTTCCGTTCCAGCACGTCATCCCGACCCACCAGGGCCGCGCGGCCGAGAAGATCCTGTTCAGCGTCCTTGGTGGGCCCGGCAAGATCGTCCCCAACAACACCCACTTCGACACGACCCGGGCGAACGTCGAGTTCACCGGCGCCGAGGCGGTCGACCTCGTCATCCCGGAGGGCCGCGATCCCGGATCGACCCATCCGTTCAAGGGCAACATGGACGTCGAGGCTCTCGAGCGGCTGCTGAACGAGCGGCCCGGCGCCGTGCCGGTCGTGTTCATGACGATCACCAACAACTCGGGCGGCGGCCAGCCCGTCTCGCTCGAGAACCTCCGCGCCGTGCGGGCCGTCTGCGACGCCCATCGCGTCCCGCTGTTCCTCGACGCCTGTCGCTTCGCCGAGAACGCCTGGTTCATCAAGAGCCGCGAGCCGGGCCAGGCAGAACGGGCGATCCCGGACATCGTCCGTGACATCGCCGCGCTGGCCGACGGGATGACGATGTCGGCCAAGAAGGACGGCCTCTCGAACATCGGCGGCTGGCTGGCGATGAACGACGACGCGCTCGCCGAGCAGTCTCGCAACCTGCTCATCCTGACCGAGGGCTTCGTCACCTACGGCGGGCTTGCCGGTCGCGACCTGGAGGCCATCGCCCAGGGCCTCCGAGAGGTCGTCTCGGAGGACTACCTCCGGTACCGGATTCGCTCGACGGCGTACCTCGGCGAGGCGCTCGAGCAAGCGGGCGTGCCGCTGGTGCGGCCCTATGGCGGCCACGCGATCTACCTCGACGCCCGGGCCCTGCTGCCGCACGTCCCGCCGCTCGAGTACCCGGGACAGTCCGTCGCGATCGCGCTCTACCGGGAAGGCGGCATCCGCGGCTGCGAGATCGGAACCGTGATGTTCGGGCGCCATCCCGACGGCAGCGAGACGCCGGCCGCGATGGACCTCGTGCGGCTGGCGATCCCGCGCCGCACGTACACCCAGAGCCACGTCGACTACGTCATCGAGGTCGTAGCCTGGGTCGCCGAGCGCGCCGCCGACCTGCGCGGCGTCCGCATCGTCGAGCAGCCGCCAGCGCTGCGGCACTTCACGGCCCGCTTCGCACCGCTGGGCTGATCGGGGGGCTGGCCGGGCCTCCTGCTACGCTCGAACCATGTGCCGCAGCATCCGGACGCTCCGCCACGCTGATCTCCCCGCGACGACCGGTGAGGTCGAGGCGGCCGCCCGCCAGTTCGTTCGAAAGGTCAGCGGCTACCCGAAGCCGTCGGCGCGCAATCAGGCGGCCTTCGACGCGGCCATCGCCGAGGTCGCGGCCGCCGCCGAGCGACTCCTCGTGGCCGTCGGGGCCGCGGTCGAGCCGGGGCCCGATCGGCAACCGCCCCGACCAGCCGGCCACCGCGCCGAGGCGCCGCGAGCGTTCGCTCCGGCCGAGCCGTCACGCGCCTGAGGCCAGCGCTGATCGAGTAGCCATGGCCACCGAGCTCGACCCTGCGCTGCCGACGCGCCACGTCACGAGCACCAAAGTCGTGGCCGTCCGCGGTCGGGAGCTGGAGGTCCGCGACGACCTGGTCGTCGGCGAGGAGCCGCTGGAGATCCGGGCCGCCGGGCCGCGCCAGGATCCCGTGCAGGTGGCTGTCACGATGCGCACCCCGGGCTTCGAGGAGGAGCTCGCGCTCGGCTTCCTGATGTCCGAGGGCCTGCTGGCCGGCAACGAGGTCGCCGGCGTGAGCTACGGCGATCCGGGCGCCGTGGCCGAGCCAGACGATTCGGTCCTCGTCAGGCTGGCGCGCCGCTTCGACCCGTCGCTGGCCGCCCGGCGCAACTTCGTCGCCACCGCGTCGTGCGGGATCTGCGGCAAAGCCTCGATCGACGACGTCGCCGTGCGCTGCGATCCGCTGCCGGTCGGGTTGCCGTTCGTGGCGCGCGAGGTCATCGTGTCACTGCCCGACCGGCTCCGCGAAGCCCAGGCCGCATTCGAACGGACCGGCGGCCTGCACGCCGCTGCGCTGTTCGAGACCGACGGCCGGCTCGTCGCGATCCGCGAGGACGTCGGCCGGCACACCGCACTGGACAAGGTCATCGGCTCACGCGTCCGGGCGCGCGAGCTGCCGCTGTGGGACCGGCTGCTCATGGTCTCGGGCCGGGTGTCGTTCGAGATCGTTCAGAAGGCGGCCGTCGCGGGCGTCCCGATCGTCTGCGCGGTCTCGGCGCCGTCCGACCTCGCGATTCGGCTCGCCCAGCGGCTCGGCCTGACGCTCGTCGGCTTCCTCCGCGGCGACGGCTTCAACGTCTACGCCCACGACAACCGGATCGACCTGCGCGACCTGATGGGCTGAGCGCGGAGCGAAGGTCAGGGGAGGTCGTGGGCCTCGGGATCCTCGACCTCGGCGTCGCCGGTTGAGCCGGTCGGACCGTCTCCTGGCGGCTCCGCCGTCGGGCGGGCGTTGCTGAACTCGAAGCCGAAGCGGCCCTTGATGCAGAGGTGGCCGTCGGTGACCGATGAGTCCAGGGGAGATGTGACCTTGACGATCGTGTCGTCCTGGACGTGCAGGTCGAGGACGCAGCCGACGCCGCAGTACGGGCAGATCGTCTCAGTTCGGGTCTGGGCCGTCTCGTCCCACGTCCCTGCCGCACGCATGTCGTGCTCGGACTTGAACATCAGCGCGCCGGTCGGGCAGACGCCGATGCAGTTGCCGCAATAGACGCAGGCCGACTGCGGGAGCGGGGTGTCCCACTCGGTCGAGATGCGGGCGTCGAAGCCGCGTCCGGCGACGGCGATCGCGAACGTGTTCTGGGCGTCCTCGCCGCAGGCCTCGACGCACTTGTAGCAGAGGATGCACTTCGCGTAGTCGCGGACGTAGAGGTCGTTGTCGACCTTCACCGGCTGGGCGACCGTCGCCGCCGCGGCCGCCTCCTCGCCTGACGGCTCGAGGTGGTGGCCCGCTGCGTGCGCGTCTCGCTCGCCGGCCGGCGCCGCCGGCGTCGCCGGCCCGAAGCGCGACGGGTCCGCGCCGTACCGCTCCAGCCAGCGGGCCAGTGATCCGTCGGGCACGCGCGTCCCGGCGAGCGACGTCTCGACGGACGAGGCAAGCAACTCCAGGACGACCTTGCGCGAGTGGCGGACCCGTTCTGATTCGGTCTCGACGTCCATGCCCGGCTCGACCCGGCGGGAGCAGGCCGGCGCCAGGACTCGCGACCCGGCGACCTCGACCACGCAGACGCGGCAGACGTTGACCGGCGTGAGGTTCTCGAGATAGCAGGCCGTCGGGATCTCCCGACCGACCGAGCGGGCGGCGTCGAGGATCGTCGAACCGGCCGGGACGGCTACGGCCTCGCCGTCGATCGTCAGCTCCACCAGTTCGCGCGCCGGGGCCGCCGGCGCCTCGGGAACGTGGGTGGCGCGAGCCGGCGGCGTGACGAACTGGATCGACGGCACGCCGGCCGGCGGGGTCGGGGTCGGCCGCCCGAGATCGCGGCTCATGACGCCGCCAGCCCCGGCAACCGGAACGCCGACTCGATCGCCGACGAGGCGGTCTGGCCGAGCCCGCAGATGCTCGCGTCTCGCATCGCCCGGCCGACGTCGGCCAAGAGTGCCAGCTCCTCCTCGCGCGTCCGGACCTCCACGCCATCGACAAGTCGCGCCAGCAGCTCTTCCTGGCGGACCGTACCGACACGGCACGGCACGCACTGGCCGCACGATTCGTCGCGGAAGAAGGCGGCGATCCGGCGCAGCGCACCGATGAGGTCGGCTGTCTCGTCGAAGACCATCACGACGCCCGAGCCGAGGGCTGCGCCGATCGCCCGGGTGCCCTCGAACGTCAGCGGGGTGTCCAGCGCCTCCGGCCCGACGAACGTTCCGGCCGCGCCGCCGAGCAGGATCGCCCGGATCGAGCGCCCACCACGAACTCCGCCGGCGAGGTCGAGCAGCTCGCGCAGCGTCGTCCCGAAGGGCACCTCGTACAGGCCCGGGAGCGCGACGTGGCCAGACAGGCAGAACAGCTTCGGGCCGGTCGAGCCCTCGGTGCCAACCGCCGCGTAGCGCGCCCCGCCGCCCGGCCCGTCCTCGAAGATCGCGAGGACGTTGACGAGAGTCTCGACGTTGTTGATCGCGGTCGGCTTCCCGAACAGCCCGTCCTCGACGGGGAACGGCGGCTTGTTTCGCGGCTCACCGCGGCGACCCTCGATCGACTCGAACAGGGCGGTCTCCTCGCCGCAGATGTAGGCCCCCGCGCCGCGCCGGATCTCGATGTCGAACGCGAAGTCGGAGCCGGCGACGCTCGGCCCGAGAAAGCCGGCACTGCGCGCCGCCTCGATCGCGGCCCGGAGGCGCGATTCGGCGCGCGGGTACTCGCCGCGAACGTACAGGAAGCCCTTCGAGGCGCCGGTCGCGAAGCCCTCGATCGTCATCGCCTCGACGACCGCGAACGGATCGAGCTCCATGAGGACCCGATCCTTGAACGTGCCAGGCTCGGATTCGTCGGCATTGCAGACGACGTAGTGCGGCTGGGCTGCCTGGGCCGCGACCGCCGCCCATTTCCGGCCGGTCGGGAAGGCCGCGCCGCCACGGCCCACGAGGCGGGCCTCGGTCACCTCCCGGATGACCGCCTCCGAGCCCATCGCGAGGGCCTCCTCGAGGGCCACGTAGCCGCGGGTCCCGAGATAGGCCTCGAGCGACGTCGGGTCGACGACCCCGACCCGCCGCAGCAGGCGCAGGTCGGGCGAGCCGAGCTGCGGCACGCTGACGGCCGGCTGGGCGCCCGATGCGACGCGGTCGTGGCCGTTGGTGGCGGCCGCCCGAGTCGGGCCGGCGGTCGGTTCCGCCTCGAGCCGGGCGACAATTCCGGCGGCGTCGATCGGCGCCACGCTCTCTCGCACCGGTGCCTCGGCGGCGATCGTGAACAGCGTCGCTGGCGCACGGTCGCACAGCCCGATGCAGGGGCTGCGGAGCCAGGTTGCCCGGGCGCCGGCGCGCGGCTCGCCGGCCGGGCCGAGCACCCGCTCGAGGTCGGCACAGACCTCCTCGGCGCCGGCGAGCCGGCAGGCGATGTCGTCGCAGACGTGCGCGACGGCGGCGGGTCGCTCCGTCGTCGAGAGCAGCGCGTAGAAGGTCGCCACGCCGTACGCCTCGGCCGGCGGGACCGAGAGTCGCCGACAGATGTAGTTCAGGCCCGGCTCGCTGATCCGGCCGACCCGATCCTGGAGGGCGTGGAGCGCCGGGAGGAGCTGGTCGCGGCGACTCCTCGCCTCGTGCCCCCCTCGCGCAACATGCCCGTCGGTCCGAGAATCCCGGCGTCCGCCCGACCAGCCCGAGGTCGGCGGCCCGAGCACAGCGTCCACGGCTGCTCGCTCGGCGGGCGACGCGAGCGGCCCGACGACGTGCAGGTCCACGCCCCGAGTTTACGCTCCGCCGCCCTCCCGACGGCCGCCCGGGTCGAGCGCCGCGGTCGGCGTCGCGCCCGAATGCGCGTCTGCAGTTGGCGCCGCGCCATCCCCTCCACCGTCGACGACGCGTTTCAGGCCGTCGCTCAGCTCGCCCGCCGGCGGGCCGGTCACGTCCCGTCGCACGCCCTGGAGCAAGTCCTCGACCTGCACCCAGACCCGGCCGCCCGGCTGGGCGGCTCGGCGAACACGGACGATGTAGGAGCGATACAGGTCAGCCACGCGGGCCAGCCTGTCGCACGGCCGTTCCCGCTGCGTTCCCCTCGTCCTCGGTCGAGGGCCGATCGTCCGGGCCGGGTCCCTCGCCGCCCAATGGCCAGCCGTAGCGGAGCCGGTGCTCCAACCGCGCAACAAGGTCTCGGCTCCCCGAGTGGCGGGCGATGAGCAAGGCCGCGGCCGCTTCCTCGGCAGCGAGGGCCGAATCGCCGGCGAGCGAGGCGAGGTGGCTGAGGTGGCCGTGGGCCATCGCTTCGTGGGTCGGGTTGCCGCCGATCTCGGCGAAGATGGCGAGCTCGCGTCGGCGGTGCTCGATCGCATCGTCGATCCGACCCGCCGCATGCTCGATGTCGGCGGCGATCCACTCGCACACCGACTCGAGGTATCGCTCGCCCGTCATCCTGGCGGCACGGACGGCCCTGCCGACTTCGTCGCGCGCGCGATCGAGGTCGCCGGCGCGTCTGAGCGCCGCGGCGAGATGCATCCGCAGGGTCGTCTGCTCGCGGACCTCGCCGATCTCATCCGCCAGCAGCAGGGCCCGCTCGAGGAGGCGGACTGCCTCGGTCGAGCCGAGTGATGGCACGGCCATGGCCAGGCGATCGAGGGCTCGCATGAGGGCGGCCGACGCGGTGCCGCGCTCGAGCGTCGCGATCGAAGATCGGAGCAACGGCTCAGCTTCGCCGTAGCGACCCAGGCGTCCCAGGATCCAGCCACGGCTCGAGGACAGGGTTGCAACGCCGATCTCGTCGGTCACGCGCTCCAGCCCCTCGCGCAGGAGCTCGTCGGCCTCCTCGTACCGGCCGTGCTCGTACGGCAGCCACGCCGCGGCGGAGTAGGCCCGAGCAAGCTCGCCTTGATCGCGGGCCGTCCCGATCGCCGCCCGCAGCGCGGCCGCGGCGGCCCGGTCGTCGCCCAACCGTCGCAGCGCCTGGCCGAGCTCGATCTGCGCCGGGCTCAACGGATACCGTGCCCGCTCCTCGGCGGGCAGCGCATGCCACAGTGGGATCGCGCGGCGGAGCACCTTGACCGCGCCCTGGTCGTCGAACAGGCGGCTGAGTCGGTCACCCGCCGCAAGGCCGAACCCGACCGCCAGCGCCTGTGCATCGAGGAGCCCGGCCTCGGCAGCCGTCGAAGCGTGCGTCGCCACCGCCACGATGTCGACGCCGCCACTCGCGGCGCCGCCGATCGCGCGCCGATCTCGTGGGTCGATCCCGCCGGCCAGTGCCCGAGCGACTCGAAGATGGATCCGGCCTCGCTGGCTCGTCGGCAGCCCGCCTCGGAGGCTCGCTCGGAAGAGCGGATGGGCGAACCGGTAGCCCGGGCCGGCCTCGAGGACGAGCCCGGCCTTGAGGGCAGCATCCATCGTGTCGAGCACCTGGTCTGCGGGCTCGACCGTCGCAGCGACGAGCTCGTCGTAGCGCACGTCGTTCCCGAGCTCGGCAGCCGTCGCAAGGATCTCTCGGGACCGCCGGTCGAGACCCGCGATGCGATCCTCGACGAGACGCGCGATCCCACTCGGGACGTGGTCCAGCTCGCCGCCGGGACGGAGCTCCCAGCGGCCGCGCCGGGCTTCCACGACGCCTCGCGCCCGTGCCGCGCGGAACACTTCGAGGGCGAACAGCGGGGCACCCGCCGAGACCTCGGCGATCCGGCGCATCAGCGGGTCGGACAGCTTCGCATCCGGCGCATCGCGCTCCACGATGAGGGCCAGCTCGCGCTCACCGAGGGGCGCCAGATCGACCACGACCGTCTCGAGATCGAGCAACCGATCGACGGCTGCGCGATCGCCGGCTCCCGTCGACGAGCCGGCGGCCGGCTGAAACGGCTCCTCGCGGTACGTCGCGGCGACCATGAAGCGCATCCGGGCCAGCCGGACGAGTGCGCTGGCCGTGAGCTCGAGCGAGGCGTGGTCGAGCCACTGGAGGTCATCGATCGCGAGCATCACGGGTGAGGTGTCGACGGCCATTCGCAGCGCTTCCACCAACCCATTCGCCAGCGCGGCGTTGGATGCAAAGGCGATGGCCGGCTCCGGTCCGGCCCCGGGGGCCACGGTCAGCACGGCGCTCCGGGCCGGTTCCGGAAGCATGGCGATGCCGTCCGAGCCGAGGGTCTCCGCGAGCGCCGAACCGATCCCTGCAAAGGCCGTTCCCGGCGTGGCCTCCAGGCCGCGGGCCTCCAGCACCTGCCAGCCGGATGCCGCCGCCAGCTTGGTCAGCTCGCGCAGCACCCGGGACTTGCCGATTCCCGCCGGTCCACGGAACACGACGGCGCTCGAACGCGAACGTGTCGCGCGATCCAGGGCGACCTCGGCGAGCTCGAGCTCCCGCCTGCGCCCGACGATGTCCGCCTCCGCGGTCGGTGCGAGCTGCGCTGCAGCTCGCCGCGCCGCCCCGGCGATCACGAGATCGGCAAGCTCGGCACTTGGCTCGACACCGAAGGCCGCCGCGACGGCCCGCCGGCAGGCCTCCAGCTGTCGCCTGGCCGCGTGGAGGTGGTCCCCGTCGAGATGCAGCTCGATCGCGACGCGGTGGGCGACCTCGTCGGCGGGCTCTAGGGACAGGGCTCGCTCGACGAGCTCGAACGCGAGCTCGCGCTCGCCGGCCCGTCTCGCGAGGTGAGCCGCCCCGACGAGCCCCTCCAGAAGCCGTCCACGCAGGCGCTCCCGAATCGGGACGACCCATTCGTCGTACGGATCGTCTGGCAGGAGCTCCAGGCCGCCGAGGGTGGCGATCGAGCGCAGCGTCTCCTGGGAGCCCGCTGTCGGCAATTCGTCAGCTCGTCGTGCGAGGCGGTCGACGGCGGCCAGCAGACGGTCGACGTCGACATCGAGCTCGACGCCCGGCGCGATCCGAAGTGTTGAGCCAACCCCCTCGATGACGTCGTCGCCGGGCCGGCCGACGGCCCGGTCCACGGCGCGGCGCGCAAAATGCACCGCCTTTCGGAGGTTCGATGCGCTGCGCTCCGGCGGCATTTCGGGCCACAGCAGCTCGGCTGCCTCCTCGCGGTGGATCGCGTGGCCCGGCCATGCGAGGAGGAGCTTCAGGAGCCGGATTCCCGACGGCCGCTCGAAGGCTTCGCGCGGCAGGCCATGCCCGTCCACGACGACCTCGAACGTGCCGAGCAGTCGAGCCTGCACGATGGGCCTGGTCATCCGCTCCCTTCCACGCGGTTCGCCTCGCCCGCGCCATGGTCCCTCAACCGTACTTCAGGGCGAACGGCCAGCGCACAGCGCGAGCGGTCAGCCCTGCGACGCTGTTGGGAACACCGCGGGAACACGGGCGATCGAATCCTTGGCGGCATCGACAAGCGCACATGGAGGACGAACATGCCGTCATATCGAATTCCGTCTCGAGTCGCGCCGCTGGTCGCGGCCGTGGCGCTGACGGTGCTGGCGATGCCGGCCGTGGCCGCCCCGGAGCCCTGCGCGGGCGCCGGTTGGGTTGCGCCCGACTTCGCGACCTTCGAGCAGCGGGTTGAGGGTCAGGTCACGCAGGTGACGTTCGAGTTCTACGGTGAGCACCCGCTGTGCCTCGCCGACGGCAGCCAGGTCACGGGCACGGTCACCGGCCGCCTGTGGCAGCAGAACGGACCGAACGGCGCAGTCAGCCTGCGCTTCGACGAGGTGCTCAGCTACGGCGGCGGCACGCTCGGCTATCGCGGCGAGGCGACGTTCAACGCGGCCGGCTGGGTGAGCCACGTTCGAACGGTCGGCCCGGGCACGGGGATCCTCGAAGGCATCTCGGGCCAAGGGTGGTTCTCGCCGATCGATCCGAACACCGGCGCCTTCACTGACGAGATCGCCTACACGTACAACTGAGCGCGGCTCGATTCCCGCGAACGGCCCGAGGGAGCGGCTGCTCCCTCGGGCTCAGCGCATGATCGAGCGGAAGGACTGGTCAGGCGCGCGCGAAGCGGTCCCCGAGGCCCTTCCAGTCGAGCGCACCGCCCTGCTTGATCGGCCGGCCCTCGGCACGGTCACGGATCCCGATCATCTGCCGACGCATCATGACGAAGATCCCGAACAGGAGCATCGTCCGCGCGGGTGGCGGCGGGGTCATCCCCGGCTTGGCCGCGTCGGGGGCCGACATCCAGCCGCGGAACCGCTGGATGAATCGCGTGGTCCCATCGACCTTTGGCTCGAGGACAAACGCCCAGCTGGCCCTGAAGTCGCCGCGCATGTTGGCATCGAGGTACATTCCCGTCATCTTGACGTTGGCCGACTCCTGCTCGATGCCCTCGGGCTTCTCGGCCGCCTGGGCCATCATCAGCGCCCTGTCCGCGTACAGCACCAGGGCCCGGCCATCCTCGAGGACCTTGACTTCGAACCCTCCCCCCGGGTGGGTCGGTACCGTGTCGCCCACGGCCAGCGCCTGCAGTTCGGGGATGATCCGGTCGGCGCTCGGCTTGTTCATGTCGAGCTGGTCGTAGCTGTACCAGCCGGCTCGTCCGTAGCCCATCTGCACGAGCCACGGCCAGACCTTCTCGGGCGGCGCGGCGATGTCGATGCCGCGCGTCAGGACGGCCTCTGCCTCCGGCACGACGTCATCGCCGGGCAGCGGCTTGGACTGCTCGCCGGGATCGACGCCCCAGGTCTTGAACAGCGCGCGGCCCTGGACGTAGGCAAACGCGGCGCCGGCCGCGGCGATGGCCGCACCGACGAAGAACAACCGCTTGAGCATGGGTGTACCTCCAGTTGGAGTGATCATCGTCGCTTTGCCCGGCGGCCGCCACCAGTGCCGATCCGCCCGATCTCCTCAACCTTCCGAGCGCGCCTGCGCGCGGGCCCCGGCGGATCGTTCGTCGGCGTCAGGCCGGGATGGACGCCTCGAGCTTCTCAATGCGGATGGCGGTCGCCTTGAACTCGGCGGTGCCGGACTTCGGGTCGGTCGCGTCGATGGTCAGGATGTTCGTGGCGACGTCGTCCTGGAAGTGGAGGGTCATGAACGTCAGCCCCGGCCGCAGCGCCGGGTCGATGCGTACAGGTGCATCGATCGACCCGCGTCGCGAGACGACGCGAACCCGCTCGCCCTCGGCCAGGCGGTAGCGCTCGGCGTCCTCGGGCGAGACGTCGAGCGTCTCGCCGCGGCGCATCGGCGAGCGGAAGCCGCCGGACTGGACGCCGGTGTTGTAGGAGTCGAGGCGCCGGCCGGTGGTCAGCCGGATCGGGAACTCATCGGTCAGCTTGTCGACCGGCGGGTCGTGGTCGACCGGCACGAACGGCGCCGGCAGGCCCGGCACCGGGTCCTCCCACAACCGGGAATGGAGGAACAGCTCGCCAGGATGGTCCTCGTCCCAGCACGGCCACTGGATCCCGCCCAGCGCCTCGAGGCGCCGGTAGCTCATGCCGCGATGGACCGGCGACAGCGAGCGCAGCTCGTCCCACGCCTTCTCGGCCGAGGCCGCGCCCCAGTCGTGGCCCATCCGCCGCGCAAGCTCGTAGATGATCCACAGGTCCTCGCGCGCCTCGCCCGGCGGGTCCATCGCCTTGCGGACCCGCTGGACACGTCGCTCGGAGTTCGTGACCGTGCCCTCCGACTCGGCCCACGAGGCGCCGGCCGGAAGCACGACGTCGGCGATCTCGGCGGTCGCGGTCAGGAAGATGTCCTGGACGACGAGGAAGTCGAGGCCCCCCATCAGTCGCTTCGTCCGCTGCTGGTCGGCCTCCGACTGGACCGGGTTCTCGCCGATGACGTAGGCGGCCCGCAGCTCGCCGCGCTCCATCGCCTCGAACATGCCCGACAGGTGCCAGCCGCGCTTCCGCGGGACCTTGACCCCCCAGGCCCGCTCGAACGCGGACCGGAGGGCGTCGTCTTCGACGAACTGGAAGCCCGGCAGGCGATCGGGCAACGCGCCCATGTCGCCGCCGCCCTGGACGTTGTTCTGGCCGCGCAGCGGGTTGAGGCCACTCCCGTACTTGCCGACGTGGCCGGTCAGGAGCGACAGGTTGATCAGCGCCAGGACGTTGTCGACGGCGTTGTGGTGCTCGGTGATGCCGAGCGTCCAGCAGATCATCGCCTTGTCGGCTGTCGCATAAGCGTGCGCCAGCTCGCGGATGGCGCCGGCCGGGACCCCGGTCTCGCGCTCGGCGACCTCGAGCGTGTAGGTCTCGACCTTGGCCTTGTAGGCCTCGAAGCCCTCGGTCGCCCGAGCGATGAAGGCCTCGTTGGCGAGGCCGGCGTGGATGATCTCGCGCCCGATCGCATTCGCCAGGGCGATGTCGCTGCCGACGTCGAGCCCGAGCCAGACGTCCGCCCACTCGGCCGAGTTCGTCCGACGCGGATCGACCGCGAACAGCCGGGCGCCGTTGCGGACGCCGCGAAGGAGATGGTGGAAGAAGATCGGATGCGTCTCCCGGGCGTTCGAGCCCCAGAGCACGATCAGATCGGTCTCCTCAGCCTCGCGGTATGAGCTGGTACCGCCACCAGCGCCGAAGACGGTCGCCAGACCGGCGACAGAGGGCGCGTGTCAGGTGCGGTTGCAGCTGTCGATGTTGTTGCTGCCCAGGACCGCGCGGGACAGCTTCTGGGCCGCGTAGTTGACCTCGTTGGTCGCCTTGGAGCAGCTGAAGATCCCGATCGGGCCGCGGCCGTCAGTCGCCTCCGGTCGAGAGGCGATGGCGGCTCCGAAGCCCGCGACGGTTCGGTCGAGCGCCTCGTCCCAGGTCGCGGGACGGAGCTCGCCGCCCTTCGTGTCACGCACGAGGGGCTGGGTCAGGCGAACGTAGGTCTTCGGCAAGCCGAGCCTCGCCTGGTCACGCCACGGCGGTGGCGCTCGTCGTGTCCGGCCCCCGCGGCCGGTCGGGTCGAGTGTAGGCGCGTGCGTCCAACACATCCCCACCAGGCCCGCCGCCACGATCGCGGCGCTTGGTGGGCGTGACACTGTACAAAGGATTGACAAGCGCTGGCATGTGAGGTTATCTTGGGGGCATCAAGACTGTACAAACACGATACAGTCCAAGCACTGGGAGAACACGATGAACTTTCGACGACTTCGCGCAACGGCAGCCGCGTTGACGGCGGTCGGTGTGCTGGCTCTCGCCACGAGTCCGGTCTTTGCGGCCGGCGCGGAGAAGCTCACCGCGGTCGTGACGGCCAACGATCAGGAGACTCCGACCGCCGGCCAGGCATGGGTCCGCGTCCTCCACGGCTCGCCCGACACGCCGTCGGTCGATGTGTACGTCGGGGCGGACATCGCCAGCGCGGCCAAGGTCGACGCGCTGTCGGGGCTCGAGTTCGGCGACATCAGTGACTACGTCGAGGTGGCACCCGGGACATACGCGATCAAGGTCTGTGCCACCGCCGACTCCGCGGTCTGCCCGATCGAGGTTCCCTCGGTCGACCTCGCCGCGGACACGAAGTACACGATCGCGGCCTCGGACCTTCTCGCCTCGATCGACGTCAACGTCTTCGTCGACGACCCCAATCTCGCCGAGGCCGAGAACGCCCAGGTGCGTGTCGTCCATCTCTCGGCCGACACCCCCGCGGTCGACGTCCTGACCCAGGCCGGCGACTCCATCGGCATCGACGGCCTGTCATACCCGGATCGCGCTCCCGCCTCCGGCTACGCGAGCTTGGCGGCCGGCAGCTACGACCTGAAGGTCTGCGCCAGCGCCGACAACGCCCTCTGCCCTCTCGATCCCGCCGCGCTCGACCTCCAGGCCGGCACGGCGTACAGCGTCTTCGCCATCGGCTCCCTCGAGGCGACGCTCGCACCACCGCCCACCACGACCATCGACGAGCCGGCCACCGGCTCTGGCTCTGCCGGCTCGATCGCCGCGCTGGTCCTCCTCGCCTTCGTGGCGGTCGGGCTGGTCGGCGGGCTCAGCCTCGCCGGCCGGAGGGTCGAGAGCCGCTAGTCGCCGCTCCTCACCCTCGCGTTCAAGAGGCCGGTCCCGTGTCGGGGCCGGCCTCTTCATGTCGTCCCGTCGCGGCGGGCGAGGATGTTGAAGCCGGACGTACTGAACCGCCGAGGCCGGCATGCGAGCGGCAACTGTGCGAGTGAAGGCCTAGCCCGCCTCCGTGCCGAGCTTGGTGACGTGCTCGCGGAGCGCCACGGTGGCGGGATGCGCCTCGAACGGCCGCCCCGGCCCGAACATCGTCGGCTCCTCACTCAGCCAGGTCTCGATCTCGTCGAATCCGGCACGAGCCAGGCGGTCCGCAGTGTCCTCGGCGGCCTCGAAGTGGGCCACCGTCTGGAACGATGGATCCACGGTCCGGACCGCCTCGAGAAGATCGCGATGTTGCCGGCGCGACCGGACTGTGCCACGAGCCGGCCGCCGGACCGTAGGACGGTGGCGAGATCTTCGAACAGCGCGCTGTGGTCAGGGACCCAGTGGAAGATCGCCGTCGACAGAACCGCATCGAACGGGCCCTCGAATGGAGTGGTTGACCCAGGTCGGCGTGGACGTATTCAACCCGATCGCCGAACCTCACAGGCCGCCGCCGCGTCGCCTCGACCATTGCGACCGAGCCGTCGAGCGCCACCACGCCGCCGCTCTGAAGGCGTTCCAGCAGGAGCTCGGTCACCTGGTCGGTACGGCAGCCCGCGTCGAGGACGCGCTCGTGCCCTGCGAGGTCAAACCGCTCGAGCACGACTGTGCCCCAGCGGGTCATTGGCCCGGCGACCTGGTCGTAGGTTCGGGCGTCCCATTCCGCCAGCGGCCGATCGGGCGTAGCGTCGGGGTCTCGCGCCGCGCAGCCTCAGCTTGTCTGCGCGAGCGCCGCCTTGAGGGCGCCGATCGCGCCGTCCAGATCGTTTGGCAGGATCATGGCGCCGTCCACCGGCTCCGCCGCCCGTCCGCCGATTGCGACGATGAGCCCTGGCCGCGCGTCGCGCAGGCGGCGCACGACGTCCGCGGCGGCAGGCCGGTCGGCCGCCGTGACCACACCCACGACCGCGATCCTGGCGTGGTCGGCCGCGTCGACCCAGTCGGCTTCGGGCAAGTCGGGCCCGAGGTATGTGACGGGAAGCCCCGCGCGCCGCGCAGCGATTGCGAACGCCAGGGCTCCGAGCTCGTGACGGCTTCCCGGCGGCAGCCCGACCAGAATGGGCCGCAGTACATCCTTCTGGTGGCCGGTTGCCTCCAGGGCTGCACCCAGCCGCCGCAAGACCATGTGGCTGGCCATGTGCTCTCCGGCCACGCCGACCCGGCCGTCGGCCCATGCCTCGCCGAGAGCGGTCAGGGCCGGAAAGAGCAGCGACGAAGCGATCGCCTCGAACGACCCCCGGGACACGGTCTCGTCGAGGAGGTCGCTCACCGCCCGGTCGTCGAGGACGGCGGCCGCATCGACGAATCGAGTGGTGAACGCCTCGACGAAGGCCGAGGCAACCGCGTCGGCGGTTCGCCCGTCGCCGACGCCGGGCTTCTCCGGGGCCGCTGGTACGACGGTTCCCTCCAGCCCGCGCTCGATCACATGGCGCGCGGCGACGCTCGGCT
>DATHRO010000060.1:0-4549 GCA_035465135.1 Candidatus Deferrimicrobiaceae bacterium
CGCGACCCTCGGGCTCGGGCTGGCCGGCGTCGTGCCGTTCTACGGCTGGCCGGTTGGCGCGTCAGGCGACATCCCGGCGCCGGCCGGGGTCGCCGGGCGGATCGAGTGCCCGGTCCTGGCCCTGTATGGCGGGGCGGATGACGGCATCCCGGTGGAGGCGCGCGAAGCCTACGATCGGGCGCTCGACGCGGCCGGCGTCGAGCATGAGACCGTCGTCTACCCGGGCGCCCCGCACAGCTTCTTCGACCGCAAGGCCGACCAGTTCGCCGACGCCTCGGCCGACGCGTGGGACCGGGTCCTGGCCTTCATCGGCCGCCGCGCCGCTGCCTGACGCTCGACGACCGTCACCGCCTCCAGAACCACCACGCCGCCAGCCCGACGGTGCCGATCACGACGATCGGGAACAGCGGCCCCGGAAGCCAGACCTGGAGCTGCGCGACGATCGTGTGAAATGCTGCGACGAGCGCGTCGATCGAGCCGCCGATCAGCCCCCGAACCCCGTCCCCGACGGTCCGAGCCAGGTCGCCCATGGCCGAAGTGTGGGTCGACCGTCAAGCGCCGCGGGCTCGGCCCGCCGCCTACTCGGGCGGCTCGACCGGGCAGGTACAGCCGAAGTCGGTGGCGTTGAACAGGAACCCGATGCCGCCGGTCTGCTGCAGCACCTCGAACGACTCGGGCCCGAACTGGAAGCGGACGAGGTAGCCGCCGTCCGTCGCGATCCAGACGTCGCCCAGCCACTGGTCTGGCGTCAGGCCGAGGCGTTCGGTCACTGCGGCTCGATCGTGTTCGGTCATGCGGTAGTGCCGCGCCATCACGCCGTTGACTTCCTCCTGTCCAAGGAGCTCGAACTCGTTGTTCACCGCTGTGGCCGCAATGCCCACGAGCCCTGCGGCATGGTACGGCTCGTACTGGCTGATCAGGTTGCGTGCGCTGTCCGCGTCGACGTGCGTCCATTCGCCGATTCCGACGTCGAACCAGATGTCGTCCCCGATGCGGATGTACCGGAACTCAGTACCCTGCGTCGTGTGCTGCGCGGATACCGCCGGAACCGGCTCACGGCGCTCCGTACCGACGATTGAGAGGTCGCCACCGGAACTGGGTGCGATCACCGTGACCTCGAACATCCATGAGCCCTGGGCCTCGAGCGCGGCCAGAGCGCCGGCGATCTCCTGTCCCAGGATGATGTCGCCGCCGCCGGGCGGCTCAGGGGCCGGGGTGTCGGTAGCGGGCGAGTCCGTCGTCGAGGGCGGCGTGCCTCCGTCGGGGGCGTCGCTGCCGCCAGTCGCCGGGCCGCCGCACGCAGCGACGAGCAGCGCAGCGGCAGCGAGCAGGGCGGCCGGGGAGACGAGGTGTGGACGCATGCACATCTCCAGTGGGGTTCGACCCACCTTACTCGACGGAATCAACCGCGGGGCCGCCGTTTCAGCGGCGTGCCTTGACGCGCGACGACGCGTGCCGAAACTTGCCACGACCATGACGTCGCCCGATCGAGCCGCCCTAGAGCACCAGAACTGGATCGCTTACCTGACCGGCGTGGGTAGCGCCAGCGCGTCGGTCGAAGTTCGGCGGTTCGGCGGTGTCCTGGCCATCCGCTCGGACATGCCCTTCGACTGGTTCAACCAGGTCCTGGTCGAGCGTGACGACGCGACGATGCGAGATCTGCTGGCGGCGGTCCGTCTCGCGCCCCGGGATCCGAACGGGCTGATCGTCCGCCTGCGCGATGGGCCCGATGACCGCTTCGTGGCGGCTCTCGCGAGGGCTGGCTGGCTCGCCGCGGGCGCCGCCGCGATGACGCCGGGCATGGTCGCGTTCCCGATCGACCACCCGGCGACGCTGGGGCAAGCGGTCCCGGGGTTCGATATCCGCCGCGTGACTGACGAGGCAGGCATCGAAGACCACCGGGCGGTCGTGACCGACGGATTCGACGTCGTCCGCTCAGTCGCCGACGGCACGAGCGGCCTCGGCCTCCTGGACGTGCCCGAGTGCACGATCTACGTCGGCTATGCGGATGGACTGGCGGTCACGTCCGGCATGGGCTGGCGCAGCGGCCGAACGATCGGCGTGTACGCGATCTCGACCGTCCCGGCGGCGCGGCGACGCGGGTACGGCGAAGCGATGACGGCTCGCGTCGTCGCCGACGGGATCGCGGCCGGCTGCGACGTCGCCGCGCTGCAGGCCAGCGAGTCGGGCCGTCCGATCTACGAGCGGCTCGGCTTCCGGGTCGACGTCCGGTACAACGGTTACCTGAGGTCGGACGGGCCCGACTGAGCGCCCATTTGCCGCTGCGGGCTCCGCGGTCTCTTTCGTCGATAGATGCGCGTCGGATCGCCTGAGCGCGTCAGCCCGTCCGCGACGTGTCCGAAGCCGAGGTGCTCAGCGAGGCGGATCGAGATTGCGTTCCCAGGGCGGATGTAGGCCACGATCCAAGGTGGTCGAAGGCGTTCGAACGCGTCTTCAATGGCGGCCCTGGCAGCTTCGAACGCGTAGCCTCGCCGCCGCTCGGACTCGACGATCGTCCAACCGACCTCGACCTCATCGGGCGCGATCCCGGCTACGCCCGGGCCTGCGAAGTGCACCTCGAGAACCCCGACCGTTCGACCGGCCTCCTCGACGATCCACGGCCCGAAGCCGTGAGCCCGCCAGTGCGCCAGGCCGTAGCGCAGCTCGCGCTCGGCCTCGTCCTCGCCAACGACGACGAGCCGGTACGGAGGCAGATCGTCCGGCTGCGGCTCCCGCAGCGTGAGCCGTTCGGTGATCAGGCGGCGGTCGCCGGACTTCGGCTCGTGCCGTTCCACGTCGGTCAGGATCGGGGATCCGTCACGAACGCGCGACCGCAAAGGCGCGTTCGAGGTCGCGCCACAGGTCGTCCAGGTGCTCGAGGCCGACACTGAGCCGGATCAACGTCTCAGGCGTCCCGACGGCTCGCTCCGACGCGTAGCGCGCCCGCCGTTCCATCGTCGATTCGACGCCGCCGAGGCTCGTGGCATGGACGATCAGGCGCGTCGCCTCGCACACCGCCTCGGCGTCATCGCCCGCGCCGGCCGTCTCGAAGGAGATGATCGTCCCCGTGCCGGGATAGCGAACGAGGCTGACCCGGGGGTGTCGCTCCAGTCGCGCGGCGAGCTCGCGCGCCGTCGCCTGGGCGCGCTCGAAGCGGACCGGCAGCGTCCGGAGCCCTCGGAGCGCCAGGTGCGCCTCCAACACGCCCGGCGTCGCACCGGTCATCGACCGGCGGGCCCGAAGGCGCTCATGGATCGCCGGATCGGCCGCGACGACGGCGCCGAGCAGCAGGTCGGAGTGGCCGCCGATCAGCTTCGTCACCGAGTGCAGGACGAGATCGGCGCCGAGCGCGATCGGCGTCTGTCCGAACGGTGTCGCGAACGTGTTGTCGACGACGACCAGCGCGCCGGCCCGCTTCGCGACCGCGATCACGGCCCCGAGGTCGACGACGTCGAGCATCGGGTTGCTCGGCGACTCGATCCACACCAGCGCCGCTCCGGCGATGGTGCCGGCGAGACCCTCGGCGGTCAGGGCCGGGTGTGTCTCCAGCTCGATCTGGCCGCGCCCGGCACGCTCGCGGAGCAGCTCGGCGACGCCGTAGTACGGGGCGCGCTGCGCGATCACCCGTCCGCCCTGGGGCAGCTCGTCGAGGATCGCCGTGGTGGCGGCCAGGCCGGACGCGAACGTCACGCAGTGCCCATGCTCGAGCGTGCCGAGGGCCGCCTCGAGCGCCTCCCAGCCCGGGTTCCCATCGCGACCGTAGACAGGGTCACCACCGTGGTGGTAGGTGGACGCCGGAACGATCGGGGCGTTGAGCGGGGCGCCCGGGGAACGGCCCGGGCGTCCGGCGATCGCCGCGATCGTCTCTGGGTGGAGGGACTCGTCGTTCATGCTGGTTGTCCTTCGATCAGCGCGCTGTCACGGTCGCACCGGCGGCCGCTGGGTGAAGAGTCAACAGGCGACCGGGAAGGTGCACGCGCGACGCCGTCACCCGGAGCGCGTCGCCGACGCGGGCGATGGCGGCCGCGTCCGCCGCGTCGACGAACGCCGCGACCGTCGAGCCGGCGCCGGCGAGGCTGGCGCCGAGCGCACCGGCGTCGCGGGCCGCGGCGACGAGGTCGGGCAGCTCCGGGTAGACCGCCGCGCGGTACGGCTCGTGGAGCCGGTCCTCGGTGAGCAGGCCCAGGACGTCGGCTCGGCCGCTGGCGAGGCCGGCGACCCCGACCGCCACGCGCGCGAGATTCGCCACGGCGTCGGCGCGGGGGACCGTTACGGGCAGAACGTGCCGCATCTCGGCCGTCGAGAGCCGTCGCTCCGGGATCCAGGCGACGATCCGGACACCGGTCGGGGGCTCGAGCCGGATCGCCTCGACCCGGTCGCTGAGCTCGACGCTGGCGACGAGCCCGCCGAGCAGCGCCGGCGCCACATTGTCGGAGTGGCCCTCGACGTCGGTCGCAAGTCGGAGCGCACGCTCGCTCTCGAGCTCCCGACCCGCGATCGCACCCGCCGCGACGAGGCCCGCCACGGTCGCGGCAGCGCTCGAGCCGAG
>DATHRO010000061.1:0-8770 GCA_035465135.1 Candidatus Deferrimicrobiaceae bacterium
CATCGCCCAGCGGGCCCAGGAGCTGGGTCGCGACACGCGCGAGTTCGTCGACGAGATGGTCGAGCTGTTCCGGGAGGCCGAGGACGGCCTGCTGATCACGCCCGACCGCTTCATTCGGACGACCGACCCCGACCATCGCCGGGCGAGCCAGGAGATGGTCCGCCGGGCCTACGCCAACGGCGACGTCTACCTCGGCAAGTACGAGGGCTGGTACTGCCCGAACGAGGGCTTCAAGGCACCGTCGGACCTGCACGAGACCGCCGCCGGGATGCGTTGCCCGAATCACCCGAACGTCGAGCTGCAATGGCTGACCGAGCGGAACTGGTTCTTCCGCCTGTCGGCCTATCGCGACCGGCTCCTGGCCCACTACGAGGCGCACCCGGATTGGGTCCAGCCGGAATACCGCAAGAACGAGATGCTGGCATTCCTTCGCCAGGGCCTCGAAGACATCTCGATCAGCCGTGAGACCTTCCACTGGGGCATCCCGTTCCCGCTCCGCGAGGACGGCTCCGACGCGGTCCTCGCCGACGCCAGCCCCGATCCCGCGGCCGGCGTCATCTACGTCTGGTTCGACGCCCTCATCAACTACATCACCGGCGCCGGCTTCCCCGACGATCCCGAGGCGTTCACCCGCTGGTGGCCGGCGGATCTCCACGTCATCGGCAAGGACATCAACCGCTTCCACACGATCATCTGGCCGGCGATGCTCATGAGCGCCGGCATCGACGTGCCGAAGAAGGTCTGGGTCCACGGCTGGCTGCTGGCCGCCGGTGGCGACCGGATGAGCAAGAGCCGCGGCAACATGCTCGACCCGGGCGATGTCGTCGCGGCGTTCGGGCCGGATGGGGCTCGCTACGTCGCGCTGCGCGAGGTCGCCTTCGACAAGGACGCCGAGGTGTCGTGGGACTCGTTCGTGCGGCGCTACAACGCCGACCTCGCGAACGACTTCGGGAACCTTGTCAATCGCACGGTCACGATGGCCGGTCGGTACCTCGCGGGCGGCCGGCCGGCGCCGCGCCCCGCCGCGGCGTCGACACTCGCGTCGAGCTGGGCGACGACGAAGCCAGCCCTCGCCGAGAAGCTCGAGCGGTGTCTCCTGCATGAGGCCCTGGCGTCCCTGTGGGGTTTCGTCGGCGAGGCGAACCGGCTGGTCGATGCCGAGCAGCCGTGGGCCCTGGCGAAAGCCGCGAGCGGCGGCGACGAGGCGGCGGCAGCCCGCTTGCGGGACGTGCTGGGCGACCTGGTCGAGGCCTGTCGACTGATCGCGCTGGCGGCCGCGCCGTACCTGCCGTCGGTTGCGCCGCGCGCCCTCGAGCAGCTTGGCTATCCGTACCCGTACGGGGCCGACGGGAACGGTGGGCCGCCGTTGCTCGACGAGCTGGAGTGGGGGAGCCAGGCCGCCGAGGCCGGCTCGCTCGGGACGCCGTCGCCACTGTTCCCGCGCCTCGAGGCCGAGGCTCCCGCCAGCCCGTCTTCGTGATCGACGTCGGCCCGACGGTCGTCGCTGGCCAGGACGGCCGGGCCCGCTGCTGGTGGGCGACCGGAACGGCCTCGATGACCCGTTACCACGACGAGGAGTGGGGCGTGCCGGTCACCGACGACGGCGAGCTCTTCGAGCGCCTGATGCTCGAGGCCTTCCAGGCCGGCCTGTCGTGGCAGACGATCCTGAACAAGCGCGACGGCTTTCGGGCGGCGTTCCGCGGCTGGGCCCCGGCCGTCGTGGCGACGTTCGATGACCGGGACCGAGAGCGCCTGCTGGCCGACGCTGGGATCGTCCGCAATCGCGCGAAGATCGATGCCGCGATCGGCAACGCCCGCGCCTTCCTGGAGCTCGTCGGCGAGTTCGGCTCGTTCGAGGCTTACCTCGCGACGTTCATTCCGCGCCCGCCGCGACGCCTGCCCCGGGCTGCCGGCTGGAACGATCTCGCGGCGACCACGCTCGAGTCGGACGCCCTGTCGAACGACCTCAAGCGTCGCGGCTTCCGGTTCGTCGGCTCGACGATCGTGTATGCGTTCATGGAGAGCGTCGGGCTCGTCGACGATCACCTGCCCGGCTGCTTCCGCTACCGCGGCTAGGCGCTCCCGGCACGAGCCCCGAGGAGCCGCTCGAGGGCCGGCAGGGCGACGTCGTCGATGAAGGCGGCGCCCTCGCGCAGCGCCTCGCCGGTCACGAACCCGGTCATCAGCAGCCGAAGCTTGGTCTGACCACCGTCGTCCGCCTCGAGTGCCCATTCGACGGCGACCTCGTCCGAGGCGTCCGCCGGTGCGTTCGTTGCCGGGGCCCACAGCCAGGCGATGTATGTCTCTGGCTCGATGCTCTCGACTCGGACGTCGGTGCCCGGGGCGCCGGCCCACCACGCCGCCAGGCGGCCTTGATCGGCGAGGGCGGCCCAGACGAGGCCGGCCGGTGCGTCGAGCTGCCACGTGCGGCGGACGCCGACGTCGCGCGGCTGCTCGGCGACGTACTCGAGGAGGTCGCCGAGCTCGGCCAGCCAGCCCATCGCGTTCCCGGCTCGGCGGTCTGTCGAGTCGAAGCCGGTCTCGCGGAGGTGCAGTCGCGTTCCCCCGAATGGCGTGGGCTCGAGCATCCATTCGACCAGCGTTGCCCGGGTCAGATCGATGACTTCGGCGGGCTTGTTCATCCAACGCCACGCGAACCGGCTCGGCGCGACGACCTCCTCGACGCGGAGCGGGTACCGGCCGTGGCCGTCCCATTCGATCCAGCCGTCGTAGCCGACCTCGAGCCGCAGGTCCGCGCGTTGGCCGAGCCACTTCGAGAGCTCATCGGGCCGGGTCAGGGCGTTCCAGACGCGATCCGGAGGGGCGCGCAGGACGAGGGATCGTTCGATCGCGGGCGTCACCGGGGCCGAGGTCATGGTCATTCCTCCTCGAGATGGGTTCGCAGGGCTTGAAGCCGCCGATCCCACGCCTCGGCGTAGGGTCGCAGCCAATCGTCGACGGTCTCGAGCGGCCGCGCGTCGAGCTCGTGCAGGCGCTCGCGACCGGCTCGCCGGACACGCACCAGGCCGGCGCGCCGGAGCGCGTCAAGGTGCTTCGTGACGGCCTGCCGCGTCATCGGCAGGCCGTCGGTCAGCTGGGTGACCGAGAGGCCGGCCCGGTCGCGAAGGCGATCGAGCAGGATGCGACGGGTGGGATCGGCGACCGCTTCGAAGACAGCTTCCACGCCGCGATTGTGCAACCGAAAAGTTGCGTATGTCAAGAGCCAAGATCGGGCTGATCAGCTGGGCTGCGGGCGCCGCGCCCGTGCGCCCGGCTAGGATCGGGCCGATGCGGCTCGTCGACAGCCACTGCCACCTGAATGCGGAGCGCTTCGAGAGCGACGTCGAGGCGGTCATCGAACGGGCCTCGGTCGCCGGCGTCGAACGGATCCTCGTCCCGGGCTGGAACATTCACTCGTCGCAGCGGGCCCTCGAGCTCGTCGAGCGAATGACCTGGGTTGACGCCGCCGTCGGCGTGCACCCACACGACGCGGCTCGCGTCGACGCCGCCGGTTGGCGCCAGATCCAGCGCTGGGCGAGCGGCCCGGAGGTCCGGGCGATCGGGGAGACCGGACTGGATTACGACCGCGTCTTCTCTCCGATCCCGGACCAGCACGACAACCTGCGGCGCAACCTCCGCCTGGCGCTCGAGACCCGAAAGCCGGCGATCCTTCACGTTCGCTCGAAGCCGGGCCGGTCTGACGCCCAAGAGGCGATGCTTGAGGCTCTCACGGAGGCCGGCGTCGGGGGCTCGGCCTGGGCGGCAGCATTCGGGTCCCGGCCGCCGGCCCTCCTCCATTCGTTCTCCGGGTCGGTCGAGTTCGCCCGGGCGGCGCTCGACATGGGCCTCGCGATCTCGATCTCGGGCCTCGCCTTCCGGCGCGGTGAGGAGCCGACGGCGGACGTCGTTCGCATCGTTCCCGGCGACAGGCTGCTCGTCGAGACGGATTCGCCGTTCCTCGCGCCGCCCGGCGCGCCCAGGAGCCGCAACGAACCGGAGTGGGTCCGAATCACCGCCGCCTGGGTCGCCGAGCGGCGAGGCGAGCCGCTCGAGCAGCTTGGCGAGGCCTGCGTCGACGCCTACGACGGTGTGTTCGGGGCCTGATCACCCACCGGAGGGGCGACCTCGTATTCCCAGCCCGGCTGCCAGGCGAACGGCGCCGCGATGGCCGCGGCCAGGTCGAGGCCGTGCAGCAGGTGGTCGAGGGCCCAGCGATTCGCCGAGTGGCCGATCCACAGGACCCGGGCGCCGTTCCAGCGGCGCGCCACGTCCACGAGAAGCGCCCGGGTTCGCTCGACCACGTCGCGATAGCTCTCGCCGGCCGGCCACGGGTCGTCGAGGTGCGCCAGACGCTCGTCATCGAGGCGCGCGCGCGGCACGCCGTTGAGGGCGCCGTAGTTGCATTCCCTGAGGCGCGGGTCCACCACGAGCGGGAGGGAGCTGCCCTCGAACGCCAGCCACGCGGTCTCGAGGGCGCGGGCCAGATCCGAGGCGTAGACGACCGAGATGCCGTCGTCGCGCCGCCGCTCGCCGAGCTCGCGCGCGCCCCGCCGCCCGGCCTCCGAAAGCTCGCCGGGCAGCCAGCCGGTTGCAATCCCGGCCTCGTTGTCGGTCGTGATCGCGTGGGTCTCGAAGACGAGGCGCACGGCCATCTCGGCAGGGTAGGCGGACCGAATTCGGAACCGTTGGGCCTTCCCGCGGGCACTAGGGTATGGACGCGGTCACGACGGCCGCAGCAGTGCCGGACGGTGAGGATGGACCGGACGCTCGTCGAGCGCGCGAGAGACGGTGATCACGAGGCCTTTGCCGCGCTGGCCGGGGCTGCGGTGGACCGGCTGTACGCGACCGCGAGCCTGATCCTCCGCGACGACGATCGAGCGAACGACGCCGTCCAGGATGCCCTCATCGCGGCCTGGCGCGGGATTCGGGCCCTCCGCGAGCCCGACGCCTGGAACGCGTGGCTTCATCGGCTCCTGGTCAGGGCCTGCTATCGCCTCGCCGGCCGCGAGCGAACGAGCCCGGTCGTCGAGCTGCGGCTCCTCGACGAGCAGCCGTCCGACGGCGCCGACGTGGCCAACCGCGTGGTCGATCGCGATCAGCTCGATCGCGGCTTCCGACGCCTGCCGGTCGATCAGCGAGCCGTTCTCGTGCTGCATCACTACCTCGGCCTCTCCCTGGTCGAGGCGGCCGCGATCCTCGGCATTCCAACCGGAACCGCGAAGTCGCGCCTGCACCGAGCCACCGAGGCGATGCGGGCCGCGCTCGAGGCCGACGCCCGGGCCACGGTCGTCGTCCTGGAGGAGCATTCCCTATGACGCCGTCTGACCGATTCGACGACCTGATCGCCGGCTGGCTCCGGGCCACCGGCCGCACCCGGGCACCGCGTGAGACGCTGGCCGCCGTCCTCATCCGAACGAGATCGATGCGGCCGCTGCCGGCCTGGCGAGCGTTCGTCGCCGTGCCGCACATGCGCCGCGAGGCGACGGTCTTCGTGGGTTCGCCGCTCGCTCGCCGGATGGCGCTCGCCGGGGCATTCCTGATCGTGGCGCTCGCGGCGGCACTGGCTGTTGCCGGTGCGATGCTCCTTCGTGCCGAGCTGACAAGGAGCCAGCTGTTTGTGTACGTCGCGAATCCCGGCAGCCTGCCGTCGGGCTTCTGCATCGACGGGCGCGACTGTCGATCTCCGCTCGCGGCCTGGCCCGGCGGGCGCTTCCTGCTGACGCAGGCCGTGGGCGCGACGAGTCCCGAGGTGCTCGTCGAGGCGCCTTGGCCGTCGACGATCGTCGAGTTCCAGATGGCTCCCAGCGGCACGCGTCTCGCCTACGAGCGAACGCAGCGTAACTATCCGGCGAGCTGCCTCCAGCTCCTCGTCGTTGATCTGGAGACCGGCGAGGAACGCCTAGTCTCCGAGACCGTCGCGGATTCGACGTGGGCGTTCGACGCATCAGCGCCGGATGCCGACCGCCTGCTGTTTGCCACCGGTGCTCGATGCTCCGACGAACCCGTCGGCCTCTTCGCGTTCGACACCCGAACGGGTTCGATCGACCGATCACTCGACTTCAGCGTGGTTCTCGGTCCGCTGGAGGAGCCAAGCTTCGGCTTCGAGCCGGTTTGGGTCCACGCCATACACCCCGACGGCCGACGTCTCCTGGTCAGCGTGGCGTCACGACTGTCGTACCCGTTCGACACCTTCATCGTGCCGATCGATGTGGCGACTGGCCCGCCCGTGGCGGTCGCCTGCGATTGCGGCGTGAGCGGTGGGGCCTGGTCGCCCGACGGTGCATGGCTGCTGCTGGACACTGGACACGGCGGGCTGTGGCTGGCCCGGGGCGAGGGTTCGGAAGCCCGGGAGATCGCGAGCCTCTCGAGTGCAGCCTCGTGGTCGCCCGACGGCGCTTCGGTGGTCTACCTCGGTCCCGCGCCCGACGTGAGCTCCGGTCTATACGACCGCGGGATCTTCGTCATCGAAGTTGCTGGCGGCGAGCCGATCCAGATCGCCGGGGGCCGTATGGGCTATCCGGCGCTCGGGACGTCCCCGCGCTGGAGCCCGGACGGCGAGCGGATCTACTGGAGCGACGTCGACGGGACGTGGGCCGTCCGACCCGACGGAACCGACCTCCGCCAGCTGGCCGTGCCATCCCAGGTCAACCTCCGCTGGCTGACGGTGGAAGCTCGCTGATGTCCGGCCGCGGGCCGGACGAGAGCTGTTGTTGACACGGCTGGAGGCGTTTCCGTACACTTCCTAGCACTCTCATGTTGAGAGTGCTAATCGACGCGGACGAGCGATCGCCGACGCCCGGCTGGAGGTAGCGCCGAGGTCGGCAGGGAGCCCGGCTCGGGCAGGATCGAGTCCCGTCGCACCGGTATCAACGCGGGGCGCAACCCCGCCCAAGACCGCGAGTTGGACGGCGCCTGCCGTCCCAGGAGGGCAGCACATTGGCAACGGCCACGAAGACCAAGCTCCAGCCGCTCGGCGACCGCGTCGTCGTCCAGCCGACGCCGCGCGAGGAGATGACGAAGAGCGGGATCGTCCTGCCCGACACGGCGAAGGAGAAGCCCCAGGAGGGCAGCGTCGTGGCAGTCGGCCCGGGGGCCATCCTCGACGACGGCAAGCGCGGCCCGATGGACGTCAAGGTCGGCCAGAAGGTCCTGTACGGCAAGTACGCCGGCACCGAGTTCAAGCTCGACGACGAGGAGCTCCTCATCGTCAGCCAGAAGGACATCCTCGCGATCGTCGAGGGCTGACCTCGCGACCACCCAGACCACACGAACACAACCGGAGGGTTTGAACCTTGGCCAAGCAGATCAGCTTCGATGAGAGCGCACGCCGCTCGCTGAAGAAGGGCATCGATCGCCTTTCGGACGCGGTCCGCGTCACGATCGGCCCGAAGGGCCGCAACGTGGTCCTCGACAAGAAGTTCGGGGCCCCGACGATCACCAACGACGGCGTCACGATCGCCCGCGACATCGAGCTGGAGGACCCGTTCGAGAACATGGGCGCGCAGCTCGTCAAGGAGGTCGCGACCAAGACCGACGACGTCGCCGGCGACGGCACCACGACCGCCGTCGTGCTGGCCCACGCGATGGTCAGCGAAGGCCTCCGCAACGTCACCGCCGGGGCCAACCCGATGCAGATCAAGGGTGGCATCGAGAAGGCCGTCGACGCGGTCGTCGAGGAGATCAAGAAGGTCGCCCGACCGGTCGAGACACGCGACCAGATCAGCGCGGTGGCCGCGATCTCTGCAGCCGATCCCGAGGTCGGCGAGATCATCGCCGAGGTGATGGACAAGGTCGGCAAGGACGGCGTCATCACCGTCGAGGAGGGCCAGAGCCTCGGCCTCGAGAAGGAATACACCGAAGGCATGCAGTTCGACCGGGGCTACATCTCGGCGTACTTCGTGACCAACCCCGATCGCATGGAGGCGGTCCTCGAGAACGCCTTCATCCTCATCACCGACAAGAAGATCTCGGGCATCCAGGACATGCTCCCGGCGCTCGAGAAGGCCGTCCAGCTCGGCAAGCCGGTCCTGATCATCGCCGAAGACGTCGACGGCGAGGCCCTCGCGACGCTCGTCGTCAACAAGCTTTAGGGCACCATCCAGGTGCTCGCCGTCAAGGCCCCGGGCTTCGGCGACCGCCGCAAGGAGATGCTCCGCGACATCGCCACGCTGACCGGCGGCACCGTCATCAGCGAGGAGATCGGGCGCAAGCTCGATAGCGTCACGGCCGAGGACTTCGGCAAGGCCCGCCGCGTCGTCGCCACCAAGGACGACACGACGGTCGTGGACGGCGAGGGCTCGCCCGACGCGATCAAGGCCCGCATGACCCAGATCAAGGCCCAGATCGAGGAGACGACCTCCGACTACGACCGCGAGAAGCTCCAGGAGCGACTTGCGAAGCTCGCCGGTGGCGTCGCCGTCATCAAGGTCGGGGCCGCGACCGAGGTCGAGCTGAAGGAGAAGAAGCACCGCATCGAGGACGCCCTCTCGACGACCCGCGCGGCCGTCGAGGAAGGCATCGTCGCCGGCGGCGGCACCACCCTCCTGCAGGCCATTCCGGCCCTTGACAAGGTCAAGCTCGCCGGTGATGCCCAGGTCGGCATCGAGATCGTCCGCAAGGCCCTCGAGGCCCCGGCCCGCAACATCGCCGACAACGCCGGCCAGCCCGGTGAGGTCGTCGTCGAGCGGGTGAAGGGCCTGAAGGCCGGTGAGGGCTTCGACGCCCTCGTTGGCGAGTACGGCGACATGTTCAAGCAGGGCATCGTGGACGC
>DATHRO010000062.1:0-6200 GCA_035465135.1 Candidatus Deferrimicrobiaceae bacterium
CGATCTCGCCGCGGTTGGCGATGAGAATCCGGCGGAACATCAGCGTGCCTCCGCCGCGGCGGCCGGCGGACCCGCCGTCGTCAGCTCGATTCGGATGAGCTCCTGGCCGTACTCCACGGCGGTCTCTGCCTCGACGAGCGTCGCGCCGACGATCCCGTCGACCGGCGCCGTCACCTCCTGGGGCACGCCGAGAACGTCGACCGTGCCGAGCGAATCGCCGGCTCGAACACGGGTGCCCGCGGCGGCCCGGGCTCCCGGACGGAAGATGCCGACCGCTGGCGAGGTCGCGATCGAGCGGTCGCGATCGTCGCGCGGGCCGCTGCCGTTGCCCGATCCATCGGGGTCGGCGGCCAAGGCACCGGCGGCGGCGCGCGGCGCTCGATGCGGCTCCGGGGCCGCGCGCGGATGGGCGTGGCCCTCGTGGCCGGGCTGCGCGCGCGAGGGCCGATCCGTGGACCGGCGGCCCTCTCCGGGCGCGGTGCCGTAAGGCCGGCGAAGCCGCACCCGCCAGTCACCCTCGCGGACCTCGAGCTCGCCGAGGCGCGTCGTCGCAAGCTTCGCGATCAGCGCCGGCAGCAGCTCGTCGGTCAGGCGCGTGATCGCCGCGTGATCGGCCTGGCGATCCACGTCGTCGCTGCGGTGCGGCGGCTCGCGGCCTGACTCGGGCACGGATCAGACCTCCTCGTGGGCGGGCGGCTCGTCGCGTCTCGCTGATCCGGGAAGCGTCACGCCCGCGGCCCAGCGACCTGGATCGAGCAGGTCGCGCAGGCGGTCCGTGAGGCCCCGGCTCGGCGGCTGCGCCACCGTGGGCGCGGCGACCTCAGTGTACGGGCCGATCGCTCGGTACCGGCGGTAGCGGGCCTCGAGCAGCTCGTCAAGCGGGATCGTGGCGAGCTGGTCCAGCCGGGCGATGATCGCGGCCCTGAGGCGCCGCGCCGTCTCCCGCGTGTCTGCATGCGCGCCCTCGCCGGGCTCGGGGACCACGCCGTCGATGACGCCGAGGGCCAGCTGGTCGGGCGCCGACATGCGCATCGCGAGCGCCGCGGTCGGGGCCTCGTCGGCGGTGCGCCACAGGATCGAGGCGCAGCCCTCCGGGCTGATGACGGAGTAGACGGCGTTCTCGAGCGCCAGCACGACGTCGCCGACAGCGATCGCCAGCGCCCCGCCCGAGCCGCCCTCGCCGGTGATGACGGCCACGATCGGCGTCCGGAGGCGGGTCATGAGGCCGATGCTGCGGGCGATCGCCTCGGCGATGCCGCGTTCCTCCGACTCCGGCCCGGGGTGGGCGCCCGGCACGTCGACGAAGCTCACGACCGGCAGCCCGAATCGCTCCGCCAGCTCCATGATCCGCATCGCCTTGCGGTAGCCCTCCGGGTGAGGCATGCCGAAGTTGCGGCGCACGTTCTCCTCCGTGTCAGCGCCCTTCTGCTGCCCGACGAACACGATCCGGCGGCCGTCGATCCGAGCGAACCCGGCGACCAGCGCCGGATCGTCCGCGAAGCCCCGATCGCCGTGCAGCTCAACGACCTCGTCGGCCATCTCGGCCAGGAGGTCGAGGGTCCGCGGCCGGCCGAGGTGCCGGGCGAGCTGGACGCGCCGCCACATCTCGTCCTTCGGATCGCCGCTCGACCCGCCATCGCGGCCGCGGTGGAGCAGCCGGTCAACCATGGCTCGAGCCCTCGGCGGGGCTGTCGGGCGCAACCCGGTCCGCCAGCGACGACAGGATGCCGAGCGGCCGGAAGCCGCGCGTCTCCGGTCCGGCGCCTGGGCCCGCGAGTCCGACGGCCGGGCGAAGGTAGCGGAGCAGCAGACCGAGCTCGGCCCGCAGCTCACGACGGTGGACGATCCGGTCGACGAACCCGTGCTCGAACAAGAACTCGCTGCGCTGGAAGCCCGCCGGCAGCTCCTGGGCGATCGTGCCGGCCGAGACGCGGGCCCCGGCGAACCCGATCAGGGCGGCCGGCTCGGCGAGGTTGACGTCGCCGAGGACCGCGTACGACGCGAACACGCCGCCGGTCGTCGGATCGGTCATGACGCTGACGTATGGAATCCTCGCCGCGCGCAGCCGTTCCAAGGCGGCGCAGGTTTTCGCCAGCTGCATCAGCGCGAGCGTGCCCTCCTGCATCCGGGCACCACCGGAAGTCGAGACGATGACGAGCGGAATCCGAGCGGCCAGGGCGTCCTCGGTGGCGCGGGTGACCTTCTCGCCGACGACCGCGCCCATCGAGCCGCCCATGAACCCGAAATCCATGACGCAGATCGAGACCGGCTGGCCGTCGATCGCCCCGATCCCGCGGACGACCGCGTCCCGGAGCCCGGTCGCCGTCTGGGCCGCGGCGACGCGATCCGGGTACGGCTTCTGGTCGACGAAGCCGAGCGCATCGACCGACTGGAGTCCGGCGTCGCGCTCCTCGAAGGTCCCGTGATCGAGCAGCGCCTCCAGGCGCGCTGCCGCCGAGAGGCGGAAATGGTGATCGCACGTCGGACATACGCGGTCCGCCTTGTCGAGGGTCTTGTTGAACAGCATCTCGCCGCACGACGGGCATGTCGTCCACAGGTCGGGCGGGTGGGCCTCGCGACGCGGCCGGAACGACGGCAGCTTGATCGGCATCGTCAGGCTCCCGGTCCCGCGCCACGCGCGTGGGCCGCCCGGACGGCCCGGGCCATCGGCGACGCCGCGCGGCGGCGCCACGCCAGCCACGCCCCGGCGAGGCTGATCGCCGAGGCGGCGAACGCACCGCCGATCAGCAACGGCCGGTTGGCGGCCCAGTCGTCGGCGGTGCCGGGCTGGTCGGCGGGATTCGCCGCGTCCGCAGGCCGTCGTCCGGCCGTGATCGGGATCGGCTGGCCCTCGCCGCCGGCGGCCAGCGGCAGGCGCATCGAGGCGGCCAGCTCCGCGAGCCGCAGCGCGAGGCGTTCCTCGAAGCGGAACGACGGGTGGAAGCGCGGCAGGTCGTTCGCCAGCCGTCGCGAAGCCGCCCGGACGGCCGCCCCGATTCCCTCGGAGGCCACAGAGCCCTGGTCGTCGAGGGTGGCCCCGGCGAGGAGCGAATCGAGGTACCGGTCGGTGACGAGCGCCTCGATCTCGCCGCCGTCCCCCAGCCGGTCGATCATGCTCGGCGGGTCAGGTCGCGGGCGACCGCGCGGAGCGCGCGATGGATGAGGACTCGAACCGCGCCCTCCGAACGCCCCAACACGCCCGCGATCTCGGCCGTGCTGAGCTCATCGACGAAGCGCATGACGATCGCCTGACGGCGGTCCTGGGGGAGCCGGCCGACGGCCTGCCACGCGGCCCGAGCGTCGTCGAGACGCTCGGCGTCGGCCTGGACGTCGAGGGGATCGGCGATCGGGAGTGCGGCCTCGAGCGGCGCGGTCGGCTGGCGCCGTGCGCGGCGCCGCTCGGCGGCCACCTCGTTCCGTGCGATCTGGAACAGCCACACGCGAAACGTCGAGGCGCCCTCGCCGTCGGCCGGCCGGGCTCGCTCCTCGAAGCGCGGGAGGTTCGTCAGGGCCGCCACGAACGTGGCCTCGGTCGCGTCCTCCGCGGCGTGGTGGTTGCCGAGCTCGTAGTAGGCGTAGCTGTACACGCGGGCCAGGTACCGCCGATACAGGGCGTCGAATCGCGCCGGATCGCGCCGCGCCGCCTCGACCAACGAACGATCGTGATCCAGGTGCGCGATGCGGGCGGGGCGCTGTGCTCCTCCTACCCTCCACAATGCTCGTCGCGCCACGGCGTTACAGCCCGTCTCTGGCCGCGACCGCGTCGCCGATCGGGACGCGTACGTGTCGGATCTCGCCCACGAGCACCGACCGGATCTCGCCTGGCCCGGCCGGATCCCGGACGAGCAGCGCGCCGGTGCCCGGATCGACCCCCACCGCATCGACGAGCTCGACCGTCCCGTCGGGCAGCTCGAGGTGGACCGGGTGCCCACTCGTCAGCTGCCGCGCCTGCCACGCCGCGGCGGCGAACCGGCCGTCGCGAAGTTCGTCGACGAGCGGCTCGAGACGCATCAGGAACGCGTCGGCGAGTGCCCGCCGGTCGACCCCCTCGCTGCGACCGAGCTCCGCGAGCGAGGTCATCGAGCCGGCGAGACCCGGCGGGAACGACGCACGAGGCCAGCCGGCGTTGACCCCGATCCCGACGACGACGCGGGGATCGTCGCTCCCGAGGCCCTCGCTCTCTCCGAGGACGCCGGCGAGCTTGCGCGGCCCACGGCCCTCGGGCTCGGCGACGAGGTCGTTGGGCCACTTCAGCCGGATCGCGCCCGATCCCAGCCCGACCAGGGCTTCGGCCGCGTCGGCCATCGCCAGCGAGACGGCCGCCGAGAGGCGCCAGGCCTGCGTCGGCGGGAGCCACGTCGGCCGGAACCCAGCGCTCAGCAGCAGCGCCGCACCTGGCGGCGCGCTCCAGGAGCGCCCCGACCGCCCCCGCCCGGCAAGCTGCTCATCGGCGGCCGCCACGCAGACCTCGGGAGTCCCGTCGCGCAGCCAGCCGGCGACGACGTCGTTCGTCGACCCGACGACGGGCTGCCACTCGAACCGCGACACGAAGGCCATGATCGGCAGCTGCCGCCTCAGCCCGCCGGCCTCGCGGCCGCGGCGGCGTCGACCGGATCAGGGCGTTCGAGCTCGAACGCACGGTGCAGCGCCTCCAGCGCGGCCTCGAGACGGGCCTCGGCGATGACGCACGTGATCCGGACCTCCGAGGTCGAGATCATCTCGATGTTCACCCCGGCGTCGGCGAGCGTGCCGAACATCCGGGCCGCGTAGCCCGGTGCGTTGTGGAGCCCGGCGCCGACGATCGAGACCTTGGCCACCGTGCCGTCGGTCGTGATGCCGCGCGCGCCCATCTCGGTCACGACCGGCCCGAGCACCGCCTCGGCCCTCCGCAGGTCGGCCCGCGGGACCGTGAACGACAGGTCGGTCGCGCCGTCGTGGCCGACGTTCTGGACGATCATGTCGACGTTGATGGCGGCCTCGGCCAGCGGCTCGAAGACGGCCCGGGCGATGCCCGGCCGGTCCGGCACCGCCAGCAGCGTGATCTTGGCGACGTTGCGGTCGTGGGCGAGCCCGCGGACCTTGTTGCGCTGTTCCACGAGCGGATCCTCCCTGATCAGCGTCCCGGGCGCATCCTCGAATGAGCTCAGAACCTCGATCTCGACGCCGTTGACCCAGCCGAGCTCGACCGCCCGGACCTGCATGACCTGGGCGCCCTGCTGGGCGAGCTCGAGCATCTCCTCGTAGCCGATCACGTTCAGCTGCCGGGCGGCCGGCACGAGCCGGGGGTCGGCGGTGTAGATGCCGCGGACGTCGCTGAAGATCTGGCAACGGTCGGCCCGCAGGGCCGCGGCCAACGCGACGGCGGTCGTGTCCGAGCCGCCGCGGCCCAGGGTCGTCGTCTCGGTCCACTCGGTCGCGCCGTTCCCGTCCTCGGCGGTCCCGCTGTCCCCGCTGCCGCTCTGACCCTGGAAGCCGGCCACGATCACGACGCTGCCGCGATCGAGCTCCGCGCGCACGCGCCGCGGTTCGACGTTCGCGATCCGGGCCTTGCCGTACCGCCCGTCGGTCGTGATGCCCGCCTGGGCGCCGGTCAGCGAGATCGCCTTCACGCCGAGGGCGTGAAGGGCCATCGAGACGAGCGTCGCGCTCTGGTGCTCGCCGGTTGCGAGCAGCACGTCGAGCTCGCGCGGGTCTGGGTCCGGGGTGATCGCCCCCGCCAGGCCGAGCAGGTGGTCGGTCGTGTCGCCCATCGCCGAGACCACGGCGACGAGTTCCGCGCCGTCCGCGCGCGCCCGAGCGATCCGCTCGGCGACACGGCGAATCCGCTCGGCGCCGGCGAGCGACGAGCCGCCGAACTTCTGCACGACGAGCGGGGCTGGCATCGGGCCGCGCATTCTACCAGCGGCCTCTCGTGCAGCCGCCCGCCCCGGATCGGGGCGGGCGTGCGACGATGGACCCGCCACGCAGCCACGGAGGACATCCCCGCCATGTGCTACGACCTCGACAGCCGACCGCCGATCGAGCCGATCGCCGGCGGGGCCCACGACGGCCAGTCGCTAACCCTGACCAGCGAGGACGGCACGCCCTTCCAGGCCTACCTCGCCCGCCCCGTCCAGCCGACGGGCGCCGGGATGGTGATCCTGCCCGACGTCCGCGGCCTCCACTCGTTCTTCGAGGAGCTCGCGCTGCGGTTCGCCGAG
>DATHRO010000063.1:0-1614 GCA_035465135.1 Candidatus Deferrimicrobiaceae bacterium
TGACCGCCTGACGATCGCTCGATGGCGTCGGGTCGGCGGTACGGGCCGGTGACCGCGGCCTCACCCTCCGTCTCGAACGGTTCGGGCCCGGTGTTCCGGACCCGGAACCGGTGATGGACCGTCGTCGCCCCGGCCGACAGCATCGCGTTGACGGGACAGTACTTGGTCGCCGACAGCTCGATGGCCCGACGTACGGCGGCAACATCGACTCCGGGCCCTTCAACGGTATGCGTGACGGTGATGGACGTGTAGACCTGGGGGTACGCGTCGCGCTGCTCGCCTTCGACGTCGATGCGGTACGCCGTGATGACCTGGCGCTTCTTCGCGGTGATCGATGCGACGTCCATGGCGCTGCACGCGGCGAGGCTCACCAGGACGGTCTCGACCGGACTCAGCTCGTCGGCCGCGGCGTCTGCCCCGTACGTGATCGTCCGCCCCGTGCCGGTCGTCGCGACGAAGCGTCCGTCCTCATGGGCGAGGGTCGCGGAGCGGACGCGGCTCACGGGATCACGCCGAGGCCCGCAGGGACGTCCCGGCCGGTCCCGTGCCGGCCGCCGACTCGAACTGCTCGTGGTACAGCCGCGCGTATAGGCCGCCCTGCGCGAGCAGCTCGGGGTGCGTGCCCCGCTCGACGATCCGGCCGCCGTCGTAGACGAGGATCAGGTCGGCCCGCAGGATCGTCGACAGGCGGTGGGCGATCGCGATCGTCGTGCGGCCGCGCTCCAGACGCTCGAGGGCTCGCTGGATGAGGCGCTCGGAGACGGTGTCGAGGGCCGAGGTCGCCTCGTCGAGGATCAGGACGCGCGGGTCCTTCAGCAGCACCCGGGCGATCGCGATCCGCTGCTTCTCGCCGCCCGACAGCTTGTAGCCGCGCTCGCCGACGACCGTGTCGTAGCCCTGCGGCAGCTCGAGGATCCGCTCGTGGATCGCCGCGGCGCGAGCCGCAGTCTCGAGCTCGTGCTGGGACGCGTCCGGCTTCGCATAGACCAGGTTCTCGCGGACGGACGCGTGGAACAGGTACGTCTCCTGGGTCACGAAGCCAATGACCCGTCCGAGCGAGACGAGGCCGATCCGGCGAACGTCGAGGCCGTCGATCTCGACCGCCCCCGTGTCGACGTCGTACAGCCGTGGCACGAGGTACGTCGTGGTCGTCTTGCCGGAACCGGACGGGCCGACGAGCGCGATGAGCTGGCCCGGCTGGGCCTCGAAATCGAGGTCGCGGAGCCCGAACGGCAGGGCCTCGGGCTCAGGCGCCGTCGGGGCCGGTGGGAGCAGCTCGTTCGGCTGTGGCTCGGGCAGCTCGCCGGCCGCCTCGGCCGCGGGCCGCGGCGGCGGAGAGGGGTAGGTGAACGAGACCTCGCGGAACCGGATCCGGCCCTCGACGCGCCGCGCCGCAAGGTCGATCGCGTCCGGCGCATCGACGATCGTCGGCTCCATCTCGAGGTACTCGAAGATCCGGTCGAACAGCGCCAGCGCGCCCTGGATCTCGACCTGGACGTTCAGCAGCTGGCCGAGCGGGAAGAACAGCCGCGACTGGAGCGTCGTGAAGGCCACGATGTCGCCGATCGTCGGGGCGGTCGGATCACTCTGGATGGCCAGCCAGCCGGCGAGCCA
>DATHRO010000064.1:0-14700 GCA_035465135.1 Candidatus Deferrimicrobiaceae bacterium
CGCCGACCGCCGCGAACATCCGGCGCAGCTGGCGCTTCCAACCCTGACGCAGGGTCGCCCGGTACCAGGTGAGCTCGCGTGCCGGGGCCGGGTCCAGCGTTGCGGCGAGACGCCGCGTCTCGGCCGCGGACGCCGGCCGGAGCGGCCCGGCCAACACCGCGAGGCCCTCGTCGAGCGCGATCCCTCGACCCAGCGTTCGAACCTGCGCCGACACGAGCGGAGCCTCGAGCGCGACGGCGTACTCGCGCTCGACCTCGTAGCGGGGGTGCAACACGCGCTCGGCCCACGCCCCGTCGTTGGTCAGCAGCAGCAGACCCTCCGAGTCGTGATCGAGCCGACCGACCGGGTAGAGGCGCGTCCCGTCGGGCACGAGCGCCGTCGGTACGAGATCGAGGACGGTCGTCGCGGCGTGGCGATCACGCGTGGTCGAGGTCACGCCGGCCGGCTTGTGGAGGGCCACGTAGGCGCGATTCGCCCCGACCCCGACCGGCACGCCGTCGACCTCGATCTGCTGGCGCCCGGGATCGACCTTCTGGCCGATCGCGGCGGGCCGACCGTCGACCCGAACCCGGCCTGCGGCGACCAGCGCCTCGCTGGCGCGTCGCGACGCAACCCCGGCCGCGGCCAGCACCTTCTGGATTCGCTCCTCGGGCATCAGCCGGTCAGGTTTCGATCGGGGTTGCGTCCTCGGGCGCGCCTTCCGTCTCGCCCTCGTCGGCGAGACGGGCGGCCACGTCGGCGTCGAGTGGCGGCAGGTCGTCGAGGCTCGTCAGGCCGAAACGCTCGAGGAACTCGAAGGCCGTCCCGAGGAGGATGGGCCGGCCCGGCGCCGCGGCCCGGCCGAGCTCGACGACGAGGCGGCGATGCAGGAGCGTCCGGATGACGTGATCCGAATCGACGCCCCGGATGCGCTCGATGACGGATCGGGTCACGGGCTGCCGGTAGGCGACGATCGCGAGCGTCTCGAGCGCCGCCGGCGAGAGCCGCAGCCCCTCGGCCCCGACGTACCGCGCGACGAGCAGCCCGCCCTCCGGCGCGGTCGCCAGCTCGACACGGTCGTCGGCCATGAGGAGCCGAATGCCGCGCTCGCGAAGCGAGACCTCGAGATCGCCGAGCCGCGCGTCGACGGCGGCCCGGTCGACCCCGGCAAGAGCCGCGATCTCGCGGCGGGACAGCGGCCGCTCGGCGACGAACAGCAGGGCCTCGAGGCCGGCCTCGGTGAGCTCGATCGGCGGCGGCGCCGCGTCCGACGACGACACTGCCTCTGCCGAGATCTCGACCGGCGGGGCCTGCGGCTCGGTCACGCGAACGACTCCAGCGATTCGTCGATCGGGTCGGCCTCGACCTCGGCCGTGACCCCAGCGCGGGCCCGCTCCTCGGCGGTCGTCCGGCGAGCCGTGATCGGCCCGAATGGTTCCGCCTGCTCGACGACGATCTCGCGGCGCTTCATCAGCTCCAGCAACGCGAGGAACGTCACCGCGACGACGACGCGGTCGTGGACGCCGCGCAGCAGCGCCTGCAGGACGACGCTCGGCACGCCGCGGAGCGCGTCGCGGATCGCCGCCGCGCGCTGTGCGAGCGTGACCGTGCGCGGCACGACCTCCGGCGGCACCTCCGGTGGCGGCAGGACCGCGATGAGGCCGTCGAGGGCTTCGACCAGGAGCCGCGGATCGAGCGGCGCCTCGGTCGATGGTGCTGCCGCTGCACCCGCGAGGCCCGCGGCGACCGCGGCCGCCGGCTCGCGCCGGAACAGCCCGATCCGCCCGGCGGCGAGGGCCTGGAGCCAGGCGCCCGCGTCGCGATAGGCGCGGTACAGGAGAAGACGGGCTCGGAGGGCCTGCTCGGGGTCCTCACCCTCGTCGACCAGCGAACCCGGCTGTCCGTCCGCGGCCTGGCGCGGCAGCAGCGCGCGGCTCTTGATGAGGATCAGCTGGCTCGCGACCGCCACGAACGAGCTGATGCTACCGATCCGATCGTCGTCGATCCCCGCGAGGGCCTCGAGGTAGGCCTCGGCGAGGCCGCCCAACGGAACGGTCAGCACGTCCAGGCGGCGCGATTCGATGAGCGCCAGCAGCAGGCCGAGCGGCCCCTCCCAATCGGCGATTCGCACGTGCGTGGCGGCCTCGGGGCGGCGTCCGGCCTCGATCCGGATGGCGGCGTCGAGCATCAGCGCGGCCGGCCCATTCAGTTGGCCTCGTCGGCGAGGCGCAGGCGCTCCCCGGCGTCGGGGTCGCGGGGCGCGTCCTGCCAGCGGATCAGGTCGATGGCTCGCGGCGAGCAGCCGGCCCCTTCGGCGAGCCGGGCCGACGTCTCGGCGTGGATCCGCAGCCGATCGAGCGCCCGGGTCATCCCCGGGACCAGCCGGAGCGGCGCCTCGACCCAGCCGCCGTAGGCCTGGCCGAGGGCGTACACGACCCGCGGCACCATGCCCGTCCGGCCCTTGCCGGCGTCGTGCAGCAAGCCCGCGACCAGCACGTCCGGATCCTCTTCCCCACCCTGCCGCAACGCGGCCACGACGTCGAGCCCGTGACGCCGGTCGGCGACGTGCATCGCGTCGAACAGCCCGAGTTGGGCCGGCGTGAGCCACGAGACCAACGATTCGCGCTCTCGCGGCGAGACCCGCGCCCGCCAATGCCTGAGCGCCTGGCGGATCTTCGCCGCCCACCAGCCCGGCGAGCCGGGCCTCACAGGCCCACCAGGAGCCGGTACAGGGGCTCGAGGACGGACCCGAAGACGAGGCCGATGAGCGTGCTGCCACCGAAGATGGGCAGGAAGATCGCGCCGATCAGGATCAGGAAGCCGTACTGCTCCAGCACGGGCCGGACCCGCCAGGCCGTCTGCGGCTCAAGGAACGCGAACAGGACCTTCGACCCGTCGAGCGGTGGGATCGGGATGAGGTTGAAGACCATCAGCAGGAGGTTGATGAGGATGAACAGCGCCAGGACGTTCTCGATCAACCCGACCTCGATCCCGGTCGCGAAGATGTAGCGGAGCGGGATCGCGGCACCGATCGCGAGGATGAGGTTCGAGAGCGGGCCGGCGGCCGAGACGATCGCCTCGCCCCAGCGTCCGCCACGCAGGTTCATCGGGTTGACCGGCGTCGGCTTGGCCCAGCCGAAGCCGAACCCCAGGAGCAGGATCGAGATCGCGAGCATCAACCCGCCGGTCGGGTCGAAGTGGGCCCGCGGATCGAGCGTCAGGCGTCCGAACATCCGGGCCGTGTGGTCGCCCAGCCGGAACGCCGCGAAGGCATGGGCGAACTCATGGATCGGAAAGGCGACCAGCAGGAACACGGCCAGGACGATGACGCCGACGATGATCTCCTCGGGCGAGCGGAACATCACAGCCGGCCCAGGAGATCCTGCTTCTTCGCCTCGAACTCCTCGGGGCTGATGGCACCCCGATCGCGCAGGTCGGCGAGGTCACCGAGGGCCCGGGTGATCTCGTCCGAGCTCATCGCCCGGCCCGCATCGCCGGACGCCGCGGCGGGGGCGGCCGTCGCAACGACGGCGACGGGCGCAGGAGCGCCGGCCGGCGCAAGCGGCGGCATCGGAGCGCTCGCACGCAGCGGCGGCGCCGGTACCTGGAACACCTCCTGCTCCAGGCGGTGCTTCTCGTCGAGCATGACCTTCTTGAAGGTCTGGGCGTTCGTCAGGAGCCGGTAGTGATCGACCGACTGCTCGTTGGCCGTCATGATGTCGAGGTCGCCGAAGCCGAACATCCGGCCGAGGATGCTCTGCGCGAGCACCGCGTCGTTGATCTTCTCGAGCGAGCTGTCGGCCGATCGCTTGTTGAGGATGCCCTCGACCTTGAGCACCCGGCGGTTCGTGACGATGTAGTCCTGGCTGTACCAGGCCACCAGGATGTAGCCGACCCACACGAGCCCGATCACCAGCAAGGCCAGCGAGAGCCAGTTGAACAGCTGGCGGGCGATCTCCGGCTCCCGGATCTGGGACGTCACGAGCAGGAGCACGATCGCCGCAACCAGGATCGCCCAGGCCACCCGGCCGTCGATCACCGGCGCGAGCCAATGCTGCCGAGTGCGGAGCGCGATGCGCTCGCCGTCGGCGAGGAGTCGATCCGCGTACCGAGTCACCTGTCCGCCCTCCTAGGCCCGTGGATGCGCGCGAGCGTAGACCTCGCGGATCCGCTCCCCGGTGACGTGCGTGTAGAGCTGTGTCGTGCTGATGCTCGCATGTCCGAGCAATTCCTGAACGATGCGCAGGTCGGCACCCCCCTCGAGGAGGTGGGTCGCGAAGGAGTGTCGCAGGGTGTGTGGGCTGACGTGGGCCGGGAGCCCGGCTCCCTTCGCGGCGCGGCGCACGACCGCCCAGGCCTGCTGGCGGGCGAGTCGGCCGCCGCGATCGCCGAGGAACAGCGGGCCGCCGCGGATGGGGGCCACGTGATGACGGCCCAGCAGCTCGGACCGCGGCCCGTCGAGCCAGGCTCGAATCGCCTCGAGGGCGACCTCGCCCACCGGGACCAGACGCTCCCGGTCGCCCTTGCCGATGACCCGCACGAACGCGCCGTCGAGCGACACGTCCTCGAGATCGAGCCGCAGCGCCTCGGAGATCCGGATGCCGGCCGCGTACAGCAGCTCGAGCAGCGCTCGGTCGCGAACGGCGTCCGGCGGCGGGCCCGCGAGCAGTCGCTCGACCTCGGCCACGGTCAGGGTCTCTGGCAGCAGGCGCGGCATCCGCGGCAGGTCGAGATGTGCGGCGATATCGCGCTCGATCAGCCCTTCGCCGAACGCGAAGCGGTAGAAGCCGCGAATCGCCGCGGCCCGGCGGCGCAGGCTCGTCGGCGCGAGACCGGCGTCGTGGCGACGCCCGCGGCGCGTGCGAGCGGCCAGGTAGCGCTGGGCGGGCTCGGGCCCGGCCGACCAGTCGCGGGCGCTCCCGCGCGACGCAGCGAAGTCGGCGAGGTCGCTGCGGTACGCGCGCAACGTCGCCTTCGCCAGGCCGCGCTCGACTCGCAGGAACGTCAGGTACTCCTCGACGGCCCGGTCGAGGCCTGTCGCGGTCGGGGCGTCCATCGCGCCCGTCAGCCCGAGCGGCCGGGACCCACGGCGACGGGCCGGCCCTGCCATGCCTCGGCGGCCTCGAGCAACTCGCGGGCCTGGGCGAGGGCGGCTGTCTCGGTCCCCGCGCCGCCGAGCATCGCCGCGAGCTCGACGATCCGGCCCTCGCGGTCGAGGCGCTCGACCTCGGTCACCGTGCGCCCGTCGCGCTCCCGCTTCGAGATCCGGAAGTGGGCGTCGGCGTGGGCCGCGATCTGCGGCAGGTGGGTCACGACGAGGACCTGGTGGTTCCGGGCGAGGGCCCACAGGCTGCGCCCGACCGGGTCGGCCGTCCGCCCGCCGATCCCTGCGTCGACCTCGTCAAAGACGAGCGTCGGCGTCGCATCCGCCTTGGCCAGGACCTGCTTGACCGCCAGTGCGACCCGTGACAGCTCCCCGCCGGAGGCGATCCGGGCCAATGGACGGGCGGGCTCACCGGCGTTCGGGGCGAACCGGAACACCACCTCGTCGACGCCGGTCGAATCGAACGCGACCGCATCGCCATCGAGCTCGACCGCGGGCTCGTCGGTGCCGGCCGGGCGGCGTCCGACCTCGACGTCGAACGAGCCAGCACGGAAGCCGAGCGTGCGAAGGACCTCGTCGACAGCGCCGGCCAGCCGAGCGGCCGCCTCGCGCCGCTGCTTCGAGAGCGTCCCGGCGGCTCCCGCCACGGCCTCGAGCAGGCGCGCATCGTCGGCCCGGCGGGCACGGCGTTCGTCGGCCAGGCCGTCAAGACGCTCGATCTCCGCCGCAGCACGCTCGGCGTGGGCCACGACCGCGGCCTCGTCGTCGCCGTAGCGGCGCTCGAGCCCGTAGATCAGCGACAGGCGGTCCTCCATCGCCAGCACCGCGGCCGCGTCGAAATCGACAGCGTCGGACAGCCGGCGGACGTCGGACGTGACGTCTTCGAGCTCCGCGTCGAGGCCGGCGAGGCGCTCGGCAATGGGCTCGAAGCGCGAATCGAATCTCGCCACCGAGGCGGCCTCGGCGCGCGCCCGTCCGACGGCCTCCCGGGCCGCCTGGTCGCCGTCGAGGGCGGCGCGGATCGCGGCCGCGCCCCCGGCGATCGCCTCGCCATGGCGCGCCCGGTCGAGGCGGCCCTTCAACTCGGCCGCCTCACCCGGGCGGAGCTTCGCCCCGCCGATCTCCTCGACCTCGTGCCGCAGCAGTTCGAGCCGCCGCTCGGCCTGTCGCGGCTCGATCGTCAGCTCAGCCAGGGCGCTGCGGTTCTCTCGCCACCGCCCGACGGCGGCGTCGACCGCGGCCCGAAGGGTGCCATGGTCGCCGAACGCGTCGAGCAGCTCGCGCTGCCAGCGGTCGTCGAGGAGCCGGGACTGGTCGTGCTGGCCGTGGATCTCGACGAGCGGGCCGGCGATCTCGGCCAAACGGCCCGCGGTGACGGCCTCATCGTCCAGCCGGGCAGTCGAGCGCCCCCCCGAGGCGACCTCGCGCGTCGCGATGAGCGGCTCCGGCAGGCGATCGAACAGCGCCTCGACCCGCGCCGCGTCGGCGCCGTGGCGGACCAGCGAGGTGTCGGCCCGAGACCCGAGTGCCAGCCCCAGCGCGTCGATCAGCAGGCTCTTGCCGGCGCCGGTCTCGCCGGTCAGGACGTTCAGCCCGGCCGCAAGCTCCAGGCGCAGCCGCTCGATCAGGGCCAGATCGCGGACGGCCAGCTCGAGCAGCCGGCTGGGTCGCTCCGTCCCGGCGTCGACCAGCCGGTCGCGTTCGAGGACCTCGGTCACGTTGGCAGCAGCTCGACCTTCTCGCGCACCAGATCCCAGAACGGCTGCGATCCGGCCGGCTCGAGGAACCGGATCGGCCGCTCGATCGCCCGGACCTCGACGACGTCCCCGACCGCGAGCGGGATGTCGTCGCGGCCGTCGATCGAGACGAGTGCCTCGTGCGCGTCGAGGATCCGGCAGCGGACGACCGCGTCGGGTCCGACGACGACCGACCGGATCGTCGTCAGGTAGCCGGCGATCGGCGTCACGACGAGGTTCCGCGCCGTCGGGTGGAGAATCGGGCCACCGGCCGAGAACGAGTAGCCGGTCGAGCCGGTCGGGCTGGCGACCACGAGGCCGTCGGCGACGAACGTCGCGAGGTGGCTGCCGTCGATGTTCACCGCGAGCCGGACCACGCGCGCCAGCGACCCGCGGGCCACGACGACGTCGTTGAGCGCCACCAGCCGCTCCGCCGTGCCCTCCTCGCCGCCGCGGAGGACCCGACCCTCGAGCGCCATGCGCTTCTCGACCGCGTACTCACCGGCGACGAGCTGGCCGAGGACCCGCTCGATGGCGTGCGCCTCGACCTTCGACAGGAAGCCGACCTTGCCGACGTTGATGCCGAGCAGCGGCACGTCGACCTCGATCACCGCGCTCGCGGCGCGCAGGAACGTGCCGTCGCCACCGAGGACCAGGAGCGCGTCGGTGTCGGGCAGCTCGCGCACCAGGACGTCGCGCTCTGCCGCCGGCGCGCCCCAGTGCTCGAACCCGTGCTGCTCGACCCAGCCGGCGGCACGCTCGCGCAGCTCGATGGCGGCGTCCATCGTCGGGTTGTAGGCGAACCCGATGCGGCGCATCGCGCCGGTCGTCGGATCGCTCACGCCGACACCCCGGCCACGGCGCGAGGCGGGACGCGCAGGTGGAGCAGGAACTCGCGGTTGCCCTCCGGACCGAGGATCGGTGACGCGATCCGGCCGACGGTACCGAGGCCGTTCGCCGCGGCCGCCCGGACGACCTCGCCGACGACGCGCTCGTGGACGGCCGCGTCGCGAACCACGCCGCCGCGCGCGTCGCTCCGGCCCGCCTCGAACTGCGGCTTCACCAGCGCGACGAGATCGCCACCGGCCTCGCCGAAGGCGCTGGCCACGGGGGCGAGCACGAGCCGGAGGGAGATGAACGACACGTCGATCGTCGCCAGCGAGACGGGCTCGGGGAGGGTCGCAGGCGTGATGGCCCGCGCGTTCGTGCGCTCCATCGAGACGACGCGCGGGTCGCGCCGGAGTGCCTCGGCCAGCTGTCCCCGCCCCACATCGAGAGCGTAGACGCGCCGCGCGCCGCGCTGCAACAGGACGTCGGTGAAGCCACCGGTCGAGGCCCCGACGTCGAGGCAGACCCGGTCGCCCGGGTCGATCCCGAACGCGTCGAGCGCAGCGGCGAGCTTGTGGCCCCCGCGGCTGACGTACGGCTCGGGCGTGACGACATCGAGCTCCGTCGCGGGGTCGACGAGGTCCCCGGGCTTGCGATCGAGGCGGGCGGCGTCCCCTGCCCCGACGCGGATCTTCGCGCCGAGCAGCAGCGCCTGGGCACGGGAGCGCGATTCGGCCAGTCCCCGCTCGACGATCAGCTGATCCAGCCGGATCCGGGCCGCGCGACGATCCCCTGCCACCGCGCCATCGTGGCACAGCCCGCTTCCCCCCGGCTCATCGCGTCCAGTGCGTGATCACCCCGGAACGGGTGTTGTGTCGCGCGCCCCGAGCACCGGGCCAAGCCGGGCCACGACGACCGCGAGGCCCCAGCCGAGCAACGCGGTGATCGTGACGACACCGAGAAGCATCGTCAGCGACCAGGCGAGCGTCCCACCAAAGCCAATCGTCAGCCCTGCCGCGAGCGTCGCCGCCACCGGGAACAGCGCCGCCGCGACGCGCGCTCGATCCCTCGCTCGAACGAGCCGGATGATGACGTCGGTGATGACGCCGGCGATCAGCGCTCCGGGCACGAACCGAAGCTCGTCGGTCGGCAGGCCACCGAGCGCGGTCACGACGACCAGGACGACGGTGAAGGCTCCAACGGGGGTCCCCAGCGCCACCAGGGCCAGCGCGAGGATCGACAGCAACAGACCGAACAATATCGATTCGGCGGCCATCAACTCCCATCGTGCGAAGCCGCTGGCCCGCTCTGCCTGAAAGCCTGATCGCGCGTACGCGAGCGAACTTCCGTCAGGTGAATAGGCAACGCTCCATTTGCCGTCGGCGGCAGACGGATCCGTCGTCAGATTGCGCGCCTCGCCACCCGAAGCGGGCATCGTCCAGACCTCGGCCACGCCCGTTCGGTCCGAGACGAATGAGATGGATGCGCCGTCCGGTGACCAGGCCGGGGCGGCATCGAGCCCGGGTGCCATCGTCAGCTGTGTCAGGCCGGTGCCGTCGACGTTCACAATCCATACGTCGTCGCTCCCTCCGCGGGAGGAGGTGAAGGCGATGCGGTGTCCGTCCGGAGCCCATGCCGGCGTCCAGTCGTCAGCCGCGGAGGGTGCGATCGCGCGCTCGCCGACGAGCGAGCCAGCGCGGTAGGTCGCGACGAAGACGTCCGTGTCGAGACCGGTCGAGCGAATGTATGCCAGCTCATCGCCGTTGGGTGACCAGACGGCTGCCATCACCCCTGCTCTGTCGCCCGTCAGCGGTCGTACGTCTCCGCCTCCCGCCCCGACGAGCCATGTCGTCGATCCGCCGAACGGCGTGACCGGTCCCATGGCCGTAGGTCCCCTGTTGGGTAGCGGCTCCGCAGCCGCCGATGTCGCCGCGCCGGTGGAAGTCACCGTGTAGGCGATGGTCGTGCCGTCGGGCGACCAGGCGGGGATCCAGGCCTGGTCCGGAGCGCCGTCGACGACGAGGCGCAGGTCGCTCCCGTCGGCGGCCATCGTCCAGATGGCCGCCGTCTGCTCCCTGGGCCGCCAATTCTGTGCGAGCCCGGGACGGTTCGACCATGCGGTGAACGCGATCCGCGTCCCGTCAGGCGACCAGGCCGGCAACGAGTAGTCCACACCGTTGCCGACCGCTGGGAGGAGCCGCTGCTGCGACGAGCCGTCGCTCGACATGACCCAGATCTCGGAGCTGTCGAGACCCTGATTGGCCTCGTAGTCCTGCAGCGGCTCGCGGATCGGATTGAACGCCGTCAGCGTCACGGCCGAGCCGACGAGAGCCAGGGCCGCCACGGCGGCTGCGGCGAGCCATGGGCTCGGTGGGCGGTTCGCGAGGGCCTCGCGAACCGGGCCTGCGGCGACGAAGACGAGTGCCGAAGGGATCATGAGCCGTGTCGGCGCAATGGCATTCTCGAATCCGAGGCCGATGCCCATCGTCTGCTGCCATGCGACGTCGGCAACTACCCAGGCGGCGGCCAAGCCGAAGCCGATCGCGAGTCCGTCGTATCCGGGCGCGAATCCGGCTCGCCAGCTGCCTCGACGAATCCCGACGATCGTTCGCCACACCGCGTAGATGCCAAGGACCGCCAGGCCGACATAGCCCACGACGTGGTAAGGCGACAGGTTGACGCTGTCGGTGAGACCTCTGCGATTGGCCCAATCGACGAGGATCACGCCCACGACCAACCAAGCTGCGAGTGCGGCGACGAGCCACGACCGCATTCCCGAGCCCATCTGGCGCTTCCCTTCTCCGATCGCCTGGGACGTCCCAGTCGAGAGCATGCCACATCTGGCTGTCGAGGCTCAGCTGGCCCGCAGCACCCAGTGATTCACCCGGAAGTGGCGGCCGGCATAGTCGGCGTCGCCCTCCCCGACCAGCTCGAATCCGAACTTCCGGCAGAGCGCATTCGACGGCTCGTTCGACGCACCGGGGAAGGCATGGATGTCGCCCCAGTGACCATCGGCCCGAGCCCGCTCGAGGATGAGCCGCAGCCCGGCGCTCGCGTAGCCCTTGCCCTGGTGCTCGGGCAGGACCATCCAGCCGATCTCACTCAGCGGCTCGCCCGCCCACTCCGAATCCCACAGGACGAGGGCGCCGACGGGCACCGCCTCGGCGACGGACACGATCTTGAGCCACCACGTGCCGTGTCGTTCAACGTTTTGGAGGCGCCGCGCGTGGGTCGCTATCGCCTCCTCGACCGACCACGGTCCGCCGAGCTCGGCCATGACCCGCGGGTCCGTCTCGAGGGCCACCGTCAGCTGGGCGTCGGCGACGGTGAACGGCACCAACTCGACGCGGACGGGCGGGCGCTCGCCGGGCACGACGATCAGCCGGCGTGAGCCGCCTCGGGAATTCGGCTCGGGAGCGACGGCCGCAGGCCGGCGGCTTCGGCGGCCTCGCGAACCTGGTCCGCGATGCCCGCTGCGTCAAGCCGGAGCACTCGACGGAGGTCGCCGACGGCGCCATGGTCGACGAACCGGCCGTCCGGGATGCCGAGCCGGCGGACCGCGACATCGCGCAGCCCGGGATCGGCGATTCGCGCCTCCTCCAGCGCCTCGAGCACCGCGGATCCGAAGCCGCCGGCGAGGGCGCTCTCTTCGAGGGTCACGACGAGCTTCGCCCGCCGTGCCTGGGCCGTGACCAGCTCGCGATCGAGCGGCTTCGCGTAGCGGGCGTTGACGACGCCGACCGACCAGCCGTCGTCCTCGAGCGCCTCAGCGGCCTCCAGGCCCCGCATCACGATGGGCCCGAAGCCGATGATCACGATGTCGCGGCCCTCTCGTAGCACCTCGCCCTGCCCGACCGGGATCGGCATCGGGTCCACGGCCGGCAGGCCCAGGCCGGGGTCGCGCGGGTAGTGGATCGCGAATGGATGGTCCTGCGCGAGCGCGCTGTGAACCAAGGAGCGGAGCTCCTGCTCGTCCTTCGGGCTGGCCACGACGAGGTGCGGCAACTGCCGCTGCGCGGTGATCGTGAACATCCCCTGGTGCGACGTCCCGTCCTCGCCGACGAGACCGGCGCGGTCAACGCCCAGCAGCACCGGAACATCGTTCTGGCAGACGTCGTGAACGACCTGGTCGAAGGCCCGCTGAAGGAACGTCGAGTAGATGGCGACGACCGGCCGCATGCCGCCGATCGCGAGACCCGTGGCGAGGGTCACCGCGTGCTGCTCGGCGATCCCGACGTCGATGAAGCGGTTCGGGAACGCCGCCTGGAACCTGGCCAGGCCCGTCCCGGTCGGCATGCCGGCGGTCAGCGCGACGATCCGCTCATCCTTGCTGGCCTGGGCGATCAGCTCGGCCACGAAGACCGAGGTGTAGTTCGGGGTCTTCGGCGTCTCGGCCGCCAGCGCCGGCGCGACCGGGTCGCCGTTCGAGCCCGCGCCGTGCGGGCTTCCGGGCGGGATCGCGGGCACCGGCGACGCGTCGGGGCGCTCGGGCTTCGGCCCCAGGTCAATCGGCGGCAGCGCCGCGCCATGGAAGCCGATTTGGTCGGTCTCCGCCGGGCGGTAGCCCCGGCCCTTCTGGGTCCGCACGTGGACGAGGACCGGGCCCTGCAGCTCGAAGACGCGGCTGAAGGTCTGCAGCAGGGCGTGGATGTCGTGGCCCGGCACGACCCCGATGTAGGTGATCCCGAGGTCCTCGAACACCTGGCCCGGGCTCGCCAGGTTGACGACCGAGCGACGGAGCCGCTGACTCCACTCGAGCATCGTCGGGCCGAGGAACGGGACCTTCTCGATGAGCCAGTCGTAGGCGGTCTTGCTCGTCTGCCAGGCGTGGCTCAGCTTGATCTTCGAGAGGTACGTGGAGAACGCGCCGACGGTCGGGCTGATCGACATCTCGTTGTCGTTGAGCACGATCAGCATCGACGTCCGTCGGTGGCCGATGTCGTTGAGCGCTTCCAGCGACAGGCCGGACATCAGCGCCGCATCGCCGACGATCACCGCGATCCGCTCTTGGGTCCCCTTGACGTCGCGCGCTGCGGCGAGGCCCTCGGCGATCGATAGGCCCGTCCCGGCGTGGCCGCCGTCGAACACGTCGTGCTCGCTCTCGCTGCGGCGCGGGAAGCCGCCGACGCCGTCGATCTGGCGGAGGGTGTCGAAGCGCTCGACGCGGCCGGTCAGGAGCTTGTGGGCATAGGCCTGGTGGCCGGTATCCCAGACGATCTTGTCGCGCGGCGAGTCGAGCAGCCGGTGGAGGGCGATCGCGAGCTCGACCACGCCGAGGCTCGAGCCGAGGTGGCCGCCGGTCGTGGCAACGGTTCGAATGATCGTCTCGCGGATCTCGGCCGCGAGGGCCGCGAGCTGGGTCTCGTCAAGCCCGCGGAGGTCGGCTGGGCTTGTCAGATTGGCTAGGAGTGAGGACACGGGCGGGTCGCGGCTCCTGCTGCGATGGGTCGGGTGGAGTGGATGACGAGTGACGAGGGCCGAGTGTAGCCCCGGGTCCGTGGACGCAGTTATGTGTTACCACGGACGCGCACGTTTTGCAACGTCAGTCGGCACTCCACGAGAACCGCCACACGCGCCACAGCGCGGTCGGGTCTATCGTGCCGCTCGCATCGACGACCGCGGCGCCACGGAGCAGCTCGCCTTCGGCGTCGCCGGGGCGGATCCATGCGATCCGGCCGTCCTCACGAGCAGGCTGACGCCCACCCGGAGCGCATCGCTCCGGCCGTCGGCGAGCGAGGCGCTCCGATATAGGGTGGTCACGACGTCCGTTCCGAGGATCCGCCAGATCCGGTCTCGCGGGCGGTGCCCGTGGCATCGTCGGGCAGTCCCAGATCCTCGGTGAGCCGATCCCGCCAGTCCTCGCCGGCGAGCCCGGCTTCGACGAGGAGGTCGCGCCAATCGAGCTCGGCGAGGGCGGCCGACTCCAACAGCCGTTCGAGATCGCCCCGGGCGGTGCGCAGCATGGCGGCGTGGACTCGCTCCATGCCCTCGTCGGTTCGGGTGGGATCAGAGGCCAGCACCGCCTCCATTACGTACGCAGCCTCGTCGAGCTCGGACGGCTTGAAGTCTCGTTCGAGTCTTGTGGCGACCCGACGTGTCAAGCCCATGCTCGCATCACTCGCTGTTCATGAATGTCATTCGACGATCATGCCTCGTCGAATGAGATCCCAACACCCACCCCTTCCAGTCGTGCGCCGCGGGTTGGCGACGAACTCGCCGTCTGAGCCGAAGGATGGAGGGCACGGGTAGGATCTGCTCCGCGATGCAACGGCCCTCGGGACCAGAAGACGCAATGCGCGGCTTTCTCCAGGATGAGACCCCGGGGATCGCACGTTTTCGTCGCGTCATGCGGCGTCTGCCCACCGGACCCCACTGCAAACTCTGCGCCGCGCCCTTTGAAGGTCCGGCCGGCGCCGTGCTGCGACACGTCGGGTTCGCTCGATACCCGGGCAACCCGGCCATCTGCAGCTCCTGCATCAAGAGCCTCAACAGGATGGGGGTCTTCGGCGCAGAGATCCCGGTGAGCCTGCTGTTCGCCGACATCCGCGGCTCCACGGGCATCGGCGAGCGATCGAGCCCCATCGAGTTCCGAGCGTTCCTTGACCGCTTCTATCGGCTCTCCTCTCGCGCGATCCTTGAGAACGACGGGATGGTCGACAAGTTCGTCGGTGACGAGGCCATCGGCCTCTTCTTCGCGGGCATCAGCGGGACCGATCACACGGCTGCCGCGATCCGGGCCGCTCGCGCCCTCCTCGACGCCGTTGGGCGCGCCGACGCCACCGACAGCGGGCCGATTCCCGTCGGCGCGGCCGTGCACACCGGAGCCGCGTTCGTCGGTTCGACGGGAGCGGCGAATGCGGTCAATGACTTCACGGCGCTCGGCGATGTGGTGAATACGACCGCTCGGCTGGCGAGCGAGGCGGCTGCGGGTGAACTTCTCCTGTCGACCGAAGCTGCAAAGGCAGGTGGCGTGGACTCGCCCCTTCTAGAGCATCGAACGCTGAGCGTTCGCGGCCGGTCCGACAAGGTCGAGGTCGTCGCGCTGAGATCGCC
>DATHRO010000065.1:0-6223 GCA_035465135.1 Candidatus Deferrimicrobiaceae bacterium
ATCGATGGCAGGGGTGCGCTCATCGGCGGCCGATCCTAGCACTCTCGCCTCGGGCTTCCGGAGGGGCCTCCGGAGGCGGCATCACCCGGCGGCTGCGAAGATGCGCAGATGCAGGCGCTCGAGCTCCTGATCGTGGGTGGCACGATCGTCGACGGGACCGGCGCGGCCGGGATCGAGGGCGCGGTCGGCGTCACGGCGGACGAGCGGCGGCTCGTCGTCCTCCACGAACCGGCGGCCGTCGAGGCGGCGCGCGCGACCGCGACCCGCGTCGTCGACGCGGTCGACAGGGTCGTCGCCCCGGGCTTCGTCGACCTCCACAGCCACTCGGGCCTGTGGCTCCTGGCCGAGCCGCGCCACGAGCCGAAGGTCCGTCAGGGGGTGACGACCGAGGTCATCGGCGTCGACGGGTTGTCGTACGCGCCGATCCTCGAGCCGGACCGGCTGGCCGAGCTCGTCGAGATGAACGCCGGCCTCGACGGCCGCCCGGACATCGCGTTCGACTGGGACACGACGGCGGAATACCTCGCCCGGTTCGACGGCCGGGTCAGCGTCAACGTCGCGTTCCTGGTCGGGAACTCCGCGTTGCGTCTGTCGACGATGGGTTGGCACGATCGAGAGCCGAGCGCCGCCGAGCGAGCGTCGATGCGCTCGATCCTGCGAGAGGCGATGGAGGAGGGGGCCTACGGGCTGTCGTCCGGTCTCGACTACCCGCCGGGGGCCTACGCCTCGACCGACGAGCTGGCGGAGCAGACCGCGGAGGCCGCAAGGCTCGGCGGCTTCTACCACACCCACGTCCGCTACCCGCTAGGCGACCGCTTCCTCGACCCGTTCCGCGAGGCGATCGAGATCGGCCGGCGCGGCGGCGCAGCAGCCCACATCACCCACTTCTACCACCGGGCCACGTTCCCGGGCACGCCGGAGCAGATGCTCGGGCTCGTCGATGACGCCCGGGCCGAGGGCCAGGACGTCACCTTCGACGCCTATCCCTACGAGTGGGCCAGCACCCGGCTGCTGATCACCGTCCCAACCTGGGTCCAGGAGGGCGGCCCGGCGGCCACCCGCGAGCGCCTCGCCGACCCCGCCGTGCGGGCTCGCATCCGGGACGAGCTCCAGGGGCGCGGCGTCCTGTACGCGGGCGCCGGCGGCATCGCCGACATCCGGCTCGGGGCGTTCCGGAACGCCCACAACCTCCACTGCGAGGGCCGGACCCTCGGTGACGTCTGCGCCGAGGAGGACCGCGATCTCGTCGACACCCTCTGCGACCTGCTGCTCGACGAGGGCCTGTGCCTCAACCAGGTCACGCCCGGCCCGCACCTCGATGGCATCAGGCGCTTCTACCGCCATCCGCTGGCGATGGTCGGCACCGACTCGACCTTCGTCGGCCGCAAGCCGTCTCCACGGAGCTACGGCTCCTACCCGCGGATCCTCGGCCAGTTCGTCCGTGACGAGGCCATCCTGGGCCTCGAGGAGGCGATCGCGAAGATGACGTCGATGCCGGCCGATCGGCTGGGCCTGCGCGACCGCGGCCGGATCGCGAACGGGCTCGTGGCCGACCTCGTGGTCTTCGACCCGGCGACCGTTCGCTCAAACGCGACCTACGAGGAACCGCGCCGCTACCCCGACGGGATCGAGCACGTGCTCGTCGACGGGACGATCGTCGTCGAGGACGGCCGTCACACCGGCGCCACCCCCGGGCGTGCCCTGCGCCGAGGCCGCGACTAAGCTGCGACGCTGACTGTGGAGCGGCCGGCTGCTAGGCTGCGGCGAACACGAATTCGACGGCGCGCGGATGTCCGGAGCCCGGGCACGCCATCGGAGGGGATCTCGAGCGCGATGCCCACGCGGACCTTGACGCCGCCTACCGAGACCGTCGAGCGTGCCCTGGTCGTCGATCCCGGCCAGCGCGTGGCAGGTCGCGCCGCCGGCCTACCGTCCCGCCGCGAGGGCCCGGCCAAGCTGACCGGCGCCGCGAAGTACACCGACGACCTCGTCTATCCGGGTGCCTGGTACGGGGCCACGATCCGCTCGACCGAGGCCCACGCCCGGTTGCTGGCGATCGAGCCCGATTCCGACGTCGACTGGTCGAAGGTCGTCATCGTCACCGCGGCCGACATCCCCGGCCATAACGTCGTCGCCTCGATCAAGGACGACCAGCCGATCCTCGTGCCGGTCGGGGGCGAGATCCAGCACCACGCCGAGCCGGTCGCCCTGCTGGCGGCGCCCGACCGGGAGACGCTCCGGCAGCTGAAGGGTCGGATCAGGCTGGTCACCGAGTCCCTCCCGGCGGTTTTCGATCCCGAGGCCTCGGGCCACGTCTTCGCGCGGTACGAGATCAACGATGGCGACCTCGAGGCGGGCTTGGCCGCGGCCGACCTCGTTCTCGAGGGTGAGTACCGTGTCGGCCACCAGGAGCAGCTGTACATCGAGAACCAGGCGATCATCGCCGTGCCCTCGGAGGGCGGCGGCATCGAGGTCCACGGCTCGATGCAGTGCCCGTACTACGTCCACAACGCCCTGAAGCGGGCGCTCAAGATCGACGACGTCCAGGCCCGGGTGATCCAGGAGGAGACCGGCGGCGGCTTCGGCGGCAAGGAGGAGTACCCCTCGATGGTCGCCCTCCACGCTTCGCTGCTGGCGCTGAAGTGCGGGCGGCCGGTGCGGATGATCTACGACCGCCACGAGGACATCTCGGCGACGACGAAGCGGCATCCCGCGGTCGTCAGGCACCGGATGGGTGTCGACCGTGACGGGACGATCGTGGCCCAGGACATCGAGATCGTGATGGACGGCGGCGCGTACACGACGCTCACGCCGGTGGTCCTGTCCCGCGGCGCCCTCCACGCCGGCGGGCCGTACCGCTGCCCGAACGTCCGAATCCGGGCGCGGGCGACCCGGACGAACACGCCGCCAAACGGGGCGTTTCGCGGCTTCGGCGCGCCGCAGACCGAGTTCGCGGTCGAGACGCACCTCAACCGCTTGGCCGAGAGGCTCGAGATGAGTCCGGCCGAGCTCCGACGGCGGAATGCCTACGACGAAGGCGACGCCACGCCGACCGGCCAGGTCCTGCGCGAGAGCGTCGCGGCGCACGAGGTTCTCGAGGGAGCCGTCGAGGCCAGCAACTTCGAGCGTTTGCGGGCGATGACCGCCGGGGAGGCGAAGGCTCGTCGTGGCTCCGGGACGATCCCTGACGAGCCGTATCGGACCGGGGCGACGCGGACGGCGCGCGGCATCGGGCTCGCGCTCGGCTGGCATGGCGCCGGCTTCACCGGCGCCGGCGAGGTGCATCTCGCGTCGGTGGCCTCGGTCGAGCTGACCGCGGATGCACGAATCCGCGTCCTGACCGCGCAGACCGAGATGGGCCAGGGGACCAAGACGATCTTCCCGCAGATGATCGCCAAGGAGCTCGGCGTGCCGATCGACTGGGTCGAGTACCCGAGCCAGGACACTGCGGATGTGCCCAACTCCGGTCCGACTGTCGCGAGCCGCACCGCGATGGTCGTCGGCGGCCTGTGCATCCAGGCTGCCCGGCGGCTTAAGGAACAGGTCGAGGCCCGGAACGGCGGCCTGCCGTTCAACGAGGTCTTCCGCGAGGACGCAGCCAAGCACGGCGCGACACGGGTCGACCAGCGCTTCGAACCGTTCCCCGGCGAGGCCTTCGACGAGGAGCGCTACCGCGGCGACGCCTACCCCGCGTTCGGCTGGGCGGCGGCCGTGGCGACCGTCGAGGTCGACCTCGACACCGGCGAGGTCGCGGTCCGCGACGTCATCGCAGTCGACGAGGTCGGGAGGGTCATCCATCCGATCCTGTGCGAGGGCCAGGTCGAGGGCGGGACCCTCCAGGCCGTCGGCTACGCCACGATCGAGGAGATGAAGCTCCAGGACGGGCGATACCTCAACGATCGGCTCGCGACGTACCTCATCCCCACGGCGCTCGATGCGCCGCTCATCCGCTCCATCCTGCTCGAGGCCCCATACCGCCACGTGCCGCACGGTGCCAAGGGTGTCGGCGAGCTGCCGATGGACGTCGGGGCGCCGGCGGTCGTGGCCGCGATCCACGACGCGACCGGCGTGTGGATCACCGAGCTGCCTGCCACGCCGGAACGGATCCTCGCGGCGATGGCAGCCGCGGCGCCGGACGGGGATGCCCCAAGGGCAGCCGCGTGAGCACCTTCCGCTTCCTCGTCAACGGCAGCCCCGCCGAGGTCGAGGTACCCGGCATGCGGCGCCTGCTCGACGTCCTGCGCGAAGACCTCGGCCTGACCGGCACGAAGGAGGGCTGTGGCGAGGGCGAGTGCGGGGCCTGCTCGGTGCTGCTCGACGGCCAGGTCGTCGACGCCTGCCTGGTGCCGATCTGCCAGGTCGAGGGCCGGATCGTCCGAACGGTCGAGGGCCTATCGCTTGCGGCCCGCCAGCGCGGCGAGCTCGACGCCCTCCAGGATGCGTTCCTCGAGCACGGCGCGGCGCAGTGCGGGATCTGCACGCCGGGGATGCTGATCGCGGCCCGGGCCTACCTCGACGCGGGCGGCGGTCCCGACGAGGGCGCCATCCGCGAGGCGATCGCCGGCAACCTCTGCCGCTGCACCGGCTACACGAAGATCGTCGACGCGATCGCGGCGGTCGCGCAGCCGGCGGAGTAGGGCGGACGAGACGATGCCGGCCGAGCCGCCGATCGACACGCCGCGACACCTGTTCGAGGCCTACGAGCTCCTTGCCGCCGGGCCAACGACGCCGATCGCCGGCGGCACCGACCTCATGGTCCAGATCACCGGCGAGCTCGGCCCGATCCCCGAGCGGTTGGTCGACCTGTCGCGGATCGATGCCCTTCGCGGCATCGACCTGACGGCCAACGGTCTCGAGCTCGGCGCGGCGACGAGCTACACGGAGATCCGCCGCTCGGCGCTCTGCCGCGAGCACCTGCCGGCCCTCGTCCAGGCCGCGGCCACGATCGGGGCCGGCCAGATCCAGAACCGCGGGACGCTCGGCGGCAACATCGCCAACGCGTCGCCGGCCGGTGACACGCTGCCGCTGCTCCTGGCCGCGGACGCGGTCATCCTCGTCGGCGGCCAGCGCGGTGAGCGCGAGATTCCGGCAGCCGAGTTCTTCACCGGCTACCGGGAGACCGCGCTCGCGCCGGACGAGCTGATCCTCCAGGTTCGCTTCCCGCTGCCGCGAGGCCGCCAGCTCCGCTTCCGCAAGGTCGGGACGCGACGCGCCCAGGCGATCAGCAAGGTCGTCATGGCGATCGCGTGGCGGGACCTCGGGCCGCCCGGCTGGTCGGACGTGCGGGTCGCCCTCGGCTCCGTCGCCCCAACCCCGATCCGTGCCGCCGCGACCGAGGCCGTCCTGGAGACTGCCCGGCCGACGCCCGAGGTTGCCGACCTCGCCGCCGAGACGCTTGCCGGCGAGCTCGCCCCGATCGACGACGTCCGGTCGACGGCCGAGTACCGGCGGACCGTCGCGGCGCGCGTGCTGCACCGCCTGCTTCGGGACGCCGGGGGCTGGTGACCCTCGACGGGGCCACGCTCCGCTCGGCGACGGCGCGGGCGTTCGTGGCCTCGGTCGGGCCGCTGTTCGAGACCGCGCCGGGGTTCCTGTTTCGACTCGCGTCGGCCCGGCCGTTCGAGTCGACGGACGCGCTCTTCGAGCGGGCCCGCGAGATTGCCCACGGGATGCCCGAGCCGCTTCAGCTCGAGCTCGTCGACGCTCACCCGCGCCTCGGCGCGCCGCCGGCTGGGGTCTCCGCGATGTCGTACCGCGAGCAGGGCTACCACCACGAGGCGGCGGCCACCGGGGGCGAGAGCGACGCCGCGGTCGCCGCCGAGCTCGAGCGGCTCAACCGCGAGTACGAGGGCCGCTTCGGCTTCCGCTACTGTGTCTTCGTGGCCGGCCGAGCTCGCTCCGCCCTGATTCCCGAGATGGCCGCGGCGCTCGAACGTGAGCGAGACGCGGAACTCCATCGGGCCATCGACGCGGTCGTCGACATCGCCGCCGACCGTCACCGGAGGACGGCATGACCTACGAGCTCGGCGACAACCGCTACGGCAAGTCGCGCATCCGGCTGGTGACGGTGCGCCGCGGTCCGGAGCGCCATCACCTCCGGGACGTGACCGTCGACGTAGGGGGACCGGGCGATTTGGGGGCCGCCCCCCGCAGACGCGCCAACACCCACGGCAACGCCGCCGCCACGCAGAAGAACACCACCGACCCCCAGGCCCGCGACCGG
>DATHRO010000066.1:0-9561 GCA_035465135.1 Candidatus Deferrimicrobiaceae bacterium
CCCTCGCCCCGCTGCTGGTCGCGTTTCTGCTGGTCGAACTGCGCCGCGAGCGACCGGCCGTCGACCCGCGACTCCTCGCCCAACGACCCTTCGCAGCAGCCGTGCTCGGGGTCTTCGGGGCCACCATCGTGCTCCACGGCACGTTCCTCGTGGTTCCAATGCTCGTCGAGATCGTGCTCGAGCAGAGCCCGGCCACAAGCGGATCGGTACTCCTGGGCGTGGCGGCAGTCAGCGCGCTCGTTGCCCCGTTCGGCGGCCGACTGTCGGATCGCAGGGGCCGGCGCGCGCTGGCGGTCGCCGGCGGCCTGGTGATGGCGCTCGGCGTCGCCGGGCTAGCGACGCCGGTCGGCGCAGGCTCGGTGGTGTTGATCGCCCTGCTCCTGGGGGTGGTCGGCCTCGGCTTCGGGCTCGCCGGGTCGCCGCGTCAGGCGGCGGCGTTCGAATCCATCGAGCGCTCGCGTCTCGGGATGGCGGCCGGCACCTATTACACCGGTCGGTACCTCGGTGGCGTCGTCGGCGCGAGCGTCGCGGGCGCCATCGTCGGTTCGACGGTGACTGCCGAGGGGGTCGAGCTCACGTTTGCCGTCCTCGCGGTCGCGGCCGTCGGCGTCGCCATCGCGTCGCTCGGCCTGCGCGCAGCACCGGCGGGTGGCCGGCCGGCCGCCGCCGGCGGCCACGCGCCGACGGCCGCCTGAACCCGGGCGATCGTCGGTGTGACGGTGGTTCCCGGTGTAGGCTCAGGCACGCCCGAACGGCTCGGGCGAGCGTGGGTGCCCTGGTCATCAGGGCCCTCGGGCGACGTCGGGGCGTAGCGCAGCCTGGTAGCGCACGTGCTTTGGGAGCACGAGGTCGTGGGTTCGAATCCCACCGCCCCGACCAATTCCATCCCGTTCGACCGTGTCGTGGACAGCGCCGCCGCTCGACGGGATCATGGGCCGGCCATGTCTCACACGCTCGTCGGCCGAGACGCCGAGCTGGCAGCCATCCGCGGGTTCCTGGACCGGCCCGTCACCGCGGCACGCGCGATCGTCATCGATGGCGGGGCCGGGATCGGGAAGTCGACCCTGTGGCAAGTCGGCGTTGCCGAGGCGCAGGCGCGATTCGACACCGTCCTGACCTCGCGGCCGGCGCAGGTCGAACTGGGCCTTCCGTACGTCGTCCTCGGCGACCTGTTCGGCGACGTCGGGTCGCACGTGGTCGCCGGACTCACCCCGCCTCGCCGGCGTGCGTTCGACGCAGCCCTGCTCCTGGCGGGCGACGAGGGTCCAGCCATCGACCCGAGGGCCCTGGGGGCCGCCCTGCTCGATGTCCTGACGGCGCTGGCGTCAGACGGACCGCTCGTCCTGGCGATCGATGACGACCAGTGGGCCGATGCGTCGTCGATCGCCAGCCTGTCGTTCGCGCTCCGGCGGCTGCGTGGCGAACCGATCCTGATGCTCCTGGCGCGGCGCGACCAGCCCGGTCAGGCTGGCCTGGAGGCGATCCTCGACCCACCGGATGTCGAGCGGCTTCGGGTCGGTCCGCTGAGCCTCGGCGGGCTGGAGGCGCTGATCCAGGCTCGGCTCGGCATCAGCCTCCCGCGGCCCGCCCTGTTGCGCGTCCACGAAGCCTCCGGCGGGAACCCGCTGTTCGCGATCGAGGTCGCCCGCAGCCAGTCGAAGGAGACGCTCATCGATCCGCTGAGCCCCCTGCAAGTTCCGGCCGACCTGGAGCGGCTGATCGGCGCGAGATACGCCGGCCTACCACGTGAAACGCGCGATGCGCTCCTCGTCGCAGCCGCCCACGGTCGGCCGCCAGTCGCCCTGCTCGAGGAGCTGGGCGTCCTGCCGGCCCTCGAACCCGCGTTGGCGGCTGGCGTCGTCGAGCGCTCGAATGATGTGCTTCGGTTCAGTCATCCGCTGTTGGCGTCGGTGCTCTACCAGGGGACCTCGGGCGGCGGGCGGCGAGCCGCGCACCGACGGCTGGCCGAGCGCCTCCAAGATCCGGTTCACCGGGCGCGGCACCTCGCCCTGGGGACGGATCACCCTGACGACGCCGTGGCCGCCGAGCTCGAGACGTCAGCCGGCCTGGCCCGGCGACGCGGTGCCCCGATCGCGGCGGCGGAACTCGCCGAGCTGGCGGAGCGCCTGACGCCGGACGGTGACCTCGACGCCCGGCAGCGGCGGGGCATGCTCGCCGCGCGCGCCCATCTCGCGGCCGGCGCCGGAGACCGGGCGAAGGCCATCGCCGAGGCGCGGCTCGCGACGGCCGCCGGTCCGGAGGCGCGTTCTGAGGCCCTCATCCTGCTGGCCGAGCTGGAAACCCCTCCGGCGGCCGTCGCACTGCTGGAGGAGGCACTCGCTGGCGTCGCGGCCGCTCCTCGTCTCGCGGCCGAGATTCATGGCCTGCTGGCCGACATCGGCCGGTTCGCGCACGGCCGGGACTGGGCCGACCAGCACGCCCGCCAGGCACTCCGGCTGGCCGAGGCCGTTCACGACGACCGGCTGCGGGCTGGCGCACTCTCGATCGCGGCTGTCCTGCGCTTCGAACGACTGGAGCCCGGCGCGCTCGAGTTGGCGCAGGAGGCCTACCGATTGTCCGTCGGGATCGATGAGCCGCGGACGCTGCGCCAAGCTCGCTGGGCCGTCGGTCACCTCCTGACCTGGATGCACCGGACGGACGAGGCCCGCGCGTGGCTCGAGCGGGCGATCGACGAGGTCGCCGACGGCGACGAGCTGTCGCGATCCGAGCTCCTCTGGTACCTCAGCCTCGTCGAGCTGTGGGCCGGCCGCTGGGATCGCGCCAGGGCGCATGCCGAGGCGTTCATGAGCACGGTCGCCCACTACGGGGTCGAACGGTCGGCCGACCACTTCGCGATCGGCCTGATCGCGCTCCACCAGGGGCAGCTGGATATCGCCAGGGAGCACGCCAGGCGAAGCCTCGAGGTCAGCGAGCACCTGCTCCAGTCAGCCGGATTGGAGCTCCTCGGCCTGGCCGAGCTATGGGAAGGCCGGCCCGAGGCCGCCCTCTCCTACTTCGAGAAGGCCGCCGATCTCGACCGCGAGCGCGGCCTGGCCGACCCGGGGCAAGCGATCTGGTGGGTCGATCACGTCGAGGCGCTGCTGCAACTCGGCCGCATCGACGAAGCCGAGACGCTCGTCGATGACTGGGAGGACAAGGCGAGGCGTGTCGGCCGCGACTGGGCGCTCGCCCAGGCGCTGCGGGCACGCGGGCTGGTCGCCGCCGCGCGAGGCGACCTGGACGACGCCAACCGCCTGCTCGATGGGGCGATCGATGCGCACGCTCGCGTGGGCGATCTGTTCGGACGGGCACGAGCATTGCTGGCACTCGGCGGCGTCCGCCTCCGGCAGCGGCGCAAACGCCTGGCACGCGAGGCCTTCGAGGCCGCACTCGAGACGTTCGAAGCCCTCGGCGCGGCGACGTGGGTCGCGAGGACGCGCGGCGAGCTCGGCCGTCTCGGTGGTCGGCGGCGGATGGATGACCTCAGCCCGTCAGAGCGTCGGGTTGCCGAGCTCGTGGCCGTCGGACGAACGAATCGAGAAGTCGCGGCAGCCCTGTTCCTGTCCGAGCGGACCGTGGCCGGCCACCTGACACGGGTCTACGAGAAGCTTGGGATTCGATCCCGGACGGAGCTGGCGCGGCACCTCGTGCCCGCCGATCCCGACGCGGCGACGCGCAACATTCAGACATCCTGACGTTTCGTCCCGACGGTCCCGCCCGTAGCGTCAGGGCATGCCCAGCTACCCGAGCCGAACGGCGTCATGGGCGCGGCCGTGGCCCTGATTGCGATCTTCACTCCGTCGTTCCTGCTGGTCATCGGGATCTTCCCGTATTGGCACCGATTGCGGCGCTCGCCGGTCTTCCGAGATGCGCTCGCCGGAACGAACGCGGCGGTCGTCGGGCTGCTGCTGGCGGCGCTCTACGACCCGGTCGCGACGAGCGCCGTCACGAGCCTCGTCGACGTCGCGTTGGTGGCCGTGGCGATCGCCGCGCTCGTCCTGCGGAACGTGCCGCCCTGGCTGGTTGTCATCGCCATGGCGATCGCAGCGCAGCTTGCGGCTGGGGCAAGGCTCGCATGAACGGCGACGTGAGCAACGTGCAGCGGGCCGATCCCCTCGCGGCTGTTGTCGATGTCGTACGACGGGTCCTCGCCGATACCGCGCTCGGCGCGGCCCTGCATGGCTCGGCCGTGCTCGGCGGACTCCGGCCGACGAGCGACGTCGACGTGCTCGTGATTTCGAGCCGTTCGCTCATCGCCGCTGAACGCAGGGCACTCGTCTCAGGGTTGCTGGAGGTGTCGGGGCATCGAGCTCGGCGCGGGCCGGCGAGACCGGTTGAGCTCGCCGTCGTCGTCGCGCGCGACATCCGCCCGTGGCGCTTTCCGCCGCCGCTCGACTTCATGTACGGCGAGTGGCTCCGCGACGCGTACGAGGCCGGCGAGGTGCCCGAACCGACCCCGTCACCGGACCTCGCGCTACTGCTGACCGTCGCTCGCGAGCATGGCCGTGTCCTCGTCGGCCAGCCTCCGCGTGAGCTCCTCGATCCCGTTCCAATGTCCGATGTCCGGGCATCGCTCGGGCTGCAGATCCCGGGCCTCATGGAGGGCCTCGAATCCGATACCCGGAACGTGCTTCTTACCCTCGCCCGCGCCTGGCGTACGCAGGCGACCGGCGAGATCGTTCCCAAGGACGTCGCCGCGGCCTGGGCGGCCGAGCGACTCCGCGGCGAGGGTCGGCGCTTGATCCAGCTGGCCGGCGCGATGTACCGCGGCGAGGTGGAAGAGCCGCCGGACGAGGCGGCCTGGCGACCGCATCTCGCAGCCGCTCGGGCCTTGGCCGAGCAACTCGTCGGCAAGATCGAGGCAGCCGCGCCCGACGAGCGCTCGACGGCCTAGTCGCCCGGTCCGGCCAACAGCCGACGCATGCGCGCCGCGGCGCGGGCACGGTGCGAGATTCGGCCCTTCTCCTCATCGCTGTACAGCCCGAACGTCCGCCCGCCAGGGGGCTCGGCGGCCGGCTCGAAGATCGGGTCGTAGCCGAAGCCGGCTGTCCCGCGCGGCTCGAGCGCGATCCGGCCGCGGCACGTCCCGCGGCGGGTGACGATCCGCTGCCCGGGCCCAGCCAGCGCGAGGACGCAGACGTACCGCGCGCCGCGCCGCTGCGGCGGCAGCCCGGCCAGCTCGCGCAGCAGCTTGGCGTTGTTGTCGGCGTCGGTCGCGTCCGGGCCGGCGTAGCGCCGCGTGTGGACGCCCGGCCGTCCGGACAGCGCCTCGACCTCCAGGCCCGAGTCGTCGGCGAGGGTCGGCAGGCCGCTGGCCGCCAGCGCGGCGCGTGCTTTCAGGCGGGCGTTCGCCTCGAACGTCGATCCGATTTCTTCCGGCTCGTCGGCGATGCCGAGGTCGCCGAGGGACAGGAACTCGACGCCGTCGAGCGCGAGCAGCGAGCGGAGCTCGCGGAGCTTGTGCTCCGAGTGGGTCGCGACGACGAGGCGGCGCGAAGGGATCAGCGGCGCACCGTCGCGAGGGCCTTGGCCTGCGCCTCGAACAAGCCGTTGAGGCCGGCGTCCGCGAGGCCGAGCAGCGCGTCGAGCTGGCCGCGATCGAACGGCTTTCCCTCAGCCGTGCCCTGGATCTCGACGTACGTGCCGGCATCCGTCCCGACGACGTTGGCGTCGACCTCGGCGTGGGAATCCTCGGAATAGTCCAGATCCAGCACCGGAACGCCGTTGATGACGCCGACCGAGACGGCCGCGACCTTTGACACGAGCAGTCGCTCCATGCCGTTGCCGATCAGCGCCGCGGCGAGGGCGACGTAGCCGCCCGTGATCGACGCGCAGCGCGTCCCGCCGTCGGCCTGGATGACGTCGCAGTCGACCGTGACCGTCCGCTCGCCGAGCTTGGCCATATCGACGACGCCGCGAAGCGAACGACCGATGAGGCGCTGGATCTCGTGCGTCCGCCCGCCGACCCGACCGCGGGTCGACTCGCGCTCGGTGCGCTCGGCGGTGGCCCGGGGCAGCATCGCGTACTCGGCCGTGACCCAGCCCGTGCCCTTGCCGCGGAGGTGCGGCGGCACCCGGTCACCGATCGTCGCCGCGCACAGCACGTCGGTGTCCCCGACGCGGATGCGGCAGGAGCCCTCGGCCCACTTCAGAACACCGAGCGTCATCGAGATCGGGCGCAGGTCGCCCGGACGCCGACCGTCGGCCCGCAGCGACGGTGGCCGGTTGCCGATGCTCATCGCACCTCCTTCGCGAGGGCCGCCTCGCGCCGGACCTCCGCCTTGGCAGCATCCCACAGCCGGTCGAGCTCGTCGAAATCCATGTCGCGGAGGGCGACGTCGCGCTCGGCCGCCATCCGCTCGACGCGGCCGAACCGGTCGCGGAACTTGTCGTTCGCCGCCCGCAGCGCGGCCTCGCTCTCGATGCCGAGCTTGCGCCCGACGTTGACGACGACCAGCAGCAGGTCCCCGAACTCCTCCTGTCGCTCCTCCGGCGAGGTCGATCGAGCCAGTTCGCCGAGCTCTTCGGCGATCTTGTCGAGCACCCCCTGCAGGTCGGGCCAGTCGTAGCCGAGGGCCGCGGCGCGGGCCTGCATCTCCTGGCTCGCGGCGAGCGCCGGCAGCGAGCGGCTGATCCCGTCCAGAGCGCCCTTGGGGCGGGCGTCCGCTGCCCCCTCGCCGGCGTCGAGCGCGGCGGCGTCGGCGGCGTCGGCCCGCTCCCGGGCCTTGATCCGCTCCCACTGGCGATTGACGTCTGCGGCGGTGCGGGCTTCGGCGTCGCCGAAGACGTGCGGATGCCGACGCACGATCTTGCGGGCGATCGAAGCCTGGACGTCAGCGAGATCGAAGACGCCGGCCTCGGCGCCGAGCTGGGCGTGCAGGACCACCTGCAGGAGCAGGTCGCCGAGCTCCTCGGCCAGCTCCGGCGTCGCGCCGCGATCGAGCGCATCGTAGACCTCGTAGGCCTCCTCGAGGAGGTGGCCTCGGAGCGAGCCGTGGGTCTGCTCACGGTCCCACGGGCAGCCGTCGGGCTGCCGCAGCCGATGGCTGATGAACGGCATCGCCCATGGCCCGGCCGCAGCCAGCTCGGGCGCGATGGGGGCGACGTACAGCGGGCCCGCGAGATCCGTCATTCGCAGCGCCTCGATCGTCAGCGCCGCGTCCCCGCCGAGGCGGACGACCTGATGGGACGCCGGGTAGAGGCGAGCCAGCAGTGCGAGCGGATCTCGGCCCGCGGGGCCGTGCCGACCGGGGAGGGCGCGGCTGCCGCTCGCGCCGGCGCCCCGACCGGCGGTGCCGGTCGTCGGCGTGCTGCCGAGCTGCCCCAGCGGGACGATCAGCAGCGGCTGCGACGCCTCGATCGGGATTTCGACCAGGCGCTCGCTCGGAACCACCTGCAGCCCCGCGGCCGGGTCGAGGCCCCAGCGCTCGCGTGCCTCGCGCAGCAGGTCGTCGAGCATCGCTAGGCGGTCGCGCCGGTCGCGTACTGGATGTCGGCCGCCGCCTTCTTGTCCGAGTACCAGCGGTTGAAGCCCTCGTTCTCGAAGACCTGTAGCTGCTCGTCGGACGGCTCGCGGACCTCCTCGGCCAGGACCTTGAACAGGTAGTAGCCGTCGCCGGCGATGACGACGACCCCGGACACCTCGCCGACAGGAGTCGCGAAGATGCCCTGCTCGAGCGCCTCGATGAGTTGGCCTCTGGCGATCCAGCCGAGGTCGCCGCCGTCGGCGGCCGTGTCGCCCTCGCTGTTGTCGCGGGCCAGCTGCCGGAAGTTGGCCCCGTCGTCGAGCTGCGCCTTCAGCGATTCGGCCCAGGCCTTCTCGCCGTCGCCCTCTGGCCGCATGAACTGGATGACGTGCCAGCCGAAGCTGGAGATCACTGGCTCGAGAATCTGGCCGGGCTCCAGGCCCGGGGCGAGGATGGCGTCCTTGAATGGCTCCTCGATCGGGCTCGACTCGTAGTACCAGGGCTGCTTGCCCCCGGTCTCAGCGGCGCCGGGCTCGTCGGAGACCTCGCGGGCCATCGCGTCGAAGTCCTCAGGATGGACCTGCAGCTCGGCATAGGCCGCCTCGGCATCGGACTTGGCTGCCGCCCAGGCCGGGTCATCCGTGGGCAAATCCACGGCGGCATCGGGGTCGTCGTTCGGGGCGAACAGGATGTGCCGCACCTTGACGCCGGGCTCGCCGAACTGCGACGGGTTCGGCTCGGGCAGGTAGATCTCCAGCACGTCGCGCTGAGGTCCCGGCTCCGACAGCCCGGCCACGATCTTCTCTGACAGCTTGATGCGCACGACGTCGTTGCGCACGGCGAGGCGGTAGCGCTCGAGGCTGATCCCCGCGTCGACGATCTGCGTCTCGAGCGTCGGGTCGACCTCCTCGGGCGCGATCTCGGTCACGCGCCCGATCCGGAAGGCGCCGTCGGCGCCCTCGATCACCTCGGTCGGGACGTTCGCCTCGATCTCGAACACGGCCGCCATGAAGGCCTCGTCGTAGCCGCTCTCCTCGCCCATCCAGCCGAGATCGCCGCCCTGCGCCGCGGTCGTCGAATCGGACGTCGTCTGCGCGATCTCCTCCCACGGCTTGCCGGCCTCCAGGTCGGCCAGGGCGGCCTCGGCGCGCGACCTCGCCTCGTCCCGCTGGGGCTTCCCCACCTGGCCGGTGACCGCGTCGACCTCCGGCTCGATCTCGATCATCCAGACGTGCCGCTGCTCGTTCGTCGTCGCCTCGACGAGCAGCTGCGCGTCGACGTCAGCCTCCGTAACCGACACGCCCTCCTCGACAGCCAGCCGAGCCATCAGCGTCGCGTCGACGAGCCGCTCGAGGCTGAGCGAGCCGACGACCTGCCGTCGCTGGTCCAGGGAGCTCAGGAGCTGGGCGCCGTTGGTGGCGCTGATCTGGCCCTTGGCCATGAGCGTTCGGACCCGACCCTCGAAGTACGTGAGCCGGAAGAGCTCGATCTCGGCCCGGTCGCGCAGGTCGTCGCGGGTGATGACCTCACCGTCGACGCTCGCGGCCACGCCGAAGTGATCGTCGTACCAGGTCCAGGCGCTGTAGCCGACGAGGATGAGGACGGCCACGATGATGGCACCGACAAAGCCGGCATTGATCAGGGTGTTGCGGCGGTCGCCGGTGCCCCAGCCGGAGCGACCGGAGCGCCGAGCGACAGGCTTGGCTCGAAAGGTCATGCGGCGATGGATTCCTGGTTCGGGTCCGGGAGGCGCGCCGGAAACGTTCGGCGCGTGAGCGGGGCCGAATGGTACCGCAAGGTTTGCAGCCGCCCTCGCCGCCCTCGCCGCGGCACAGGGCGAGAGCCCGCCGCTATCTCCCCAGCGCCGGGAGCACGAGCTGATCCACGAATCGCTCGGTCGCGTGGCCGTCGGCCACCTCGAACGACTCGTCCCGAAACCGCCTCACGCGCTCGAGATCAAACTCGCCGGCCCGGATGTACCGGGCCACGCCGTCGGTCGTGTCGAAGACCGGGCCGGGGAGGTCCGCCGGGAAGTCGAAGTAGAACCCGCGCTCGCGCTCGTAGGCCGCGTGGTCGGGGGTGAAGAAGACCATCG
>DATHRO010000067.1:0-11198 GCA_035465135.1 Candidatus Deferrimicrobiaceae bacterium
AGATGACCTTGCCCGGCCCAGCCGCGTAGATCGGCGTGTACATGTCGTTCGCGATGTCGATGCCGCGGTGGAAGTGCCGGCAGCTGCCGAGCGGCGGCTCCCACGCGAAGCCGGTGCAGCCGAACTCCTGGGTGATTCGGCCGGACATCGGCCAGCGGAACGTGCCGTTGTACTCGGACGGGATGCCACCCTTGGCCAAGGCCTCCCGGACGAGCCGCTCGATCAGTGCCTCGAGCTTGCGCTGGGCCTCCTTCGCCCTGGCGAGCGCCTTCTCGAGCGCAGCCCTGTCCGCGGCGAGCTTGGCGTACTGGGCCTGCTGCTGGGCGAGCAGCCGCTCGGTCTCGTGCTCGAGGGACTTCAACTCCCGGCGGGCCGCGGTCAGCTCCGCGAGCTGGGCGTCGAGGAGCTCCTTCTGCTCATCGGCCAGGGCGTGCAGCTCCTGGGTCTGCTCCCGAGCGAAGGCGACGTTCTGCGAGAGGACGTCGAGGACCTGCTTGTCGGCCACGATCTGCTCGGCCAGCAGCTTGTCCTCGCCGGCGAAGTCGAGGTGGTAGCCGACCTCCGTCAGGACCTCGGTGAAGTCCGAGCCGGCCAGGAACGACTCGAGCAGCGAAGTCCGATCGGTCTCGTAGGCCTCGCGGATGCGGGCGGCCAGGAGCGCCCGTCGCGCATCGAGCTCGGCCTGCTTCGCGACCTGCTGGGCCTCGAGGTCGGCCAGCTCGGCATCGAGTCGCGCGCCCGTCGCGATGAGCTCGTCGATCGTGGCCTGGGCCTGGGCGACCTCGACGACCATCGACACGATCTGGGTCTTGACGGCCTGCAGGTTGGCGTTGACCTCGGCCAGCGAGCGCTTCGTTGCGCCGAGCCGTACCGACAGCGTCTGCTGGCTGGCCGACAGGTTGGCGATCTGGGCCTTCTGCTTCTTGATGAGCTCCTGGAGCTGCTTCTGCTTCTTGTACGCGTCCGACAGCTCATCGGCCGAAGTCGCCGGGGGACCGAGCGACAGCAGCATGCCGCCGAGGACGGAGATGGTGAGGAGGAGGGTGCCGGCCCGGCGCCAGGTCCGGGGTTGGGGGCGGGTGGACCACCCGCTTGCGTCAGATCCGGAGCGGCGCATCAACGAGGGTCATGGTGCGGGCGTCTCCGTCGCGCTGGGTCGCTAGGTCCCGGGCATCATACTGCACGGTTCTGGCGACCCGAACCGTACCTTCGTCACCTCCCCGCAATCCCCAGAAGTGCCCACAGCGACCCTGCGATCAGGAACGGCCCATACGGGACGTAGCTGCGGAGCGTGATCCGTCGGGCAAGGACGAGCACGACGACGGCGATCCCGGCCAGGAACGTGCCGACGATCAGCCCGTACAGCAGCCGCTCGGCGCCGGCGAACAGGGCCACGCCGGCCAGCAGCTTCAAATCACCCTGGCCGATCGCACCGGCCCCGAACGGGATCGCCAGCACGAACAGGGCCGCCGGGACGGCGGCGGCGGCGATGACGGCGAAGATCATCTCGTCGGTCCCGCCGATGTAGGGACTCGCCCCGACCGCGAACACGAGCCCGCCGAACGCGACCAGCGACAGCGTGATGACGTCAGGCAGCAGGCGCTGGTCGAGATCGATCGCGAACAGCGTGACGAGGGCGGCCACGTACAGTCCGACGACCACGAGCTGGACCGGCACGTCCCCGAATCGCAGGGCCGTGGCGCCGAAGGCCAGGCCTCCGGCAAGGGCGACCAGCGGTGTCCGCCAGTCGCGCCGCCGGACCGAGCCGTCGTGGTGCGCCGGCCAGCGGGCCGCGAGGCGATCGCTCGCGAGGCCCCAGGCGAGCCCGATCAGGCCCGCCAGCCCGACGACGATCGCGCGATCCATCCCGCTCCTCGTCCGGCCAGACGCTCAGGCGCCCGCGGTTTCGTTCGGCCCGCCGCTGATCAGGCCTTCGCCCCGGCCAGGGCCAGTTCGACGAGCGTCGCATGGGACACCCCCGTCGCGCCCCGGGGGGCGTACGGCGCGGCCTTCCGGAAGTAGGCGGTTCCGGCGATATCGAGGTGGACCCAGGGCTTCGTCACGAACTCGCGGATGAACATCGCGCTCTTCACGAGCCCACCCTCGTTGTTCCGTGAGAAGTTGACGAGATCGCCGTACCAGCTGTCCCGCATGTCGTCGCCGTACTCGTCGACCAGCGGCAGCTGCCAGTACCGCTCGCCCGCCCGACGGCCGGCGTCGAACACCTGGTCGACGAACGGTTGGGGCGCGCCGAAGGCCCCGGTGACCAGGTCACCGAGCGCGCGACCGACGGCGCCGGTGAGCGTCGCCACGTCGACGACGTGGGTCGCCCCGAGCTGCTCCGCGTACGTCAGGGCGTCAGCCAGGATCAGGCGGCCCTCCGCGTCGGTGTTGGTGATGTCCACCTGCATGCCGTTGAGCGCCTTGACGACATCGCCGGGCCGAGTCGAATGGGAGCCCGGCATGTTCTCGACCGCGGGCGCCACCATGAGCAGCGGCGTGCCGGGCGCGAGCCGCGCGACGGTCGTCGCGGCGGCGATGACCGTGCAGGCGCCGGTCTTGTCCATCTTCATCTCGTCCATCCGGTCGGATGGCTTGATGCTGATGCCGCCCGAGTCGAAGCAGACGCCCTTGCCGACGATCGCCAGGTGCCGCTCGAGGGCGTCGCGTTCGCCGGCCCGACCCGAGCGCATGACGATCATCCGCGGCGGGTTGTCGCTCCCGTGACCGACGGCGAGGAACAGGCCCATGCCGAGCTCGGCGGCCTTGTCGGGACCGATCACGTCGATCCACAGGTCGTGCTTCTCGGCGAGGCTCCAGGCCTCCTCGGCCAGGACCTCGGGGGTGACGTCGTTGGCGCTGCGGTTGGCGAGCGTCCGGGCGAGGTTGGCGCCCTCGCCGATGATCCGGCCGCGGTCCGAGCTTGCGCCGAGGCGAGACGCATCCTCGCCGGGCGCCACGAGGATCAGCTCGTCGAGCGCCGGCGGCGCGTCGCTGTAGCCCTCACGATAGATCGAGGCCGGGTCGTAGGAGCCCTCGACGACGCCGCGCGTGACCAGCTCGGCGACCGCCTCGGACCCGCCGTCGAGCTGTTCGGCAAGCGGAGCGAGCCAGATCGCGAGGCGCTTGGCGGCGCGGCCTCCGAGCCGACGCTCCGCTGCCGCGGCGACCCGGACGACGGCCTCGCGATCGAGCTCGTCGGGCTCACCGCCGAGGATCAGCAACAGGCGACCCGCGACGAGCTCACCGGCCGATGTCAGGATCGACTTGAAGCGCTTGCCCTTCAGCTCGCCGAACTCGGCGAGGGACCGGATCTCGCCGCCGGCGCGGCGGTCGAGCTCAGCGAGCGCCCCGCTCAGGTCCGGCTGACCCAGGATCGGGACGGCGAGGACGTCGGCCTTGACGTCCCACGGCTGATCGGCGACGACTCGAACCTGCACCGGATCTCCCCCTCCGCGGTGGCTTGCTACCCGAACGCGGCCGAGTGTAGTCGCAGCGTCAGCGCCGGGTCTCGGTCAGCCACCACCGGCCGGAGTGGCACCTTCGAGCGCGGCCTCGCCGTCGCCGGCGGCATCCGCCAGCGCGGCGTCGATCCGGCCCCGCGTTTCCTCGATCGCGAGGACGGCCTGGTTCAGCCCGCCGCGGGCGATTTCGGACACGATGACGACGATCGCCCGGCGGTCCGCCGGCAGCTGCTCCCGCGCGATCCGCTCCTCCCGTGCCGCGGACTGAACGCGGACGGTATTCCGGCCGCGTGAATCGCGGAGCGCTTCGTACAGCGCGGTCAGGGCGAGGTCGTAGGTTCGGTTCCGATCGACCCACTCATCGAGCACGGTCGGCTCGGCGCCGCTCACGAGCCTGGCGCGCAGCTCCGCGATGTCGTCGAGAACGCCGGTCGCCTCCTCGAGGATCGCGATCGCGCCGCGGTACCGACCTTCGCGCCCCTCCGCCGCGGCGGCGAGGACGAGCTGGTCGTGCGCGTCGATCAGCCCGAGGAGCTCGGCGACGTCGCGGCTGCGAGCCCGGACCGCGCTCCAATGTCCCGGCAGCCCGGCGGCCGCATCGATGGCCGCCAGCAGGGCGGCGCGACGGACGACGACCGAGTTCCGGTAGTGCAGCGCCGCGTCGGGCTCGTCGCCCGGCAGCGCGGTCAGCGTCTGCCGCAGGGCGATGACGGCGGCCTCGATCGCGGCGGCCTCGACGGTCCCCCGGGTGAGGCTCTGTTCGAGCAGCCCGAGGTCGCTCGCGGCCGCGGCCGCCAGGGCGATCCGGGCCTCATCGGCCAGTCGGTCGACCTCGGTTGCGACGTCGAGGACCCGCGTTTCGGAGGCTTCGAGGGCCGCCGTCAGCTCGGCGTCACCGTGCCAGGTCAGCTCCGCCCGGGCCGGGCCGCCGGCCGGGTGCCAGAGCTGCGCGACCAGTCCGGCCGCGGCGACGGCCATGAGCACCGCGATCATCCCCCAGATGAGCGCCCGAACGACGATCCGGAGCCGGGGAAGAAGCCAGGGGAGAAGACGGGCCCGCCAGGCCGACGCGCTGGACATGCGGCCGGGATCGTAGCATCGCGGCATGATCCCGCAGCCCGCCCTTCGCCGGTTCGTCGCCGCGATGCCCAAGGCCGAGCTCCATCTCCACCTCGACGGATCGCTGCGCGTCGATACCGCGCTGGAGCTGGCCCGCAGCCGTCGGGTCGACGCGCCATCGACGTGGGCGGGCATGTTCGAGGTCCTCGTCGCTCCGCGGCCGAGCCGCGACCAGGCCGAGCTCCTGCGGGCGTTCGACCTGCCGATCGCGCTGCTCCAGGACGCCGAGGCGCTGGAGCGGGTCACTGCCGAGCTGGTCGCGACGAAGGCCGCCGAGGGTGTCCGCTACGTCGAGATTCGATGGGCCCCGATGCTCCAATGTTCGCGGTGGGCTCGCCCTGACCGACGGAATCGCCGCGGTCGTGCGCGGTGCCCGCGACGCGGCCACCCGGAGCGGCACCGTCGCCCGCCTCATCTGCACGGCCATGCGGACCCACGATCCGGCCGACAACGTGGCCCTCGCCGAGACGGCCGCCCACTTCCGGGATGATGGGCTGACCGGGTTCGACCTGGCGGGGCCGGAGGCCGCCGCTCCGGACCCCCTCGTCCATCGCCGCGCATTCGAGGCCGCCCGGGCCTCCGGGATGCGGATCACGCTCCACGCCGGTGAGTGGGGCGGCGCAGCCCAGGTCCGGCGCGCGCTCGCCGTCGGCCCCGAGCGGATCGCCCACGGCCCGGGAGCCGCCGACGATCCAGAGCTGATGGCCGAGCTCACAGCGCGCCGGATCGCGCTCGACCTGTGCCCGACCTCGAACGTCGACGCCGGGATCGTCGCGTCACTCGAGGCCTTCCCGCTGGCGCGGCTCCACCGCGCCGGCGTGCCGGTCACCCTGTCGACCGACGACACGACCGTGTCCGACATCAGCCTTACCGACGAGTACCTGAACGCGCTCGGGCCCATCGGGCTGACGCTGCCGGAGCTGTGGACGATCGACCGCTTCGCGCTCGAGGTCGCCTTCGCCGATGACGCGACGCTCGACCCGCTCCGGACGGCGTTCGATGCCTGGGCGGCCGGCGTGCCCGAGCTGGCCGGCGTGAGCAGGCGAACACCGGGCTGATCCTCAGCCCGCGGCCAAGCCCTCCAGCAGCCCGCCCAACTCGGCGGCGTCGGCCGCCACGGCCACCGGGCGCTCGCCGTCGGGGATGGCGGCCGCCGCGCCGGCGGTCGTCACGCCGGTCAGCATCAGGATCGCGCGCGCGCCGACGGCCCGAGCCGCGGCGAGGTCGGTCACGATCCCGTCGCCGATGACGATCGCCTCGGTCGGATCGCGGCCGACAGCCTTCGCGGCCTCCTCCATCAGCAGCGGCTCCGGCTTGCCGATCGTGACCGGGGTGACGCCCGACGCGACTTCGATCGCGGCGACGACCGCGCCGGCGCCGGGCCGGAGCCCGCGCTCGGTCGGGTAGACCGGGTCGCGGTTGGTGGCGACGAAGCGCGCCCCAGCCCGCACGCAGTCGGCCGCGGCCGCAACGCGCAGGTAGGTCAGCTGCGGATCGACACCGGCGACGACCGCGTCCGGCGCCCCGGCGGCGGCGAAACCGTCGATCCCCTCGCGGGCCATCCGCTCGGCCGCGAAGCCGGCGTTGACGACCTCCAGCCCCACGTCGCGCAGCTCCCGGTCCAGACCCGACGCCCCGACCGCGAGGACGCGTCCCACGCCGCGCTCACGCTCACGCAGGTACAGCGCCGTGGCCCGGGGCGAGCTCACGATCCGCTCCTCGGACACGGGCGCACCGAGCTCCGCCAGGCGGGTCACGTAGTCGGCCCGGTAGTGCATCGAGTTGTTGGTCACGTAGACCACGTCGTCACCGGCACGGGCGCGTGCGGCCAGCACCTCGGCCACGCCGGGCACCGGGTCGGCGCCGCGATACACGACGCCGTCGAGGTCGACGAGCAGCAGGAGGGACATCGCGGCGATCGTAGCGGCTGGCGGGTGGCGACACCGGGGACCCGACTACCATCGCGTCATGCCGACTTCCAGCACCAGGCACGCGATCGACGTTCCCGGCGCCCGCCTCGCCTACGACGACGAGGGGCTCGGGCCGCCGATCCTCCTGGTCCACTCGGCGCTCGTGAACCGCCGCGCGTGGGACGCGATGACGCCGCTGCTGCTGGACGCTGGCTATCGCGTCATCCGCCACGACATGCGCGGCTTCGGCGAGTCGACGGCCGAGGACGTCGAGTTCTCGCCGCGCGACGACATCCGGGCCGTCCTCGACGCCGCGGGGGTGGAGCGAGCGGCGATCGTCGGCAACTCGATGGGCGGGATCCATGCCCTCGATGCCGTGATCGAGACACCGGAGCGATTCGTGGCGTTCGGCTGGGTCGGCAGCGGGATCGGCGGCTTCGAGGTCGAGGAGACGCCTGAGGAAGCCGCAGTCTTCGGCGCGATGATGGCTGCCAACAAGGCCGGCGATGCGGACGCGGAGGCGGCCTGGGACGTGCGGATCTGGGTCGACGGGCTCGGCCAGCCGGAGACCCGCGTCCCGGCCGACATCCGGGACACCGTGTATCGCCTCGACCGCGAGCTCGTCGCGCCGGGGCGCGTGTTCGGGACGCCGATCCCGCTCGATCCGCCGGCCAACGATCGGCTCGGCTCGGTCACGATCCCGACGCTGGTGGTCGTCGGCGGCCTCGACACACCCGAGACGCGGACGTCGGCCCGACGCCTCGCGGCGGGCGTCCCCGGCGCGCACCTCGTCGAGCTGCCCGACGTGGCTCACATGGTCGGGATGGAGGCGCCCGATCGCCTCGCCCAGCTGCTCGTCGAGCTTCTCGAGCCGCTGCCGCGCTGGAGCTGACGATGGCCCGCCGGCGACGTCGCTCGGAGCATCCGGGATCCGAGCCTCGCGGCGGACACTTGGCCGGCGTGACTCGGGTCGTGGTTGACGGTCGGAACGTCCAGGGCGCAATGCGCCGGGGCGCCGTCGCCGACCGCCTGCCCGAGGCGGCGTTCGTTGCGCGCCTCCGGGCGGCGCTCGCGGGGGTCGAGGTCCAGCTCGTCCTCGACGGCCATCCGGGCGGCGGACCCCAGGGCCGCATCGCGCCCGGGTTCCGGGTCGAGTACGGACGCCACCGGGACGCCGACTCGGTGATCGGCGACCTCGTCGCGGACGGGGCGGGCACGCTCGGGCCGGCAGCCATCGACGCGATCCTCGTCGTGACCGACGACCGCGCCGTGCAGGCGCAGGCGCGCCGGAACGGCGCTCGCGTCGCCGGGACGGCCTGGCTGCTGGACCGCGTCGACCGAGCCGTTCGGGCACCCAGCGCCCTGAGCAGCCTCGGTGGTGTCCCGGTGAGGCGGCCGGGAACGTCGCTCGGTCATGGACGCGCGCCCCGAGCGCCGAGATCGACACGAGCCCGCTAGGATGGCGCCGTGGGCGACGCCATCGGCCAGGTGCTCCAGGGCCTGCTCGACCTTCTCGCACCGATCATCATGCCCGACTGGGGCGAGCTGGTCGGGCTGTTGCCGGTGTTCCTGCTAATCGGCGTCGTCGGCCCGATCCTGACCCTGTTGATCCTCGGCTGGGCGATCTACCTCTTCGGCCGGCCTCGCGACCGAATCCCGTATGCCGAACCCGAGCCGGTCGCCGCCACGATCGTCGACGGCGCCCCCGTCTATCCCGTCGGCGAACCGTACTGCCCGCTCGATCAGCTCGTCTACCCGCCGGGCGCGGCCGAGTGCCGGCAGTGCGGTCGCGACCTGGCCGTGGTCTGCCCGAAGTGCGGCACCGGTCGGCCCGCCCTCCTCGACACCTGCGGCACCTGCGGACTCGTCCTCCAGATCCGACCGCAGGCCGTCGCCCCGCCGCGCGTCGCGCCGCCGCCAGGAGGCGCCGCGGTCGCCTGACCCGGGAGTCGTCCCCATGGAATCGCTGGCCTCCACCTCGCAGCTCCTGTTCACCGCCGGCACCGTGGTGCTCGCCATCGCGTTCGCCGCGACCGTCGGCCACGCCGTGCTGCTGGCCAACGACCGCCGTTCGCTCGGGCGGCTCGTGCCGGCACCGGCGACGCCAGCGTGGGCCGGCGTCGCGACCGGCTCGTTCGTCGAGTCGCAGGCCGCCGCGGCGACCGCCACGCCCGAATTCGCCGGCCGAACGCAGCTGACCGGGGCCGCGCGCTGGCTGACCCTCGGCTCATTCGCGATCATGGCCGGCTCGCTGCTGCTCCGGGCGATCGTCGTCGGGCGCGGGCCGTGGGGCAACCTGTTCGAGTTCTCGGTGGCCTTCGCGACCTCGATCCTGCTTGGCTACCTGGTCCTCGAGCGGCGCTACCCGATCCGCTCGATCGCGTTCATCCCGGTCGCCGTCGCGCTGGGCCTGGCTCTCTACGCCTCGTCGCTGCCGCACGAGATCAACGACCTCGTGCCGGCCCTCCAGAACCCGCCGCTGCTGACGATCCACGTCGGCCTGGCGGTGCTGTCGTACGGGATCTTCGCGACGTCGTTCGCGGCCGGCGTCGGGTACCTGGTACAGGGTCGCGGCGACCGCTACCGCTGGCTGCCGTCGCACAAGGTCCTCGACGCGGTCGCCCACCGGGCGGTGATCATCGGCTTCCCGATCTTCGCGACGATGATCATCCTCGGCTCGTGGTGGGCCTCGATCGCCTGGTCGCGCTACTGGGGCTGGGACCCCAAGGAGACCGCGGCCCTCGTCACCTGGCTCGTGTACGCGATCTACCTGCACGCTCGCAACCAGCGCGCCTGGGCCGGCCGGCCCGCGGCGCTGCTGCTGGTCGTCGGATTCGCGATGGTCCTCGTGACGTACTCAGGCTCGCTGTGGTTCAGCGGCCTCCACGCCTACAGCGGGCTGTGATCGCCTAAGGCGTCGGCCGGTCGCCCGGCGCCGTGGCACCGGCAGCCGATCGGGCCGTTCGGCCCATCTGGGTTGATCCTCCCTACCCGACGGAGAACGGGACTGCCCTCGGTACGCTGCCCCCGTCATGACGCTCGTCCTGGACAGCCTGGTCAAGCGCTTCGGCGCGGTCACCGCGCTCGACGGCATCTCGTTCGAGGTCCGGCGCGGCGAGGTCTTCGGCTTCCTCGGCGCGAACGGCGCCGGTAAGACCACGACGATGCGGATCGTCCTCGACATCCTCCGGCCCGACTCCGGCACGGTGACCTGGAACGGAGCGGCGGCGACCATGGTTCCGCGCGAGACTTGGGGCTACCTGCCCGAGGAGCGCGGCCTGTACCCGCGCCTCGAGGTCCTCGAGCAGCTGATCTTCTTCGGCACGCTGTACGGCATCCCGCGCGACGTCGCCGCCCGACGGGGCCGCGACTGGCTGGCCCGCTTCCGCATCCCCGACTACGCGACTCGCAAAGCAGAAGAGCTGTCGAAGGGCAACCAGCAGAAGGTCCAGCTCATCGCCGCGATTCTCCACGAGCCGGCCGTCCTGATCATGGACGAGCCCTTCGTCGGCCTCGACCCGGTCAACGTCGCGCTGCTCAAGGAGGCGTTCGCCGAGATGAACTCGCACGGCACGACGCTTGTGTTCTCGACCCACCAGATGGAGATGGTCGAGGAGCTGTGCGAGTCGGTCGCCCTGATCGACCGCGGCAAGCTCGTGGTCGCCGGGCCGATCCGCGACGTCAAGCGCTCGACCGGTCGGCGGGTGGTCCGGCTGGCGGTCGACGGTGACGAGGCCGGACGTCCGACCGACGGCGCGCTCGACTGGCTGGCGGAACTGTCCGGTGTCACGGTCGTTCGCCCGGGCCAGGACTTCGTCGAGCTCGACGTCGCCGACAGCGTCGACCCCGAGTCGATCCTTCGGCAGGCGCTCGATCGTGGCCAGAAGGTCACCCAGTTCCAGATCGCCGAGCCGTCGATCGAGCAGATCTTCATCGAGCGGGTCGGCAAGAAGCCGTCCGAGGAGCAGCACCTGGCCGGGGTCGCGTCGTGAGCGGTCCCTCGGGCGCCCAGACCGGCTACGGGCGGCGCACGATCCCCAACATCGTCGCCGTCGCGCGCCGCGAGTTCCTGTGGCGGCTTCGCACTCGGACCTTCCGGTTCGCGACCGTCGTGCTCATCGTGGCCGGCGTCGGCATGGCCCTCTTGCCCACGATCCTCACGTTCTTCGATCGCGAGAGCACCGGCGAGCGGATCGAGGTCGTGGTCGGCGAGTCGGAGCCGAGTGTCGACGTCGTCGCCGCCCTCGGTCTCATCCTCAACACCCAGGACGGCTCCCCCATCCCGATCGACGGCCAGGCGCCGCAGCGCTTCAACGTCGTCGGCTCGCCGGACGTCGAATCGGCCCGGGCGCATGTTCTCGACGGCTCGACGGGGGCAGCACTGGCGATCAGCAGAACGGCCGCAGGTGACCTGGCCTTCGAGCTCTACTCGAAGGACTTCGGGACGTCCCGCCGCAACCAGCTCATCCGCCAGGCCGCCATCTCGATCGCGATCCAGGACCGGCTGACCCTGGCCGGCATCCCGCCGATCGACCAGGCGCGGCTGTTCGACCCGCCGGCTTTCGACGTCCTGCCTGCCGATCCAGACGCGCCCCCGAGCCCTGGCACGACGGCCGAGGCCGCGTCCGCGTTCCTGATCTCTTTCGGCCTCACGATCGCGCTGTTCATTGCGATCATCCTGTACGGCCAGTGGATCGCCTTCAGC
>DATHRO010000068.1:0-6704 GCA_035465135.1 Candidatus Deferrimicrobiaceae bacterium
GCCATCGATCCCCGACCGACCGCCGTTCGCCCTTCGCGCCCGGATCCTCACGCCCCTCGGCGACGGTGGCATCGCCGACCAGCCGGACGGCCTGCTGGTCGTCGGCGCGCACGGTGGCATCGAATGGGTCGGAGACGCCGCCGACGCCGGCGACCGGCTCGCGCGAGCCGTCGACCTTCGGCCGCTCGTGCTGCTACCGGGGCTGGTGGACCTGCACGCCCACCTGCCGCAACTGCCGAACGCCGGGCTCGGGTTCGGAACGGACCTCCTGGCGTGGCTGGAGCGGTACATCTTCCCGCTCGAGGACGAGTCCCGTGACCCGATCGCCGCGCGCACCCTCGCCGACGCGGCGGTCCGGGCCTTCGCCGCGGTAGGGACGACGACGGTCGTCGCCTACACGGCGGTCTTCAAGGCCTCGGCCGACGCCGCCTTCGAGGCGGCCGAGGCGCATGGCATCCGGGCGATCCTCGGCGAGGTGATGATGGATCGCCTGACCTACGATCGGACCGTCGACCCGACGACGATTCTCGACCGGTCGCTGCGGGAGACGGCGGAGCTCATCGAACGCTGGCACGGCGCGGCCGACGGGCGGCTCGGCTACGCGGTCACGCCGCGGTTCGCGGTGTCGTGCTCCGGTGACCTGCTCCGCGAGTCGGCGACGCTCGCGGCCCAGACCGGGACGTGGTGGCAGACCCATGTCTCCGAGGATCCGAAGGAGATCGCGGAGGTCCGTGTCCTGTTCCCGGAGGCCGCCGACTACGTCGACGTCTACGAACGCGCCGGAGGTCTCGGCGAGCGGGCCATCCTGGCCCACGCCGTACATCTGTCCGACCGAGAGCTGGCGCGGCTCGTCGAGACCCGGAGTCGGGTCGCCCATTGCCCGTCCTCCAACCTGTTCCTCGATTCGGGCGTCATGCCGCTGTCCCGCTACCTCGAGGCCGGTCTGGCAATCGGCCTCGGCACCGACGTTGCCGGGGGGCCCGACGTGTCGCTGTTCGCCGTGATGCGCGCCGGAGCCTACTCACAGGCCGCCCGGCGGACGCTGCTGGGCGAGCACCGGCCGCTGCTCGGGCCGCTCGATTGGCTCCGGCTGGCGACGCTCGACGGGGCGCGGGCGCTCGGGCTGGGTGACCGGATCGGGTCGCTCGAGGCGGGCAAGGAGGCCGACGTCATCGCGCTCGACTCCCGGGTCACGGATCCGCTGCTCCGGGACATCGATGCGTCGGAGCCGCCATCGGAGACGTCCGACCTGGTGAGCCGCCTGATCTTCCGCGGCCAGCCGTCGATGGTCAGGGCCGCCTGGGTGCGCGGTCGTCGACTCGAAGGTCCAGCCTAGGGCACCACGCGGCGGCCGGGGCGCGAGCGCCGGAGGACGTTACTTCCGCTTTGTCCGGAACTGGTTGAGGTGGGCCGTCCAGTCCGAGCCGCCCGTCGTGTTGGTCGCACAACTCCCGTGCCAGCCGCAGACGCAGGTGATCGTCTGGTCCCGGTGCTTGTACTCGTCGATCACGTGCCTGAGCGGCTCAGGCTCGGAGGAGCGACTCGAGGGGCGGGTCAGGGACAGGGGACGACCGTTCACGGCGGGCTCCTGGACAGTCGGCGGCCGCTGCCGATCGGCGACGGGGACCACGTATTATCCCCGATCCCGGCCTTCCCTGCAGGCCGGCCCCGATCGCGCCGCGGCTTCGCGGCGTGACGAGGGTGGATCAGAGGACGCGCCCGGGGTTCAGGATGCCGAGCGGATCGAGGGCCGCCTTGATCGCCCGCATCGCCGCGACGGCTCCTTCGCCCCGCTGGATCGGCAGCCACTCGCGCCGCGCCGAGCCGATGCCGTGCTCGGCCGTGACCGTCCCGCCCAATTCGAGCGCCGCGCGGAAGATCTCGTCGCGGACGAGGTGCGTGAGCCGGGCCGCGTCCGGGTCGTCCCGGTCGAACACCAGGTTCGGGTGGAGGTTGCCGTCGCCGGCGTGGCCGAACGTCGCACAGCGCACGCCGTGGGCCGCGGCGATCCGCTCGATCGCCACGAGCAGCTCGGGGACCCGCGCCCGAGGCACCCCGACGTCCTCCATCCGGACGGTGCCCTGCTCCTCGAGGGCTCGCAACGCCAGCCGCCGCGCCTGGCGCAGCCAGTCCGCCTCTTGCGGATCGGCCGCCCGAACCACGGACGTCGCCCCGGCCGCCATGACCGCCGCCTCGGCGGCATCCATCTCCGCAGCCGCTGCCGGCCCGGGCGCGTCCGATTCGACGAGCAGCATCGCCGCGGCCTCGCGATCCAGGCCGAGGTGGTGGACGTCGTCGACCGCGACGATCGTCTCGCGATCCAGCAGCTCAAGGGTCACCGGCACGAGGCCCGACCGGGCGATCGTCGCGACCGCCGTCCCACACGCCTCAAGCGAGGCAAAGAAGGCGAGCATCGTCGATCGTGGACCGGGCAGCGGCCGGAGGCGGAGCGTCGCCTCGGTGATGATCCCGAGGGTCCCCTGCGACCCGACGAACAGCTGGGTCAGCGCGTAGCCCGCCGTGTCCTTGACGTTCCGGCCGCCCGTCCGGATGACCGTCCCGTCGGCCATGACCACCTCGAGGCCAAGCGCCCAGTCGCGCGTCTGGCCGTACTTCACGCAGCACAGGCCGCCGGCATTCGTGCCGAGGTTGCCGCCGATCGAGCAGGTCTCGTACGACGCCGGGTCGGGCGGGTAGAACAGCCCCTCGCGCTCGACAGCGGCCTTGAGGTCGGCGTTGATGACGCCCGGCTGGGTCACGACGACGAGGTTCTCGCGGTCGATCTCCAGCACCCGGTCCATGCGGATCAGCGCGATCGTCAACGCACCCTCGATCCCGGCCGCGCCGCCAGACAGGCCGGTGCCCGCGCCCCGCGGCACGACCGGCACGCGGTGGCGCGAGGCCAGCCTGAGCAGCCCGGACACTTCGCTGGTCGCGGTCGGCAGGGCCACGGCGGCCGGAAGATCCGCCGGCAGGTAGGCCGTCTCGTCCGCTCGGTAGGCCTCGCGGTCGAGCTCGTCAGTGAGGAGCCGAACCTCCGGCAGCGTTGCCCGAACGTCGGCCAGCAGCGCGTCCACGCCGCTCACGGCATCCATGACACGGGATCGTACGCGCTCGTCTCGAAGGCCTCGCGGCACGAACGGCGGTTGCCGGGTGGCCGCGGCCGAGTACGATCCCCGGCGTGGGGCGAGCCCGGATTGCAGGGGTGTTGGCCGTCTGCGCGTCGATCGCGGTCGGCGCGTGCTCGCCCGTGCCCGGTCCGACGCAGCTCGTGGAGGGCGAGACGACTTCGCCCAGCCCGGCCTCGCCGCGGCCGGTCACGACTCCGCCGGCGGCGTCCTCGCCGGCGCCGACATCGGATGCCAGTCCGAGCGCCGAACCGGAGCCCCCGCCGATCAACCCCTTCGGTCGAACGAGCCTCAGCCTCAGCGTCACGTATGACGTGAAGGCGGCCATCTCGGTCGACTCCGGCGCCCTCGAGGTGACGACGCTGCTGCGCGTCCAGAACGAGTCCGGCGGCGGCATCGACCATCTCGAGCTCAACACCCTCGCCGCCCGCGTCGGCGGCCTCCGGGTCATCGAGGCGACTGTCGACGACACCCCGGTCGACGTCGAGGTCGACGACCAGACGATCACCGTGCCGCTCGGGCGGATCCTGCCCGACGGCGACTCGACCCTCGTCCGGATCGGCTACCGGGCTCGCCTGCGGGGCGGCCTCGCCGATCCAGACTGGATGTTCAGCCGTGCGGGCGGCACGCTCGTCCTGTACCGCTGGATCCCGTGGGTCAGCCGGGCCTTGCCGTTCAACCGACCCAACGACGGTCAGCCGTTCGTGACGCCGTCGAGCCCGCGCGTGGACGTCGAGATCGTCACCGACGCGCCGATGGTTCTCGCGGCTCCGACGGGCCAGGTGGTGCGGGCCGGAGTTGGGGGCGGTGGGGCGTGGTCCTTCTCGATGCAGGACGTCAGAGACGTCTCGGTGGTCCTGGCGCCGGACTTCAAGGTCCTCGAGGGCGAGGCCGGCGGCGTGACGATCCGGGTGTACACGCCGGCCGGCAGCACGAATCGCCAGCGGCTGCTGTCGATGGCGCGCGACGCGGTGATCGGCCAGACCCGCCTGCTCGGGCTGGACTTCCCCCGATCGTTCCTCGCCGTCGTCGAGACCGAGGGTGGTGAGGCGCTCGAGGCGCCCGGCTTGATCTGGGTGCCGCGGACCGACGACACGGTCAACCGGACCTACCAGGTCCACCAGAAGGTTGCCCACCAGTGGTTCTATGACCTCGTCGGCAACGACCAGCGGGCCGACCCGTTCGCCGACGAGGCTCCGGCCGACCTGCTCGCTCGGACCGTCCTCGGCAGCTTCCGCCCGAGTCGCTGCTCGATCAGCCCGCTCGATCGCGGCCTGGGTGGCTACGCTGGCGGCTGTTACTACGAGGTCGTCAACGTCCAGGGCGGGCTGCTGCTGAACGAGGTCCGGCGTCGGATCGGGAGCGAGGCGTTCTGGGGCGCCCTCCGTGGGTACATCGAGGCCAACCGCCTCGGGCTGGCAGGGACGTCGACGCTGCTCGAGGCGCTCCGGGCGGCGAGCGAGGTGAACCTCCTGCCGCTCTTCCGCTCCCGCTTCCCGTCCCTGTACTGACGAACCCGGGGTCGGAGGATCGGCCGTCAGCGGTCCCCGGGGCGACGGCCCACGAACCACCACGCCAGCGGGAAGGCGGCGGCCGCAAGTCCCAGCTTGACGGCATCCCAGAGCAGGAAGGGCAACAGGCCGCTCGCAATGGCCCGGCCGAGGTCGCCGTCGTACGCGGTCACCGCCAGCCACGGCACGCCGACGGCGTAGATCGCGACACTGCCGAGCAGCATCGCCGCGATGCCGCCGCGGATCGTGCGGTCCCAGCCCAGCTCGGCGAGCCGGCCGACCAGGGTCGCCGCGAGCACAAACCCGATGAGGTAGCCGCCCGTCGCGCCGGTCACGATCTCGAGTCCGTGGCGGCCTTCGGCATAGACCGGCAGCCCGACGGCGCCGATGGCCACGTACAGCACCGCGGCCGAGAGACCGCGCTTGAACCCGAGGGCCCCGCCGACCAGCAGGACGCCGAACGTCTGGCCGGTGAACGGCACCGGGTTGCCCGGAACGAAGATCGCGACCTGGGCCGAAACCGCGATGAGAAGCGCTCCGGCGATGACGAGGCCGATGTGCCGGACGCGAGCGCTGAGGCGCTCGGAGACGCGGATCGGGACGAGGAAGTCGCCAATCGTGACGCCGCGCTCATCCGCGGGGAGTCGGTCGATCCTGGGCATCGAGATCGCCATGCGCGAGCCTCCAGCGGTGACCCGGGGTCGAGCAGCGGTGACCCGGGGTCGAGAGCGCGGCGAGTCTATCAGGCACGGGATCGGGCGCCACCCTCAGCCGGGCGGCGGCTACTCGAAGCGCAGGGCCTCGACGATCGATACCCGGGCGGCCAGGAGCGACGGGTAGAGGGCCGCGAGCCCCGGCAGCACCAGCCCGAGGACCGCGGCGGCGCCGATGGCCGGCCACGGCAGTCCGGCGGTCGGGTCGATCCGACCGCCTAGCTCCAGCATCACGCCGCCGACGGCGAGGCCGGCGGCGCTCCCGAGGACGAAGCCGACGACCCCGAGGACGGTTGCCTCGACGACGACCATCCGCATGATCTGGACGCGGGTCATTCCGATCGCCCGGAGGACGCCGATCTCGCGAACGCGCTCGACGACCCCGATCGTGAGCGTGTTGACGATCCCGAGAGCGGCGATCAGCACGGCCACGAGGGCCAGCGCGTCGAAGATGCCGAAGACACGGGCCAGGGCCTCGGCGACGGCGCCCTGGATTCGCTCGATGGGATTGGCCTCCAGGGCGAACGTCGACGCCGTACCGTGGAGCTCCTGCCTCGCGGCGGACGAGGCAGTGACAGAGAACCGGACGGCAAAGGCGTCGGCGCCCTCGACGCCCAGCGAGCCGATCGCGTCAGGCCAGCCGACGAGCACCGCCTCGCCGGCCGAGCCGGGGATCGAGCGCTGCACGACGGCCACGACGCGCAGGTCGAGAAACTCGTCGCGACCGGTGGCCACGCGCATCGTGTCATCGAGACCCAGGCCGGTGGCATCGGCGACGGCCTGCGGCAGGATCACGACGCCACCCCCGTCGAGCGCGTCGAGGGCCGCTGCGCGGTCGCCGGCGACGACCGTCAAGCGGCCGTCGGCGGCGAAATCGGCACCGACGATCGCAGCCGCGTCGACGCGCTGGCCGCCGTAGGCGATCGCAAAGGCCGCGATCGGGGTGACTCGCTCGACGCCGGGCACCGCGGCCAGCGTCTCGACGATGCCCTCGTCCGCCGAGATCGGGCGGATCGAGCTCACCAGCTCGTCGCCGGGCACGACGTCCTCCAGCCACGCGAACGCGGAGGCGCGGGCCGCCTGGGCCGACCAGCCGAGAGCGACGATCATCGCGAGGCCGACGACGAGCGAACCCAGGGTCAGGGCCGCCCGGCTCCGATCGCGCCCGAGCGAGCCGCGGGCGAGGCGCTCCTCAGCCCGCAGGATCAGCGCCAGCGGAAGCCCGAGGATCCGGGCCAGCGGCCGGAGCAGGAACGGCGAGAGGAGCGTCGCGACGAGCAGCACGAGGTAGACCGCGAGCGCCCCCTGCAGGTCGCCGGACGTGACGGCGAGCGTCGACGGCCAGGCCAGCA
>DATHRO010000069.1:0-6127 GCA_035465135.1 Candidatus Deferrimicrobiaceae bacterium
GTCGGTTGGCGAGCTGTGTTCATCATCAACGTTCCGTTCATCCTTGGCGCCGGCCTCGCGGCCTGGCGCTGGATCGATGAGTCCCGCGATCCCGAGGCCAGCGGCCGGTTCGACTGGCTCGGCGCGGCCGTCGCGGTCCTCGCTGTCGGGGGCCTCGCGGTTGGCGCGATCCGGGGCCAGGAGGAGCAGTGGCAGCAGCCGGCGCCATTCGTCGTGCTGCTCGGCGGGGCCGCCGCGGCGGTCGCTTTTCCGTTCCTGATGGCCCGTCGGCCCCGGCCGCTCGTGCCGCTCGGCCTGTTCAGGGATCGCGCCTTTGCGACGATCAATCTGTCGACGCTTCTGATCTACGGGGCGTTCTACGCCAGCTTCCTGTTCCACGCCCTGTTCCTGCAGGGAACGCTCGGCTACACGCCGCTCGCAGCGGCGATCGTGGGCCTCCCGACCGGCGTCCTGCTGGCGCTGCTGTCGACCAAGGTCGGCACGATTGCCGGGCGGATCGGGGCTCGACCGTTCCTCGTCGCCGGTCCGGGGATCATGGCCGCCGCCCAACTGTGGTGGCTCCGGGTGCCGCCGTCCTCGCCGGCCTGGCACGCCGCGCTGAGCGATCCCGCGACGCTGGTGCCGCCACCCGAGGTGTTCGTCGACCCGCTGCCCGCGACGCTCGGCTTCGGGCTCGGCATGGCGCTCCTCGTGGCGCCGCTGACGACGACCGTCATGAGCGCCGTTCCGATCACCAACGTCGGCATCGGCTCGGCCATCAACAACGCCGTGTCGCGAGTCAGCCAGCCGCTCGTCGCGGCCGCGATCTTCCTGCTCGTGAGTGGAGCGTTCTATGCGGCGCTCGCGGCGGCGATGCCGGGTACGGACCCGGGGTCGCCGGAGCTCCGAGCCGCGTTCCAGCCGCTCAACCCGCCGCCGGCCGGCACACCGGCCGAGCTCGTGACCGCAACGCGCGCAGCCTCGACCGAGGCCTTCCACCTGGCGGCGGTGGTGATGGCCTCACTGTGCGGCGCGGGCGCCGTCGTGAACGCGATTGGGCTGCGACCGCGGGCGCCGGCCGAGAGACCGGCCGGAGGCTGACGCTCGCCGTAAGGCGGGTGCGGGGGCGCCCGGCGCCGGCGGGCTACGACCCTCGCGAGTCGAGCCGGCGGACCCGGAACGGGGCGCCATGCCCGGGGACGACGACGTCGACCGCCCCGAGCAGCCGGGCGCGGCCACGCTCGAGAGCCGCCTGGTCCCAGGCCAGCGGGTCGATCTCGGGCGTCCGGTCGCCGCGCCACCACAGGTGGGTCATCGCGTAGGTGCCGTCGCCGGCGTGGACGATGAGGCTGGCGTCCTCCTCGGTATGACCCGGGGTCAGCCACAGCTCGGCATTGGGCGACAGCCGGTATCCGTCGCCGTCGTGATCGAGCCACAGGTCGCCGCGGTAGCGGGCCCAGAAGTCGACGACCTCGGCCTCGGGGAACAGCGCGACGTTCAGCGTGTGGTCGGGGTGATGGTGGCTGAGGAAGACGTGGGTCACGTCGGCCGGCGCGAACCCGAGCTCACGGATCGGGTCGAGGAGCAAGCGGCGATCCGCGACCATGCCGGGGTCCACCACGATCACGGCGTCGCCGTCCCGGACGAGCACCGCGGTCCCGGCCACGCGGCCGCCGCCGCGGACGTAGCCCTCGTGGATCACGTGCACGCTCGCCGGAACAGCGGCCATGGTCTGGTCTCCTCCTCAGGTAGCCGGGGGCTCGATCGATGCCCCGTCGAGGCGCTCGACGTCGGCCGGCTCGTCGACGTCGTCGAGGGTGCCCCCCGACGGGTCGAGACGCAACCATTCCATGGTCGGGATCTCGACGACCGCGAGGGCGTCGAGCAGGGCCTGCAGCGAGCGCCGGCCGCTCGCCACCGCCGCCTCGGCGGCGACCAGCGCGGTCGCGGTGTGAACCGCCATCGGCAGCGACTGGCGGGGAGGTCGCTCGCGCTCCGGTGACGGCTGCGCGGCCAGCACGACCGCCGCCGCTCCAGCGGCGCCGAGCTCCCGGAGCATCTCGCCGAGCACGGTCGGATGCAGCCGAGGCATGTCGCCCCCGACGACCAGCGCACGCTCACCCGCCGCGACTTGGAGGCCGGTCGCCACTCCGACCAGCGGGCCGGCGTCGGGCTCCGGATCGTGGATGACCCGCTGCGGCACGGGGGCCGAAGGCAGGTCTGGCGTGTCACCGGGCCGGGCGACGACCACGACCTCGTCGACTGCCGCGGCGACGACGGCCAGGATCGAACGGTGCAGCAGCGGCACGCCGGCCACCGGCGCCGCGAGCTTCGGGCCGCCGAAGCGGCTCGCGCGCCCGCCGGCTAGGACGATCGCAGAGACGCCGCCGCTCATGCCCCGGTGGCCTCGGGGCTCTGACCGGGGGCCCGCGGCCCGGGCACGTGACCCTCGGCGGTGCGGGCCAGGATCCCGCGCCGGTCGAGGTCCTCGAGGATCGCGAGGACGTAGCGCCGGCTCGACGCGCTCGCATCGCGGAACGCCGCCGGCGTGAGCGGCCCTTGTCTAGCCATGCTCAAGGCCATCCCGGCGAGGCGGTGATAGGCGGGCGTAGCCCACGCCAAGTCGTCCTCGAGGCGCGTGATGCGGCCGGCGGCCTCGAGAGCTCGGACGCCGTCCGGCGGGCAGCCGGCCGCTTCGGCGGCGGCGGCGAGCCCGGGCGGCGAGGCGACGGCCAGCGCCGCCTCCAACCGGTCCATCGCCGCGGAGAGCTCCGCCGGGAACTCTGGGCCGCCCCCCGGCAGCCGCAGCCGATCGCCGACCCGTTCGAGCCGTCCGGCCGCGACGAGCGAGGCGATCAGCCCGTCGATCGCCGATCCGGCAGCGCGGGTCGAAGCGCGATCCAGGCGGGCCTTGGAGCGCAGGGTCCGCAACAGCTCGCTGCGGGCGTCGGTGACGGCCAGACCGCGGCTGAGCGGGTCGGCCGCGGCCGCCTTCGCGAGCGAGGCGGCCCGCGCATGCAGGGCAGCCTCGACGTCCGGCGCCAGGTCGAGGTGACTGGCGGCTTCGCCGGCGGGACGCTCGGCCGGCAGGACGCCGTGCAGCGCGAGCTGTGCCGAGCGCGCTGCGCTGCGATCGCCCCGGTCCATCGCGGTCGCGAGCTCTCCCAGCCGCTCCAAGCTGACGCGCCGTCGAGATACGCCGCGCGGCGGCGCTGGGTCGAGGACCCGGACTCCGCCGCCGAGCTCACCCGTCGCCGCCTGCCGCAGCACGCCGCGCTCGCCGGCATGGGTCGCCACGGGTTCGGCCAGCCGGAGCATCGCGGTCACGCGGCCGCCCGGTAACGTCGCGCTCTCGCGACCCCGACGCCCCAGGCGCACGTCGACAGCCGCCGTCCCGAGGTGCAGTCGCAGCTGCGTCCCGTCCCGCGGCGGCCACGGCGTCCGGCCGCCGAGCGGCGCCGGCGCTGCGATCGCGACCAGGAAACGATCAGTCACCAGGGTCGGCGGTCCGTCACCACCGAGGACCAGCACGTCGCCGCGCCGAAGCTCGGTGGCCGCCACACCGGCGAGATTCAGCGCCGTCCGGCCGCCGTCGTGCGAGCCGACGCGCCGGCCATGGACCTGGACCTCACGGACGCGTGCGCTGCGACCGCCAGGCTCGAGACGCACGCGATCGCCGTCCGCCACCCGGCCGCCGCGCAGCGTCCCGGTCACGACCGCGCCCCGGCCCGCGACGCTGAAGACCCGATCGATCGCGAGCCGCCGCGGAGCGGGCCACCCAACCGGTCGTGCTGTCACCGCCTCCCGCAGGTCACGCAGGGCTGAGCGGAGCGCATCGAGCCCATCCCCGGTCGCCGAGGAGACCGCGAGCACCGGGGCACCGGCCAGACGGGTCTGGGCGAGCAGCGCTCGGGTCTCGTCGACCACGATCGCAGCGCGCTCGGGCGCCACGACGTCGGCCTTCGTCACGACTGCCAGTCCGGCATCGATGCCCAGCGCATCGAGCAGCGCGAGATGCTCGATCGTCTGCGGCCGGGGCCCGTCGTCGGCCGCCACGACCAGCAACGCCGCGTCGACCTCGCCGGCCCCAACGAGCATGTTGCCGACGAGCCGGTCGTGTCCCGGAACGTCGACGAAATCGAGCTCGACGCCGTCCTCAAACTCCAGGTGGGCATAGCCGACGTCGATCGTCATCCCGCGGGCCCGCTCTTCGGGCAGCCGATCGGCGTCGATCCCGGTCAGTGCTCGCAGCAGCGTCGTCTTGCCGTGGTCGATGTGGCCCGCCGTGCCGACGACGACCGTGGGCATCGCGTCGTCCCGGATCAGCGCGAGCCAATGGCCGCGTGGACGGCTTCGGCGAGCCGGCCATCGTCGGCCGGATCGACCGTTCGAAGGTCGAGCACGACGCGATCGTCCGCGATGCGGCCGATGACCGGGGGCTCGCCACGTCGGAGGGTCGCGAGGGACCGATCGGGCGACGCCGTCGAGATCGCGAGGCCCCACGACGGCAGCATCTGGCCGGGCAGCGAGCCGCCGCCGATCGTCGCCTCGGTCCGGACGGGCTTCGCCACGTCGCCGACAACCGACGCCACGGCGCGCGCGCGGGCCTCGAGATCGGAAGCCGGGGTCGCGATCTGGCGCCAGACCGGGACTTCCCGCGTCGCGAGGCCGGCGCGGTACAGCGCCAGCGTGGCCGCCAGCGCCGCCAGGATGACCTTGTCCGGCCGCATCGCGCGCGCCAGGGGATCTCGCCGCAACCTGGCCACGAGACCACGCCGCCCGGCGACGAGCCCGGCCTGCGGGCCGCCGAGCAGCTTGTCGCCGGAGAACGTCACGAGATCGGCCCCAGCCTCGAGCCGCTCGGCGGGCAGCGGCTCGTGGGCCAGTCCGAAGCGCGCGGTGTCGAGCAGCGCGCCCGAGCCCAGGTCGTCGACGAGGATGCCGCCGTGCGCATGGACCAAAGCGGCCAGCTCGACCGGCTCGGGAGCCTCGACGAAGCCGGACTGGACGAAGTTCGACGGGTGCACGCGCAGGACGAGGCGCGCGGTCCCGCCGGCAACGACCGCCTCGAAGTCCGCGACGCGCGTCCGGTTGGTCGTCCCGACCTCGACGAGGCGCGCCCCGGCCCGCCGGACGACCTCCGGGATCCGCACGCCGCCGCCGATCTCGACGAGCTCGCCACGCGAAACCGCGACGCCTCCGCGCCCGGCGAGGCCCACGACGAGGGCGAGCGCCGCGGCGTTGTTGTTGACGACTAGCGCGTCCTCGGCGCCGGTCAGCGCGACGACGTGCTCGACGAGCTCGGGCGCGCGACGGCCACGGCGGCCCGTCGCGGGATCCAGCTCCAGCAGCGTCGGCCCCGACGCCGCCCGGTTCGCGGCGTCGATCGCGGCGACTGGCCAGGCGGCCCGGCCGAGGTTGGTGTGAAGCAGGACGCCCGTTGCGTTGATCACCGCCGTCGGCCCGGGGTCGAGGCCCGGCCGTCCGAACGCCGCGAGCCGCGCGACCGTCGCGGTCGCCAGATCCTTGAGCCCACGCGGGCCGGCCCCGTCCGCGAGCCGGCGCCGTTCCTCCGCAACGACGTCTCGCGCCGAGGCCACGACCGCATCGCGATCGCGCTCGCTCGCCCGGCCGTCAAGGGCGCGCAGGACAGCGTCGACGCTCGGTGGCCGTGGGGCGCTCATCGGCGGACGGCGCTCATCGCGTGCGAGGCTCCATCGGCGACCCGGTCCTCCTCCATGGTGGCGGGAGCGCATGGGAGTCGAACCCACCGCGCGACGCCTGGGCGGCGCGCCACTCGTTTTGAAGACGAGGGGGCCCACCGGGACCCCTCCGCTCCCGGCTCATCGTAGCCGCGGCCTGCCGAGCCGCAGGTCGACCACGGCCGCGACTACCCGAGCCGGAGCTCGCGCCGCAGGAAGGTCGCCCTCGACGCCCGGGCCTTCGCACTTCGCATCGCGTGGTCCGCGGCGTACCACTCGATCGTCGGGTCGCCCGGCGCGGCCCGCGCCAGCTCGACGGCGCTCATCGGCGCGATGTAATAGTCGCGCTCGCTGAACTGCCACAGGACCGCCGGCGCCGCCAGGCGCCGCGCGCTCTCGATCGGGTCGAGCGGCGCGAGCCGGCGCAGGTACTCGAAGCGGTCGAC
>DATHRO010000070.1:0-3818 GCA_035465135.1 Candidatus Deferrimicrobiaceae bacterium
CTCGAGCGGCAGGTGCCCTGCGTTGCAGAGAACCGCGTCGTCACGCAGGAACGCGAGATCGCGCGCCGTGATCACGTCGCGCGCCGCGGTGACGGTGATGACGATGTCCGCTTCGGCGAGGGCCGCGTCGCGGTCGGGCACCATGTGGCCGTCCCACAGGGCCTCCATCCGCAGCACGGGGTCGACCTCGATGACGCTGACCGCGGCGTGCGCTCGGGCGAACGACAGCGCGACACCCTTGCCGACGCTGCCGTAGCCGAAGACGACGACCCGGCGGCCGTTCGTCGACTTGTTGGTCAGCCGCAGGAACGACTCGACCGTGCCCTGGCCGACGGCGTGGCGGTTCTCGGCGAACTGCTTGATCGGTGAATCGTTGATGACGAGGATCGGCAGGTTCAGCTGGTCGCGCAGCGAGACGAGACGGATGCGCCCGCTGGTCGTCTCCTCGGTCCCGCCGCGGAGGCGGGTGTGCGGTCGCTCCAGCCAGCGGGCGAACATGTCGCCGCCGTTGTCGAGGATGAGGTCCGGCTCGACGTCGAGGATCCGGTCGATGTAGCCAAGTCGGACGCTCTCGTCCTGCGTCGGCTCGCCGATCGCCTCAACGCCGCGAGCGTTGAGGTAGGCCACGCTCTCAGGCTGGGTCGTGTTGAGATTGCCGGTCGAGACGACCCTCGCCCCGCCGTCGCGGAGGGTGAGCAGCAGTGCGACGGTCTTCGGCTCGAGGTGGATGCCGGTCCCGATCGTCAGGCCCTCGAACGGGCGTGTACGCGCGAACTCCTCGCCGATGTGCCGGAGTAGCCGGCACTGGCTGGCAACCCACTCGATCCGGGCCGTCATCGTCCCTCCCGCCGCCCTCATGCGGTCTCGACTGTCGAACACGAGGAGTCCCGGGCGAGAGGCCCGGGACTCGTATGCCGGCGAGGAAGCGGTCGGCTCAGCCGACGCTGACGCCGACTTTCGAACCGCCCCCGAGGATCTCCTTGGCCTTGGCCGGTTGGTCGGTCGCGAAGGCCACGCCGACCTTCCCCTCGGCCATGCCGATGGGGAGGGCCGCAATGATGTTGATGCCGGCATCGGCCAGCTTCTTCGCGGCGGCCGCCAGGGTACCCGGCTTGTGCTCCAGCGAGGCCGTGGCGATCTCCGTCTCGCGGGCCTGGTAGCCGGCCTCGCTCAGCGCGCTCCGCGTCCCGGCCTCGTCGTTGGTGATGACGGCGACGGTGCCGCCGCCGCGGCTCGCGACGCCGGTGACGGACTCGATGTTGATGCCCTTCCGAGCGATCGCATCGGATAGCCGGGCGAGCTCTCCGGGCTGGTCCTTCAAGTCGATCATGAACAGGATCACGACGTCCTCCCGCCGAAATGCCGGCGCCCACGGCACGCTCACTGCGCGTCGTTTCGGTACCGGGAAGGACGCGATTCTACGCCGCCCTGTCTCGGACGTCGCGGAACGTGAAGACCGTCGCCGTCTTGAGCTCGGCGTCCTCGATCTCGCGGGAGGCCGTGACACGGTAGTCGGCCAGACGCTCCAGGTCGGGCGGGAGGTACGTTCGTCCGGGATCACCGACGAGGACCCGGATGCCCCGTGCCTGAGCCGCCCGAAGCCAGCCGAACATCCGGCCGGCCAGCGTCTCCTCGTAGGCGACGTCGCCGGCGAGGATGACGTCGCAGTCAGGGGCTGGCTCGGCCAGCGGGTCGCGGCGGCTGAAGCCGATCTGGACGCCGTTCGCCCGGGCGTTGAGCGAGACGGCCGCTTCGGACAGCGGGTCGACGTCGAACGCCTGGACGAACGCAGCGCCGCAGCGCAGGGCCGCGATCGCGCACAGGCCCGAGCCCGAGGCGACGTCGATGACGCGTCGACCGTCGACCTCGGCCGGATGGTCGGCAAGGTAGCGGGCCAGGCCGAGGCCGCCAGGCCAGGCGAAGGCCCAGAACGGCAGCGGCGGATCCGGCTCGCCGAGCTCGAGTCCCGACTGCCGGAGGACGGCCATCGCGTCGTCGGCGAGCCGCAGCCGCAGGCCCGGCGCGTCCGCCACGGCGACGAGGCGGGTATGCCGTCGGACGAACGCGCGCAGCCGGGCGGCCGAGGGCGTCACGACTGCATGGTGTCGTCGGACGTGGCCGGCCTCAGGCGCGCGGGATCACTGCGGGATCAGCCCTCCGCCGAATGTCTCCATGAGCGTCGAGATCATCTCCATCAGCGGGACGTCGACGAACGAGGCCGGCGCATCGAAGGACACGCCCGCGTCGGGCTCGTGGAGGTTGATGGTGATGTCGGCCTTCTGGCTTTGGTCGCTCGTCGAGGCGGCATGGACGTCGATCCCGATCAGTCGGCTGTTGCCCCGATCGAACCACAGGTCCACGGCCAGCGTGGCCTCATCGGGATTGAGATCCATCGTGCCGTCCGAGCCGAGGCCCGAGAAGTAGTCGCTGTCGGCGAGCTTCGCCAGGTCGACGTCCGCGGTGACCTTCTCGGCGTCGACGCCGTTGTGCGATTCGGTCCCGGCGTACGTGAGGGTGACACCCATGCCCTCGAGCGTCGCCTTCAGGGTCGCGCTGTCGGCCGCCGACGGGATCGGCAGGTCGTCCGGCATCGGCACGGGCGTGAACCCGCCGCCGAAGCGGTCGACCATGGACTCGAAGTCCGCCTTCGAGAGGAGCTTGAGCCAGCCGGTCATGTCGCCGGTCGGGATCTCGCCGGCCTGGATCATCAGCGCCGCGAGCAGGTTGCCCAGCGGGCTCTTGGCGTACAGCGCGTCGCCGTCGTAGATGGCGTCGAACTCGAGGCTGTCGCCGGTGATTCCCAGCTGGCGCAGCTCCGCGGCCGAGTCACCGAGCGCCGAGATCGGGAACGCGACGTGGACGTTCACCCGCTCGGTCTCGGTGTCGACCGCGATGCGCAGCGCGCTCGGATCGATCGAGATCTCCTCGGGTCCCGTGACGCTCAGGCCGATGTCGACCTGGACCCGATCCCAGGAGGCCGATTGGGACTTGCTGAGAAGCTCGTATGGATCGTTCGTGGTCGCGGTCTGTCCGCCGCACGCGGCCAGGACGGCCGCCACGGCAACGACGAGGGCGAGGAGCTTGCGCATCGGTGGTGTAGCCTCCCGTGGACCCCGTCGAACGCACCCCGTCGCCGAAGGCCCACCGTGTGTCGCGTCGATGGTAGGCGGTTTCGCATCGGCCTCCCATAGGCCGAATGGCACACAACCGGCATCGACACGGCGCCGGGCTCTGGTACGCTGAAACGGTCCCTTTCGCACCGGTCCCGAGAGGCCGGCCCAGGACGACCCCGAGAGGGTCGGCAAGGAGGACGATCGAGCGTGCTGCCGCCAGACCACCGCCCCGCCGGGCCGGTGGTCTTTTCACGACGGACGTGCGGAGGCTGATGGCCATCGTCGCACCCCCGCTGCCGCGTGCGGACGCCGTCGTCGATCCGCGCATCGGCGATCTCGGCCCGGCGCTGCTGGCCCTCGAGGACGGGTCGATCTTCGAGGGGGTCGCGTTCGGGGCGCCCCTCGCCGGCGGCGGCGACCTCGTCGTCAACACCAGCCAGACCGGCTACCAGGAGATCGCGACCGATCCGTCGTACGCCGGCCAGATCGTCGTCATGACCTACCCGCTGATCGGCAACTACGGCCGCCTGGCCGACGACGACCAGTCGATCCGGCCGTGGCTCCGGGGCCTGGTTGTCGCCAACGCCACGGCAGCCGTGCTCGAGGACGCGCGTCAGCTCGCGGCGCTACTGCGGGACAACGGCATCCCCGCCATTGCCGGCGTCGATACCCGGGCCCTGGCCCGCCACCTTCGAACGCACGGCA
>DATHRO010000071.1:0-9122 GCA_035465135.1 Candidatus Deferrimicrobiaceae bacterium
CGGACGTCCCGATCTCCACCCAGATCTACTGGCAGCTGGCCTTCCAGATCGAATCCGGGCGCCTCCAGCCCGGCGTGCGGCTGGCGCCGGTTCGCGAGCTCGGCGCGGCGCTCCGCGTGAACCCCAACACCATCCGCGCGGTCTACCGCCGGCTCGCCGACGCCGGCTATGTGGCGAGCCGCCACGGTGCCGGAACGGTCGTCGCCGACCGACCCGTGCATCGGCGGCGACCCGAGGCCCTGGCGGCGATCGTCTCGGAGCTGCTGCGTCGTGCCGCGCAGGCCGGCTTCACCCCGGACGAGGCGGCGGCGGCGGCGTATGCCGCGGCGACCGAGCGCAAGCGGCCGGGCCCGCTCGTGCGCGTCCTGTTCGCGGAGTGCACGACAGCGGATGCCGGATACGACGCCGAGCGCCTGAACCGCGAGTTCGCCGGCGTCATCGAGGCCGAGGGCACGCTCCTCGACGAGCTGCCCGAGCGGCTCGACCGCTTCCACTACGACCTCGTGGCAACGACGACGTTCCACGCCGACGAGGCCCAGGCGCTGGTCGGAGGGCGGGCGCCGGTCGTGGCGCTGCTCGTGGGGCCCGGCTACGTCGAGCTGGTCCACGAGATCGCCGGCCTGCCGGCAGGTTCCCGCGTGGGCGTCGTGTGCGCGTCCGAACGGGGCGTCGAGAACATCGCCGAGACGCTCCAGATCGCAGGGACGACGGGCGTGGAGCTACTGGCCGCGACGCTCGGCGACGACGACCGACTGGCGCTGATCGACCAAACCGCGGACATCGTCCTCATGTCCCGCGACGCGCTCGCCAACGGGCTTGACCGGCGCCTGAGCCACCCGGAGCGGATCCGCTCGTGGACCTACGAGTTCGACTCGGCGGGCCTGGAGATCCTGCAGCGGGCGATCGAAAGCGTCAGCCAGCGACGGACGGTCGAGACGGCTGCGTCCCGGAGCTGAGGTAGCCGTGCCATCCTTCGCCCCGATGCGGGCGATCCGAATCGCGCGTCCCGCGCGCCGCCGCCACCGGCTCGAGCCACCGGTCATCCGGGCGGACGGTCGCCTCGACGCGCGCGACGCCGGAGCGGCGCGAAGGATCGCGGCCCGCCTCACCGAGTCGCGGGGCGTGAGCGAGGCGCCACCCGTGTCAGCAGGCGAGGTCACGGCGCTCGCCGTCCTGGACACCATCCTGCATCGACTCGTCGAGCGCGAGACGGCCGCTGGCCGGGCGAATCTGGCGGCGGCGGCGGCGGCGGCGCGGCGGCGCGTCGGGGCCGCGGCCGTGTCCGAGGTCGGGCGCGCCTGGCGCCGCGATTTCGGGGATGGGGCCGGCGAGCGGAGCCCGGCTGGCCCCCGACTCATGGCCGAGCTGCTCGTCCTGGCGGCGCTCAACGACAACCCCGCGGCGGGCGGGGTTCGGGAGCTGGTCGACGATCGACCACTGCGCGAGGCATCGCGCTATGAGCCGGTCATCGACGCGGCCGAGGCCGAGCTCGGCGGGCGGGCGCCGCGGGTCGCGGAGGCGGCCGGGGGCGTGCGCACCGCTGCGGGTCGCCTTCCCCTGCCCGCCCAGCTGCGGGCGCCGATGGTCCACGCGCCCGGCTCGCTGCTCGACCAGCTGCGCTGGATCCGAGAGCAGTGGGCCGATCTCGTCGCTGGGGACGCCGCTCTCTTCGAACGGCTGAACCTGGCGCTCGACGTGCTCGCCGAGGAGGCCCGCGGGCTGGAGCTGCGGAACCGCCACTTCGGCGGGCCGCTGCCGGTCGAGGCGCCGGACTACTCCGGCCTCGACCCCGAGCACGACGCCTTCTCGGCCGACACGGAATGGATGCCGCGAGTCGTCCTGGTGGCCAAGTCGACCTACGTCTGGCTGGAGCAGCTGGCCCGGCGCTTCGAGCGGCCCGTCACGAATCTCGCCGACGTGCCGGACGAGGAGCTCGACCGCCTGGCCGGGCTCGGGGTCACCGGGCTGTGGCTGATCGGCCTGTGGCAGCGCAGCCGGGCCTCTGCGGAGATCAAGCGGCGCCGCGGCGACGGCGACGCGGTCGCCTCCGCGTACGCCATCGACGAGTACCGGATCGCGGATGACCTCGGCGGCGAGGCCGCCTTCGAGGCCCTGAAGTCGCGGGCCTGGGCGCGCAACATTCGGATCGCGGCCGACATGGTGCCGAACCACATGGGCCTCGACTCGCGCTGGGTGATCGAGCACCCCGAGTGGTTCGTGTCGCTGCCAGAGCCGCCCTATCCGGCGTACTCGTTCGGCGGGCCAGACCTGTCGGACGATCCTGGGGTCGAGATCACGCTCGAGGACCACTACTGGGACGCCTCCGACGCGGCGGTGGTGTTCCGGCGCCGCGGCCGGCACTCGGGCGCACAGCGGTTCATCTACCACGGCAACGACGGGACGTCGTTCGCGTGGAACGACACGGCCCAGCTCGACTACCTGCGGGCCGACGTTCGCGAAGCCGTCATCCAGACGATCCTCGGCGTGGCGCGTCGCTCGCCGATCATCCGCTTCGACGCGGCCATGGTCCTCGCGAGACGGCACATTCGACGCCTCTGGTATCCGGCGCCGGGCGAGGGCGGCGCCATCCCGTCGCGTGCCGAGCACGCGCTGTCGCAGGCGGAGTTCAACCGCCGGATGCCCCGCGAGTTCTGGCGCGAGGTCGTCGACCGAGTCGCGGCCGAGGCACCCGGCACGCTGCTGCTGGCCGAGGCCTTCTGGCTGATGGAGGGCTACTTCGTGCGGACGCTCGGCATGCACCGCGTCTACAACTCGGCCTTCATGCACATGCTCCGCGACGAGGACAACGCCGGCTACCGAAAGGTCATGCGCGACACCCTCGAGTTCGACCCGCGCGTCCTGCAGCGCTTCGTCAACTTCATGACCAACCCCGACGAGCGGCCGGCCGCTGAACAGTACGGGACCGGGGCGAAGGCCTTCTCGGTCGCCACGCTGCTGGCCACGCTGCCGGGCCTGCCGATGCTCGGCCACGGCCAGGTCGAGGGCTGGCGCGAACGCTACGGCCACGAGTTCCGGCGGGCCCGCTGGGACGAGCCGGTCGACGAGGGCCACGCCGGCCACTTCGAATGGGCGATCGTGCCGCTGCTGCGTCGGCGGGCGGCGTTCTCCGGCACGGAGCGCTTCCGACTCTATGACGCGATCGCCGGCGACGGCTCGACCGTCGAGGACGTGTACGCCTTCTCGAACGGCGCCGGCGCGGATCGGAACCTCGTGCTCGTCCACCATCGCTACGCCGAGACCGACGCTCGGATCGACCGCTCGGTCGGGTTCGCCGACCAAGCAGCCGGGAGGCGTCTTCGACACGACCGGCTGGCCGACGCGCTGGAGCTGCCGGACGACGACGAGGCGCTGGTGCGGTTCGCCGACCCCCGGTCCGGCTGGGAGCTCGTCCGGACGGCCGGCGAGCTGCGGCGCGAGGGCCTGCGCGTTCACCTCGGGCCGTACGAAGCAAGGGTCCTGTTCGTCGAGGCGCCGTACGTGCCGCCGCCGGCCGAGGCGGCGCCTCGCGACGCGGAGCGCGTCGTCGTGGTCGCGCGCCACCGGCCGCCGCGGCGTCGGCCGGTCCGGTTGCGGCCCGGGGACGCCGTCCGCGTCGGTCGTCGCAACGCCATGTGGCCGGCGTTCGTGATGGTTCGCTTCGGCCGCGCTGTCGGCTGGGTGCCGTCGCGGCACCTCGAGGAGCGCCGCGGCAAGCAAGCCGTCGTCCGACACGGCTACGACACGACGGAGCTGGCCGTCGATCCCGGCGATGAGCTGGAGGTCGTCGAGCGGGACGACGAATCCGGCTGGCTGTGGTGCCGGTCGCGCGACGGACGCGGAGGCTGGGTTCCGATCCGCAGCGTCGTGGAGGCAGCGTGAGCGACCGCTGGATCGAGCCGGTGCCGCTCGAGGGCCGGATCGTGCGCCTCGAGCCACTCGACCGACGGCACTTCGACGACCTCGTGGCAGTCGGCCTGGATCCGGGGCTGTGGACGTGGACCCAGGTCCAACCCGAGACGGAGGCGGCGCTCCGCGGCTACCTCGAGAAGGCGCTCGCCGCCGGGGAGGCCGGCCTCGAGGTGCCGTTCGCGACGATCCTGCGCGAGACCGGCCGGGCCGTCGGCAGCACACGCTTCCTGACGATCGTGCCCGAGCACAAGCGCCTCGAGATCGGCTGGACGTGGCTCGGTCGGGCGTACCAGCGGAGCGGCGCGAATCGCGAGGCCAAGCTGCTCCAGCTGACGCACTGCTTCGAGGTCCGGAGCGCCAACCGCGTCGAGTTCAAGACGGATTCGCGGAACGAGGCCTCACGCCGCGCCCTCGAGGGCATCGGCGCGACGTTCGAGGGCATCTTCCGGAGCCATACGATCATGCCCTGGGGCCCGCTTCGCGACTCGGCCTACTACAGCGTCATCGTCAGCGAGTGGCCGGCGGTCAAGGCCCACCTCGAGCGCCTCCTCGCGCGATGACGAGCCTCCGGATCGACGAGCCCGTCGAGACGGTCGACTACCACACGGCCGGCGAGCCGTTCCGGATCGTGACCGGCGGGGTGCCAGAGCTCCGGGGCGGGACCGTCCTGGAGCGGCGGCGCTGGGCCAGCGAGCACCTCGACGGCGTTCGCCACCTGCTGATCGACGAACCTCGCGGCCACGCCGACATGTACGGCGCATACGTCGTCCCGCCGAACGACGAGGGGGCCGACCTCGGGGTCGTGTTCTTCCACAACGAAGGCTACTCGACGGCCTGCGGCCACGGCACGATCGCGCTGGTCACGTGGGCCATCGAGAGTGGTCGGATCCCGGCACGGACACCGGAGACGGTCGTCACCGTCGACGTCCCTTCTGGCCGGCTGGCCTGCCGGGCCCGGGTCGCCGGCGGTCGCGTCCGGTCGGTCGCGTTCACCAACGTGCCGTCGTTCGTCCTGGCCCGCGGCCTCGAGCTCGACACCTCGCGCGGCCGGCTCGCGATCGATGTCGCGTTCGGCGGCGCCTTCTACGGTTCCGTCGAAGCCAACTCGGTCGGTCTCGCTGTCGAACGGTCCAGCCTCCCGGGGCTCATCGCCCTGCAGCGCGAGCTGCGTGCCGCGATCGACGCGCGGCTCGCTCCCGCGCACCCCGACGAGCCCGAGCTGCATGGCATCTACGGGATCATCTTCTGGCAGGCCGAGGGACACGAACCTGGCGCTGAGCTCGTTCAGCGCAACGTCACCGTCTTCGCCAACGGCGAGGTCGATCGGTCGCCGTGCGGCAGCGGGACCTCTGCGCGGCTGGCCCTGCTCGACGCAGCCGGCGAGCTGGCGCGCGGGGCCGTCCTGCGCCACCGCTCGATCGTCGGCACGACGTTCCTCGGGCGCGTCACGGGCGACGGCCCGCGGCTCGGTGAGCGTCCGACGGTCGTGACCGAGATCGAGGGCGCCGCCCATCGAACCGGTCAGCATGCCTTCGAGCTCGATCCCGACGACCCGCTGGGCACCGGCTTCCTGCTTCGCTAACGAGCGCCCATCTGCCATCATGGCCGAGCCGGAACGACCGGCCAGAGCCGAGGAGGAACGCTCGTGATCGACCTGCTCGTCAAGATCCTCGTCAACGCCGTCGCCGTCTACGTCGCTGTCCTGGTCGTGCCGCAGATTCGCTTCCCGGCCGCGGATGACCTGCTCGCCCTGCAGGGCGACTGGTGGCACGTCCTCGTCGTGGCCCTGATCCTCGCGATCGTGAACAGCTACCTGAAGCCGATCGTCAAGGCCCTGTCGTTCCCGATCACGCTCCTGTCGCTGGGACTGTTCGCGCTGGTCATCAACGCCCTGCTGCTGCTGCTCGTGGCGTTCGTGTCCGACGCGGTCGGGATCACGTTCGGGATCGGCGACTTCCCGCCCGACTTCAACGCCGACGCATTCGTCGGGGCGCTGATCGGCTCGATCGTGATCAGCATCGTCGCGACCGTCCTGGGCATGCTCGACCGGGGGCGCCGGGTGCTCTGATCCCAGCGGGCGGCCGCACCGTGACCCTCGGCTAGACTGCGGGCCATGGGTGCGGTCGACACGATGGAAGTGTTCTTCGAGAAGCTCAACGAGGGCGACCGCGTGGGCGCGGTCTCGCTCATGGACGAGCGGGTCGAGATGCGAATCCACGTCGGCGACAATGCCCGGACCCTGCGTGGTGTCGAGCAGGTCGGCGGCTGGTTCCTGCGCGCCGAGCCGGGCCTGAAGATGATCCCGGGCGAGGTCCGGGACATGGGCTCCACCTACCAGGCCGACCTGCTGAGCCTCCGGCCGGGGGCGCCCAGCCAGCACCTCGACGCCTCGTTCCGCGTCGAGGCCGGGAAGATCACGAGCATCAACCTCGCGCCTCGCTGACGGGGCGCGTTACTCGGCCGCGGGCACCTCGCCCGGGATCTCGGTCGGTGGCGCGACCGGGATGATGACCTGGTCGCCGATCTGCAGCCGGTTCGGGTCCGGGATGTTCTGGGCGTTCGCGTCGATGAGGTCCTGCAGCGGAATGCCGAACATGTTCGCGATCTTCGACATCGTGTCGCCCCCCTGGACGACGTAGAGCGTCGCGGTCGGCTCGGGCACGGGTGTCGGCTCCAGGGACGGCAGGTTCGACTCCGGCGCCGCACTCGGCGTGACGGACGCGGCGGGACCCCCGGGGGCCCCGAAGCCGAGCAGGCCCGGCAGGGCGAAGAGCACCACGGCCGCCAGGAGAAGCGCCACGAACGCGATGAGGATTGGCGACACGGACAGCTCGGTCAGCCGCCGCGCACGGATCGTCGGATAGGCCTCGAGCCGGCGCGGCTGCTCCCATCCCGGGGCACCGTCGTCGCGCCGCCACTCGCCGCCCGCGCCGGCAGCCTCGCCGGTCGGGGATCCCGCCGGGACAGGCTCGCGAGACCCGCCCGAACCACTCGTCGGGACGTGGGGGACGGCCGGCGGCGCCGATGCCGGCGGCGGCTCGTCGCCACTCGCGACGCGGTCGGCGAAGCTGCCCGCAAGGCCGCCGCCGCGGGTCGGAACGGCTCGGACCTCGCCGGCGTCGTCGCTCTCTGAACGCGCGTCGCCGTCCTCGTCGGCCAGCCACGGCGGCGGCGCCGCCCAGTCGCGTGGCGGGTTCCGCTCCGCGGTCGGGCCGAGATCGGGCCCCTCGGCCGGTGGGGCGTCGGGGCCGGCGGGCCGGGCGCGGGCGGCTTCGCGCCGGGCCCAGTCCTGGAATGTCGGGCAGACCGGGAAGGCCGACGAGAGGCAGTACGCCTCCTGGTGCGCCAGCGCGCGCGGCGCCGGCTCGCGCTCCGCATAGCAGCGGTGGCGATGGTCGGGGCTCGTCGCCCGCTCGTCGCGGTCGTCGACGAATGCGACGAAGGGACAGGCCGGAGCGCCGTCCGCGATCGGGAGGCCTCGATCGGTCATCGCCGCGGATGATAGCCGGGCATGACGACCCGACCGTCAGTCGTTCGGCACCAGACCGGCCTCGCTCGGTGGCCGGCCGCTCACCAGCGGCCGCCTCGGCAGCCCGAGCCAGTCATCGAGCCGCCAGCACACGAGCGGCGCGAGGGCCGCGAAGTACGCGTACGTGGCCCACGTTCCGCCGAATAGCGTGACCAGGTAGACGAGTGCACCGGTCAGGATCACAGCGTCGAGCGACCGCACGAATGGCGCGGTCAGGACGGTCGCCCCAGCGCCGAGAGCGAACTTGAAGGTGTTGAGCCACGGGGGCGGCGACGAGCCGCTGATCTCGCGGACGATCCAGCCGAGGGACCATGTCACCTCCCCGTGCATCGCGTTGGCCGTCTGGATGCTCCACGCGACGTTGCCCGGACCCCAAGCCACCAGGACCGGCAGCCACGCCGCGCTCAACGTCGCGGCGAACGCGCCGGCGGCCTGCCAGCCGGCCCACACGACGAACGCCGGGACCCAGGCCAGTGCCGACAGCTTGAACGCGGCCGCGGCGGCGAGCGCCGCCGCCCCGAGGACGGGACGGCGGGCGGCGGCGGCGAACGCGGTCAGCAGCAGCAGGCCGAGGGTCGTGTCGTTCGAGCCGTCCACGGCCGTCGAGACCAGGACCGGTGCCAGCGCGTAGACGGTCAGCCCGACGAGCCGGCCCTGCAGGGCGAGGATGGTCGCGACGAGCGTCGACGCCAGCAGCTCCGCGTAGCGCGGGGCGTCGAGCACGGGCAGGTACCACAGCAGCGCGAGCGGCCCGTACGGGAACGGCGCGCCGGGAGGGTTCGAGCCCGAGTAGCCCACGCCGTACGGGTTGCCGCCGCGCAGGACGTGCTCGATCGCCGCCGTGGTGACCTTCAGGACGTCGGAACCGACGCGCTCGGTGATGTCGAGACGCAGCACCAGCCCGGCGACGAGCAGCCCCGCGAGCACGAGCCGGGACAGGTCCCAGCGGGTCGAGGCGATGAGGGCGCCGACGACCGCGATGCCGACCACGAGCGCCGCGGCGGTCGGCTTGGTCGGCTGCAGGAGCAGCAGCGCCGAGACGACGAGCGACAGCCGGACCGGATCGAGGCCAAGCTCCGCGAGCGTCCTGGCGCGCGTCACGGGCTCATCGTAGCGAAGCGGTCGGCCTGGGCCCACCTGCCCGCGACCGGTCCAGCCCGGGTGTTTGACAGCATCGGCGGCCGCGTCGACACTCCCAGTCAGCGTCCCCGACGCGGTCGCCGTCGACCGCGGCCAGCCCGAAGGAGTACCCATGGTCCTCACCGCCGTCGTTCGACTCCTTGCGCCCCGTACTGTCGTCCGAGCGCACTGCGACCTGCCCTGCGGCGTTTACGACCCGGAGCAGGCCCGGATCGAGGCCGAGAGCTGCTACCGGATCGTTGAGAAGTACGCGGCCAGTGAGGACTCGACGTTCCGGGCACGGGCCCTCCACATCAAGGAAGAGCGGGCCGAGCTCGTGAAGCACCACCTCGACGTGCTGTGGCACGACTACTTCAAGCCCGAGCATCTCGACGCGGTGTCCGGCCTCCACGACTTGTTCTGGCAGGCAGCCAAGCAGGCCTCGAAGGTCAAGGCCTCGACCGACCTCGCCGACGCCCAGAAGCTGCTCGACCTCATCGACCAGGTCGACGCCGCCTGGAAGGCGACCGGCGGCCCCGGCAAGACCCGGGTCGCAGGCCGCCCC
>DATHRO010000072.1:0-7802 GCA_035465135.1 Candidatus Deferrimicrobiaceae bacterium
CCCGCAGGTCACGGCCGTGTCGGACGTCGCCGCGGCGCGCGATTCGTACCTCGAGCGAGAGGGCCGCTACGTGCCGGTCGTGGCCGACGGCGGAATGCGCCGCGGCGGCGAGGTGGCCAAGGCGATCGCCGCCGGGGCCGACGCGGTCATGCTGGGCTCGCCGCTCGCCCGGGCGGCCGAGGCTCCCGGCCGGGGCGTGAACTGGGGCATGGCCGCGCCATCGCCGGTCCTCCCGCGCGGGACCCGCATCCGGGTCGGCACGGCAGGCTCCCTCGAGCAGATCCTGCTCGGACCGGCGACGGTCAGCGACGGCTCGATGAACCTCGTCGGCGCGCTGCGCCAGTCGATGGCGGCGCTCGGCGCCAGGACGATCCGCGAGATGCAGCAGGTCGAACTGGTGTTCGCGCCGGCGATCCGCAGCGAGGGCAAGTCCTGGCAGGGGCGAGGCCGCTGACCGACGAGATCGGCGCCCAGCTCGCCGGCTGGGGCGTCGTGGCGGAGCTCGAGACACGTGGCCGGCGCTCGGGCGTCCCGGTCAGGACCGCCGTCGGCTTCGTCGAGGACGACGACGGTTCCCTGCTCGTCGCGGCTGGTGACCCGGATGCCGACTGGGCCCGCAACCTCGAGGCTGATCCACGTTGCCGGGTGACGATCGGGGAGCGGCGCGACGAGATGCTGGCCGAGCCCCTGGCCGCCGCCGCGGCCGCGCGAGCGGTCGCGGCCCTGATCCTGCGCTACGGCACGCCGGCCGAGCGCCTCGGCCGGGGGCCCGCGTTCAGGCTCAGGAGGACGGCGACCAGGCCGTCGCGGTGAGGGTCGGCAGGCCGCTCCCGCTGCACGGCGGCAGGTCGCCCACCTCGGGGAACGAGCCGCCGGTGACCGCCACAGCCTCGCCGTCCAGGCGGAGCTCGAGCGCGATCGGCCAGTCTGGTTCGGGGCCGCACCAGTTCGACAGCTGGACGGCGCTGGCATAGGAGCCCTCGGGCTCGACGACGATCTGGCCGCTCCCGCCCGCCGCCGCCAGGACGGGGGCTTCGCTGTCGCCGGCGTCGCGAAGGCCGAAGGTGGGCCAGGCCGGAACGGCGCAGCGGACCGCCGTCACCAGCACGACCTCGGTCTCGCGTGACCCGGCCGTTCCCTCCACGAGGCCATGGGAGGCCTTCAGGTCCGCCGCGCTGCAGGCTGCGACGCCGGGGCCCGTATCGCCGGGCGACGGCGCCGCGGAGCCGGTCGCCGCTGGCTCGGGGCTGCCGGTCGCCGTTGCGGCGGTCGGGCTCGCCGGGGCCACGCTCACCGGGGCCGCCGTCGGTGCCGGCGCACAGGCCGCGACGAGGGCGCCCGCCAGCAGTCCCGCGGCGACCCGTCCTGCACCGCGCCAGACCGGCGCCGGATGGACCGGCGAGGAGCGGGCAGGGCGTTCGCGAACCTCGGCCATGACCGCGCCGAGGATAGCCCCGCGGTCGCGAGCCCTGCCCTCTGCGGCTCCGATCGCGTGGCCTTCCATCGGGCCGCTAGACTTCGTGGAGCGGTCGCGAAACGCAACGGAGGGGCGATTGGCCGAGCCGGAGGCGCCCGGGGGATCCAGCACCCGGCGGGGGGTGACGGTCCACGGCGAGCCCGCCAATGCTGGTCACCGCGTCCTCGCTCCGGACGACGCTGAGGTCGAGGCGTATCTCGAGACGGCGCTGCACGCCCCCGGCCCCGATCGCGCGGAAGGCGAGGCTCCGGCCGGCTCGGAGCATGGCGTCGTCGCCGTCCTCGACTTCGGCAGCCAGTTCGCGCAGCTGATCGCGCGGCGCGTCCGCGAGCTGAGCGTCTACTCCGAGCTGCTGCCCCACGACACGCCGCTCGCCGAGATCGAGCGCCGCGGCGCGAGCGCGGTGATCCTGTCCGGCAGCCCCAACTCGGTCTACGACGACGGCGCCCCGAAGCCTGATCCGGCGATCTGGAGCGGCCGGCTGCCGGTCCTCGGCATCTGCTACGGGGCCCAGCTCATGGCCCAGGAGCTCGGCGGCGACGTGCTGCCGGCGGCGAAGCGCGAGTACGGCCCGGCGACGGTCACGATCGGGGTCGAGGATGGCCTGTTCGCCGGCCTCGACCCGAGCCAGCCGGTCTGGATGAGCCACGGCGATTCGATCACCCGCCTGCCAGAGGGGTTCCGGGCGACGGCCCAGACCGACGCCACGCCGTTTGCCGGCCTCGCCGACCCGGCTCGCCGCCTGTACGGCATCCAGTTCCATCCCGAGGTCGTCCACACGCCGCGTGGCCGAGACGTGCTCCGCAACTTCGTCGTCGAGATCGCGGGCGCCCAGCCGACGTGGACGCCGGCGAACTTCATCGAGTCGACCGTCGCGGAGATCCGGGCCCGGGTCGACGACCACGCTCGGGCGACCGGCTCGGACGGCAGGGTCATCTGCGCCCTCTCGGGTGGCGTCGATTCGGCGGTCGCGGCGGCGCTCGTGCATCGGGCCGTCGGGGACCGGCTGACCTGCATCTACGTCGACCACGGGCTGATGCGGAAGCGCGAATCGGAGCTCCTGCGAGCGACCTTCGCGGAGAACCTTGGGATGCGCCTGGTCATGGTCGACGCCAGGGACCGGTTCCTGGCCCGACTGGCGGGCGTGATCGATCCCGAGCAGAAGCGGAAGATCATCGGCGACGAGTTCATCCGGGTCTTCGAGGAGCAGGCCGCATCGCTCGGGCAAATCGACTTCCTGACGCAGGGGACGCTCTACCCGGACGTCATCGAGAGCGCGACCGCCGAGACCAAGGCCGCCCAGAAGATCAAGACCCACCACAACGTCGGCGGGCTGCCGGCCGACCTGCGCTTCCGGCTCATCGAGCCGCTGCGGTACCTGTTCAAGGACGAGGTTCGCCGCGTCGGGACCGAGCTGGGGCTGCCCGAGGCGATGGTCCAGCGCCAGCCGTTCCCCGGGCCGGGCCTCGCGATCCGCATCATCGGCGAGGTCACGGCCGAGCGGCTGGACACGCTCCGCGAGGCCGACTGGATCGTGATCGATGAGATCAAGGCTGCCGGCCTGTACCGCACGCTGTGGCAGTCGTTCGCGATCCTGACGCCCGTTCGCAGCGTCGGCGTCATGGGCGACGGCCGAACCTATGCCAACGTCGTGGCGATCCGCGCCGTCACCTCGGAGGACGGCATGACGGCCGACTGGGCGAAGCTGCCCTACGAGATCCTCGGCCGGATCAGCAGCCGGATCGTGAACGAGGTGCCCGGCGTCAACCGGGTCGTCTATGACATCTCGTCGAAGCCGCCCGCGACCATCGAGTGGGAGTAGCGGATGGGACGATCAGCGGGCTGGCAGCAACCACCGCGGAGCGCGTAGAGTCGGGCCGATGACCGATTCCAGCGCAGCCGGGGAGCCGCTCGCCGTCGGACGCTGCCCGTGGTGCTCGGCGCCCCTAGACGACGTCGGTGTCGCGACGTGCCCGAGCTGCGGGGCGTCCCTTCACGAGCAGCTCGAGGGCGACCTGCCCGGGCTGACCCAGGTCGATGCCATGGCGCTCGCCACCCAGCGCCGAGCCCGAGGCGGCGGCATGCGGGCCCTGATCGGCCTGACCGACGAGGACACCGAGGGCTCGCCGGCGAGGTTGGTGCCCGAACCGCCGAGCGAGGCCGTCCGGCGCGAGATGATGCGACTGCGGATCGACGCCCTCGAGGCCGAGATCGAGGCCCAGACGGCCGCGCTCGAGGCGGCCCGGGCTGCCGCGGCTGCCGGAGGTCCTCCTCCGCCAGAACCCCCGGCCCAACCGGACGAGGAGCCGGCTCCGCCCGACACGCCTGCCTGATCGCCCGCGCGCGGCCACAATCAGGTCGCCATGTCCGACCGCCTCTCACCCCCGGGCCCGTCGTTCCTCCGGCTCCAGGAGCTGCGGCTGTCCGGGAAACCCATGTACGCCGGAATCAGCCGCCCGACGATCCCGACCGACGATTGGTGGGCGGCCATCCTATGGGTTCAGGACGGCGATGCCGTGGCGACCTTCGCCGACCTCGCGCCGGCGGCCGGCCCGCCGCCCGGCTCGCCGCTCGAGCGCCTCGGACCGGCGTTCGCCGGCGGGCTGTCGGGCCTGATCCTCGAGGACGCCGGCCGGCTGCAGCTCCGGCTCGGCCTGGTCGTCCCCCCGCCGGACAGCGAGCGGCCATGGCGGAGCCCGGCGCTCGTGCGCGCGGCCGTTCGCTGGGAGCCGGCCCGCGCCGCGACGATGCGCCCGAACGCGCTGGCCTCGGAGGCGCTGACCGCATTCCGCCGGGCGGCCGAAGGCCTCGGTCGGCGTCGGGCAGACGCACCACGGGATCCATCGGGCTGAACGGCCGGCGGGACGGCCGCCGCTAGACTGGAGCCGTGGAGGGCAACGGCGGAGCCGCCGGGCTCACGCTCGGCGCCGCCAGCGCGCGCAATCGCCCGCGTGAGTGGGGCGGTGCGGCCGCAGGCGCGCTCGTCGCGACGCTCGGACAGCCTCGCTGGTGGGCGATCGCGCTGGCGAGCTTCCTGGTCCGCGGCGGGATCGTCGTGGTCGTGCTGCCGATCATGACGCTGCCGACCGTGGCGACCCTTTCGAGCCTGGCCTCGCCGACGATCGTGGCGATCGCCTTTGGCAGCCCGCCGCCGGGCATGGTTGCGACCTACACGCTGGCCGGCACGCTGCTGGCGGCCTGGGCCGCGCTCGCCGCGGTCGTCGGCGCGTGGCTCGACCTTGAGCTCGTGGACGAGGTCGCGCGTGAGGAGGACCTCGACCTCAACGAGCGCCCGGCTGGCCGGCCCTTGCGGCGGGCGATCGCCGTCCGGCTCGTGCCCCACGCCGGCACCGTTCTCGCGACGACCTATGCCGCGATCAGGCTCGTCGTCGAAGCGTACGGGGAGATCCTGTCGCCGGGCGACGCGGCCGTGCCGCTGGTCTGGCGAATCATCCTGCGGGCTCCCGACGGCATCGCCGTCCTCGGCGCGGCCTGGCTCGCCGGCGAGGCGATCGGCGGCCTGGCCGTGCGGCGCGTTGCCGCAGGCAGCTCGGCATCCGACGCGCTCCTCGACGGCCTGCGGCGGCTGATCACGCCCGCGGGCCTCGCGACGCTCGCCGTGACCAGCGTGGGTGTGGCCCTCGCGGTCGTGCCCCTGTGGCTGGTTGCCGCACGGGCCTGGGACCAGGCCCGCGTCCTGCTCGTGGACGGCGCGCCGGTGCTGCTGCTCCTCCCGAGTCTCGTGCTGTTCGTCGTCACCTGGGCGCTGGGGCTCGCGATCCTCGCCGTCGGCCTTGCCTGGCGCGCCGCCGCGTGGTCGGTCGAAGCCGGGCGAGCCCGCGGTGATCGCGCGTCAGAGGCGGCGTCGAAGACGCTGCCGGGCGCCTAGCGACCTCGTCCCCGGCCATGCCGTCCGTCACGCCGAGGGCGGCTCGGACGTCGGAACCGTCACGCTGGGGCGAAAAGAGCCCCTGCTACACTGCGCCGGGTCGTCGGACCCGTCGAGGTGACCGGTCGTTCTGAACACGGAGGCGCCGTCGCGGCGGAATGGACGAGATCTTCCAGGGGATCGGGGACGCGATCGGCTCGATCGTCGACAACCCGGTCATCCAGCTCGGTTTCCAGCTCGCCGTCGTGTACTGGGTCGTCCTCTGGTTCGCGGCGGCCTACTGGGCCTTCCGGGACATGCAGTCGCGTTCGGACAACGCCCTGGCGCCGTACCTCGCGGCGGCGTTCATCGTCGTCTTCACGCCGGTCCTGTTTCCGCTGGCGGTCCTGACCTACAAGATCATCCGGCCGCAGGAGCGGATCGGCGAGGTCTACGAGCGCAACCTGGCCGAGGAGGCGATGCTCGCCGAGATCGAGGCCATCCAGCACTGCCCGACGTGCGACCGGCGCGTGGATCCCGCCTGGATCATCTGCCCGACCTGCCGGACCCGGCTCAATCGCGTCTGTCCGAGCTGCAGTCGCCTCGTCGGCCTCGACTGGTCGCTGTGTGCGTGGTGCGGCCGCGAGTTCGAGCGCCATGACGCCATCGCCGCCACCGCGGCCGCGCCGATCGTGAGCCTGCCGCACCGCGACGCGCTGCCGGCCGGTGAAGTCGAAGCGGTCGGCGAGCGCCTGCGCTCGTCCGTCCGCGCCCCGCGACGCGCCCCCGACCAAGTCGCGGAGCGTTGACCGAGCCGCTCGAGGGACCCACTCGGGCGCCGGCCGGGCCGCCCGCAGCACCGGGACTGTTCCGCTTCGTCACCGAGGGCCGGCGTGCGCCCGGCCTGTTCGTCGTCGGCTGGCTGGCGACAATCGTCGGCCTCGCGCCGATCTCCGTCGCCGCCCTCAGCCAGGATGCGGTCAGCCGCAGCATCTTCGGCGTCCTCGGACTCGCGGTCCTAGCGGTGGGACTCCTGCTGCTCGCCGGCTCGCAGGCGATCGAGCGGCGAGCCGCCGGCGTGCCGTACGCAGGGCCGTCGCCCGTCCTCGTCCTGGGGATCGTCTACTGCGTCGCGAACGTCGCTGCGTACGTGGTCGGAACGGGATTGCAGCTCTCGGGCGTCAGCCCCGACCGGCCGGTCATCGAGCTCGTCCTCATCCTCATCCAGGCGGCTGCATTCCTCGGCGTCGTCCGGCTGGTCGTGGTCGGGCCGGGGGCCCTGGGTTGGTCGGACATGGGCATCCGGGGCGACCTGCGCGCCATCTCCGCCGGGCTCCTCGGCGGCGTCCTCTTCGCCGGGCCGGTCATCCTCGTCACGACGATCGTCGGGTTGCTCGCGATCACCATCGCCGGTGCGACGCCCCCGAGCCCGCTCCCACCGACGGGAACCCCGGCCGGCCTCGCGCTCCACTTCGTCGCCGGTGGCCTGATCGCGCCGATCTACGAAGAGATCCGGTTTCGGGGCGTGGCGCTCAGCGCCTGGCTGCGGAGCGTCGATCCGGCGACGGCGATCGTCCGCTCCAGCCTGCTGTTCGTGCTCGTCCACCTGATGGCCATCGGCGCCGACACGGCCGGTGAGGCGGCGGCGATGGCGTTCGTGGCGGCCATCGTCCGGCTGCCGGTCGCGTTCGCGCTCGGCTGGCTGTACGTGCGAACCGGCACGCTGTGGGCGCCGATCGGGCTGCACATGGCCTTCAACACCGTGCTCATCGCCATTGGCGAGACCGCCGCCTCGAGCGCGGCCGCCTGAGGCCGGGGCAGGGCCCGACGCCCGCCGGTGAGCCGACGGCGAGCGGCGGATGATCGGGCGATGACCGCTCGCGGCTAGCCTCCGGCGCGTCCCTCGGGTCCGGATGGCGGGGGGAATCGGCGGGCTCCCGTCGCCCGGGCCCAGGGACGCCGCGTCGAGATCCGGAGGGCAAGATGCCGACGACCGAGCCACGCCGCCCTCCCCTGCGGGTCCTCGAGGGACGAGCCGCCGGACGGGGACATGCGATCCGCGAGCTGCCGGCCGCCGAGCGGCCGCGGGAGCGGCTGCACCTCCGCGGCGCGTCCGGCCTGACGGCGGCGGAGCTGATCGCCTTGCTGTGGGGATCCGGGACGGCCGGGCGGTCGGCCGTCGATGTTGCGACCGACGCGATCACCCGCTTCGACGGCCTGACCGGCCTCGCCCGGGCGAGCGCCCCGGAGCTCGAGGCGGTGCCTGGCGTGGGCGCAGCCCGGGCCGCGCAGCTGCAGGCTGCCTTCGAGCTCGGACGGCGGATGCTGGCCGACTGGCCGGTCAGCCGCTGGACGATCCGCTCGCCGCGTGACGTGGCCGACCGGCTCGTGCTCCAGATGGGCCGCCTGGAGCGTGAAGAGCTGCGCGTCGTGATCCTGAACACGAAGAACGCCGTC
>DATHRO010000073.1:0-4612 GCA_035465135.1 Candidatus Deferrimicrobiaceae bacterium
CGGGTCCGGGCGATCTTCACCAACAACCTCCAGGAGACGACGAGCGTCCACTTCCACGGCGTCGAGTTCGACGACCCGTTCATGGACGGCGTGCCGTTCGTCAACCAGGTGCCGTTCGCGCCGGGCGAGTCGTTCACCTACGAGTTCACCGCCCGCAATCCCGGCTCGCTGATGTACCACTCGCACCACAACGCGACCGATCAGGTCGGCCGCGGGCTTCTTGGCGGGTTTGTCGTCGACCGCCGGAACGACCCGTACAAGGCCGACCGCGAGTACGTCTGGATCTCGAACGACGCCGTCGGCGGCTTCACGATCAACGGGCACGGCTTCCCGGCCGTCGTGCCGGTCCTGGCCGCGGTCGGCGAGACGGTCCGGATCCGGTTCATGAACGAGGGCAACATGATGCATCCGTGGCACAGCCACGGGTACACGATGCGGGTCGTCGAGCGGGACGGCCACGACCTCGGCAGCGCCGCCTTCGAGTGCGACACGCTCGGGGTCAACCCCGGCGAGCGGTTCGATGCCCTGATCACCGCCGACCGGCCCGGGATCTGGGCCTTCCACTGCCACATCCTGCCGCACGTCGAGGGCCTCGACGGCATGTTCGGGATGGTCACCTCGCTGATCGTCGTCCCGGAGAAGGCCCACGTCGATGCGATCGTCAGCGCGCTGCTGGCGTAGCTGGCTGGCGGCGAGCGCGCTCGTCCTCGTCGGCGCCTCGCTCGGCGCTTGCTCGACGGGGCCGATCGCCGGTGAGACCGGGCCCACCGTGTCCGGAGCGTGGGTCCGGGCTCCGCAGGGCATGGACCGGCCGGCAGCTGCCTACTTCGAGATCGTCGGTGGCGCCGAGGCCGACGCGCTCCTCGGCGTCACCAGCCCCGCGGCGGCGATGGTCGAGCTCCACGAGACGACGACCGACAGCTCCGGCATGACCGGCATGCACCCGATCGGGCGGCTTGAGATCCCGGCCGGCGAGACCGTGATCCTCGAGCCGGGTGGCTACCACCTGATGCTGATGGCCGTCGCGGAAGGCGCGATCGAGGCCGGCAAGGCGGTCGAGCTCCGGCTGACCTTCGAGAAGGCCGGCGCCGTCGTCGTGCAGGCCGAGGTCCGCGCGGGCTGACATGGCGGCAGGGACGGTCGGTGCGGGCCAGCGCGCAGGCATCCGGGCGTGCCGCAACCGACTCGTGCTCCAGGGCTTGGGGCTCGGCGTCGCGACGGTGCTCACGCTCGGGGCCCTGCTCGGGATCAGCTCGCTCGTCTCAACCCCGTTCGAGGCGCGGGCCACGGCGACGCCGGCCGCGTACGTGCTGGCCGAGGCTCGTCCGGCGCCACCGCTGCGCCTGACGGACGCCGACGGCGAACCCTTCGACATCGCGTCACTCCGCGGCCGGACGGGCCTTGTCTTCTTCGGCTACACGCACTGTCCCGACGTCTGCCCGGCGACGATCGGCATCCTCGGCCAGGTGCTCGATCGAACCGGGCCGGACGTGCGGGCCGTGTTCGTCAGCATCGACCCGGAGCGCGACACCGTCGAATGGTTGGCCGACTACGTCCGGTTCCTGCCGGAAGGGTTCTCGGCCCTGACCGGCTCGCCCGGGGCGGTTCGCGAGGCCGCCGACGCTTGGGGGGTTCGCTATGCGCGCGTCGAGAGCGATGACCCCGAGCGCTACGCGATGAACCACACCGCGACCGTCTATCTCGTCGACGAGGCCGGGCTCCTCCGCGCGGAGTTCCCGTTCGGGACGGAACCCGACGCGATGACCGAGGTCGTCCGCGAGATCGCCGGCGAAGCGCTCCCGACGGCTCCCGCGGCGGCGTCGCAACCGCCGAGCCGGACGCCGACCGCGCCGGCGCCGACTTCCACGGCCGCCGCGGTCGGCACCCTCAGCCACGTCGAGGTGGTCTCCAGCTCCGTCTGGGCTCGCGGCTCGAGTCCCGTGATCCTCGCGCTGTACGGCGAGGCCGGCCGGATCAACGACCCCGGCGCGCGAGTCGAGGTCCAGCTCGTCGGCTCGAACGGGCCTGGGGTCGGGCCGCGCGTCTCGGCCGTCGCGGTCCAACCGCGCGGCGTAGCCGAGGTGTCGTATGTCGCGACGCTGGACGTCCCGACAGCCGGCTGGTGGCGCCTCGACGTCTCCGTCAGTGGTTCCGGCATGGTTCTGTCCGGCTCGACCAGCGTCGCCGCGCTCGAACCCGGCGGCACGGCCGCCCTGGGCATGGCCGCCCCGACGGTTCGAACGCCCACGCTCGACGACGTCGGCGGGGAGGCGCGGAGAGTCACGACCGACCCGATGCCCGACCCGCGGCTGTCCCGGACCTCGACGGCCGATGCCCTGGGCGCTCGGAGTCCGTTCGTGCTGATCGTTGACTCGTGGCGCTTCCGGACGTCCGACGTCTGCGGCCAGGCGATCGGCCTGGGGCGGTTCCTGCTCGACCGCTGGCCCGACGTGCCGATGATTCACCTAGAGCCGTACGAGTACGCGATCGTGAGCGACACGCCTGTGCTCCAGGGAACCCTCGCCGACCCACCGATCGTCCCGGCGGCCAACGCCTGGGGCATCGCCGCCGAGCCGTGGGGCCCGACGTCGATGCCCTGGATCTTCGTCGTCGACGGGGATGGGATCGTCCGCGCCAAGTACCAGGGCGTGATCGGCAGCGCCGACGTGGACGTGCTGCTGGCGCAGGTCACGAACGAATAGGCTGGGTCGCGAGGGTCAGTCGGGGCAGCTGCCCGCGCTGAACTCGATGCCGTTCGTGCTGAACGCCTCGGTCGGGGCGCCCAGGTGCACATGCACGTGGAGGTTGTCGATGGCGGACTGGAGGTCGTTCTCGCAGACGCCACGTGCGATCGGAACGAGTTCGTCCGACGGCGTGGTCAGGTAGTGCTGGTGAAGGCCGACGGCGAGCGTTGGCGATGCCGACAGGACGAGGATCGCGCTGCCGGCCAGGATCGAGGCGATGAAACGGCGCATGTGGTCCTTCCCTCCCGTGCGTACAGCTAATCCGATCGCAGCTAGCGCTGGCTGGCCTCGAACCGCATCGTGACCGGGACGCGGCGCTCGAATGTGTCACCAACCGGCGAGCGCGTCAGGCATGCTTGGCGAAGTGCCTCCACCTGCTCCGGTCGTGCGTTCGGCGCGACAAGCCGGACGGTGTACGCGATCGACCGGTAGCCCGGCCCGTCGGAGCTCGACAGGCCGAGAAACCGCCCGACATGGAACTGGCCGCTGGCTTCGATGGAAAGGCTCTCGATCTCGACGCCGAGGAGCGACGCGGTCATCGCGATCACCTCCACGTCACAGGCAGCGAGCGTTCGCAGCAGCATGTTCATGGCGCTCGGCTCGTCGTCGCCACCCATCGATACTTCGGGGCCGCCCGAGGTGGAGCTCACGGCCGCGCGACTCTCGCCGAGCCATCGGGCGACGACAGTCGGGTTCCGATCCGCCTGCGTCCGGTCGGCGTCGACAGATCTCACGTACGCCTCGAGCTCGCCGACGTCGAACCCGTTGAGGGTGCGCTTCGTTGCTCGGGTGCTCATGTCCGCCGCTCCTTCCCGTGACCACCATTTTGGGCCGGCCAGACAGTGCGCCCCGAGCGTGTGATGACGCGTGTGAGGGGGCTAGGTGATTGAGAGTGAGGGATTCTCGATCTCGGCGGCCAGCACGGCAACGGCCTGCTTGGCCGACTCATCGCCGAGGCGAGCACGATGGAGATACGCGCGGGTGACGAACTCGCGCATCCCCGTTTTCGCGGCGAGGGTCTCGAGATCGGTGATCCAGACCTCGGCGCGCGCTGGATCCGCCGCCACGGCGAGGCCGGCGAGGGCGTCAAGGCAGTAGGCCTCGACCCACAGCCAGGCATCCGGGACCCGCACGCAGCGACGACGTGCATCGGTGAGCCGAGTGAACGCCGCATCGAGATCACCTCGCTCGGCGGCCACGAGGCCCAGGCCGCGACCGGCGATGCCCTCCCAGCACGGGTCGTCGAGCTGGAGCGCGAGCGCATGAGCCCGCTCGTACGCGGCCTCGGCCGCGTCAATGGCACGTTCGGCAAGCAGGGCGTCGGCGAGCAACGCCTGCGGTAGCGGGACGAACGAGGTCCAGTTGGCCGCCTCGGCCGCGGCGGTTGCGGCGGTCAGCGACTCCATTGCGGCTCCGTGCTCGCCCTGCAGGAGCTGAGCCCGGCCGAGGAACGTCAGGGCCCATGCTTCGACCTGGGTCAGTCGTCGATCACGTGCCAGCGCGAGCACATCGGCGAGCTCCGTGATCGCTCGATCGTGCAGGCCGACGTCGCTGAGGGCAGCGGCTCTGACCGCGCGGGACCACGCAGATTCAACGGCGCTTCCCACGCCAGCGTCCGCCGCATCGGTGAGCCATCGCTCCGCGCGGTCGTATCGGCCGCGGAGCATCTCGACGTAGCCGAGCTCGCGCTCGGCCCGCGCGACAGTCTCGAGATCACCGCTCTCGCCCGCCAGCGAGGCCGCCTCGTGGAGGTGACGCGCGGCCTCGCCATCATGGCCTCGCACGCCGTGGACGAGCGCCGCCCCGAGGGCCGCCAGGACGCGGGCGAGGAGGCCGCGGTCGCCCGCCAGCTGCGCCGCCGGGAGGGC